>CAZRMO010000021.1:0-42606 GCA_964601155.1 uncultured Enterobacteriaceae bacterium
CCGATCCGCCTTATGGCCTGGGCAAGGACTACGGCAACGATTCCGATCGTCTCGGTGCGCATGAGTACCTCGCCTGGAGTCGGCGCTGGATAGACGCGGTGGTGCCGAAGCTTAAAGCGAACGGCAGCCTGTATGTGTTTCTCACCTGGCAGCATAGCCCGGAGGTTTTCAGCTACCTCAAGACGCGGCTGACCATGGTCAACGAAATTATATGGGACCGCCGCGTCCCGAGCATGGGCGGGAGCACGCGCAAATTCTCCTCCGTGCACGACAATATCGGCTTTTTCGTCAAATCGCGCGACTATCACTTCGACGTCGACGCGGTGCGCATTCCCTACGACGCCGAGACCAAGAAGGCGCGCTCGCGCCCCATATTCGTCGGTAAGAAATGGCTCGAGGTCGGATATAACCCCAAGGACGTCTGGAGCGTATCGCGTCTGCACCGACTGCATGGCGAACGCGAGGATCATCCGACGCAAAAGCCGTTGGAAGTCGTCGAGCGCATGGTGCTGGCAAGCTGTCCCGCCGGCGGCACCGTGCTCGATCCCTTCATGGGCAGCGGCACTTCGGCGGTGGCTGCGATCCGGCACGAACGGTGTTTTGTCGGCTTCGAGCTCAATCCGGACTATTTTGGTATCGTCGAGAAGCGCGTGGCCGAGGCGCGGAGCGGCGAAAGAAGCGCGAACTCCAGGGTACGCAAAGCACCTAAGGCAGACGAAGGAATACCTTCTGTTCCAGATCTTTTTGACCAGACCCCGTCGGTCTAGAATGGACGCGGTGATTTGAATCCTGGCGCGCAATCAACAGCCATCTTTGCATCAGCGGTAGATCTTTTTTTCCTACGGTGAAATCTTAATGTCTCGCATCCGGGCCACATTCGAGCAACTCGCCAAGAGCCAGCGCAAGGCGCTCATCCCGTTCGTAACCGCTGGCGACCCCGAACCCGGCATCACGGTGGCGCTGATGCAGACGTTGGTCGCGGCCGGCGCCGACGTGCTCGAGCTCGGCGTGCCGTTTTCCGATCCGATGGCCGATGGTCCGGTTATCCAGCGTGCCAGCGACCGCGCCCTGCGGCATGGGGTAGGGCTGGACCGGGTGCTCGAGTTCGTGCGCGAATTTCGCACGACGAATCAGACCACGCCGGTGGTGCTGATGGGCTATGCCAATCCAATCGAAGCGATGGGCGCCGCGCACTTCGTCGAGCAGGCAGAGCAAGTCGGCGTGGATGGAGTACTGGTGGTCGACTATCCGCCGGAGGAGTGCGCACTTTTTGCCGATCTGGTGCGCAGCCACGGCATGGACCTGATATTCCTGCTCGCGCCGACCTCCAGCGATGCGCGCATCGCGCAGGTGGCCGAGCTCGCCAGCGGCTACGTGTATTACGTTTCGCTCAAGGGCGTCACCGGAGCCGGGCATATCGATCTGAGCGAAGTGGCTGAAAAAATACCCCGGATTCGCAGCAAGACCAAGCTGCCGGTGGGTGTGGGCTTCGGTATCCGTGACGCCACGACGGCCAGGGCCGTGGCGCAGTTTGCCGACGCGGTGGTCATCGGCAGCGCCATCATCCAGCAGATGGAGGCCGCTCCGGCGGGAGAACAACTGTCGTGCGCGGGCAGGTTCCTGCAAGGCATACGTGCGGCACTGGACGCAAGATGAACTGGCTGCAGAAACTGCTGCCGCCCAAGATCAAGCGCTCGATTGGCCCGAGCAAGCGCGCAGTGCCAGAGGGGCTGTGGATCAAATGCGGGTCCTGCGACGCGGTGCTGTACGCTACCGACCTGGAGAAAAACCTCAACGTTTGTCCCAAATGCAATTACCACAATCGTCTGCCGGCGCGGGCGCGCATCGAAATGCTGCTCGATCCCGAGGGCCGGTTCGAGATCGGCGCCGAGGTGTTGCCGGTGGACAGTCTCAAGTTCAAGGACAGCAAGCGTTATGCCGACCGTCTCGAGGGCGCGCAGCGGCAGACCGGCGAAAGCGACGCCTTGGTGGTAATGCAGGGCGCGATCAAGAACATCCCGCTGGTTGCAGCGGTATTCGAGTTCGATTTCATGGGCGGATCGATGGGCTCGGTGGTGGGCGAGCGTTTCGTGCGCGGCGTGCGCCTGTGCGTGGAGCAGAGCCTGCCTTTCGTCTGCATTACCGCCAGCGGCGGCGCGCGCATGCAGGAGGGACTGTTGTCGCTGATGCAAATGGCCAAGACGACGGCCGTATTGACCCAGCTCGCGGCGCGCAAACTGCCATTCATATCGGTGCTCACCGATCCTACAATGGGCGGCGTATCGGCGAGCTTCGCCATGCTGGGCGACGTGATCATTGCCGAGCCCAGGGCGCTGATCGGCTTCGCGGGCCCGCGCGTGATCGAGCAGACCGTGCGCGAGACGCTGCCTGAAGGCTTTCAGCGCGCCGAATTCCTGCTTGAAAAGGGCGCCATCGACATGATCGTCGACCGGCGCCAGATGCGCGACCGGCTGGCGCAGTTGATTACGCTGCTGCTGCGCATCGCGCCTGAAAACACATAAATCCAGCGGCGAGCGCGGGAATGCCTAACGCAAAGGACACAGAAGCCAAGGAGATGACGTCAGGTCTTCTTCTGCGTCCTTCGGCGCTCAGCGCTTGATTCAAGCCCAATAGACTGTGAGCACGAATCGCCCCACGGATTTGGCCGGCTGGCTCGCCTACATCGAGCAGCAGCACCCGCAGGTCATAGCGCTCGGCCTGGAGCGGGTGGAGCGCGTACGCGCTGCTATGGGCCTCGTTCCCGCAGTGCCGGTCATCACCGTCGCCGGCACCAATGGCAAGGGCTCGACCTGCGCCATGCTCGAAGCCATTCTCGGGGCTGCCGGCTACCGCGTGGGCCTCTACACTTCGCCGCACCTGTTGCGCTACAACGAGCGCGTGCGCATTGCCGGACGCGAGGCCGAGGATGCGGCACTTGCTGCAGCGTTCGAACGGGTGGAGGCAGCCAGGATCGACGCCTGTGGCGCTACCCGGCTGACCTATTTCGAATTCGGCACGCTCGCCGCAGTGGATCTGTTCCTGCGTAGCGCCGTCGACGTGCTGGTGCTCGAAGTCGGCCTGGGCGGACGCCTGGATGCGGTGAACGCGTTTGATCCCGATTGCGCCATAGTCACCAGTGTCGGCCTGGATCACATGGATTACCTCGGCGCCACGCGCGAGGCTATAGGTTATGAGAAGGCGGGTATATTCCGCGCAGGAGTGCCGGCAGTGCTCGCCGATCCGGACCCGCCGGCATCGGTACTAGAGCACGCGCAGGCAATCGGCGCGCGCTTGCTGCGCATCGGGCGGGATTTCGGCTGCGACAGGCAGGGCGGACAATGGTCGTTCTGGGGGCCGGACGGAAGGATATCCGGCCTGCCTTACCCGGGGCTGCACGGTGCGATCCAGCTGCAAAATGCGAGCGCCGCGCTGGCGGCCCTGGCGTCACAGCGCGAACGCTTGCCGGTTTCACTGCGCCACTTGCGCGAGGGTTTGGCCGCGGCCGAGTTGCAGGGCCGTTTTCAACTGCTGCCGGGGCGCCCTGTGCTGGTGCTCGATGTGGCGCACAACCCGCAGGCGGCAGCAGTACTCGCGCAAAATCTGTCGGATCTGGGGCCTTGTTCCGGCACCTTTGCGGTATTCGGCATGCTGTGCGACAAGGACATCGCCGGTGTGGTGAGCGCGCTGGCAAAGCAGGTGGACCAATGGTTCGTCTGTACATTGCCACCGCCGCGCGGCGCGTCGGCATCAGAGCTAGCGCAGGTGCTGCGTCAGGCGGGAGTGGGCGCGCTGCGCGAGTTTGAGAATCCAGCCGAAGCCTACGCGGCTGCCTGTAGCAGCGCTGCCGAAAATGATAGAATCGCGGCGTTCGGATCCTTTCATACCGTGGCGTGTGTGATCGCTGCTCGGGAAGAGACTTGCGGCGTCTGACGGATTTCCGTCAGGCGCTCGTGGTGGTCGTTTCAGCGCAGCCGAAAACGGCCATGGACTTGGGAGAGTCTGAGGGGTCGAGGAAGCTGGTGGAAACCTTTTTTACCTGCCTTGATCTCCTCATTTTCGTAACGAATCCAAAGGCGTAGATGGCCGAGAGCGAAGAAGCCCTGCAATTAAAACGGCGAGCCCGGCGCCGCCTGATAGGGGCCATCGCCCTGGTCACTTTCGCCGTCATCATTCTGCCGCTGGTTCTGGACAAGGAGCCGGGTCCGGCCGGCCCACCGCTGAGCGTGCAGATCCCCGATCAGGGTTCGAGCGGATTCAGTTCCCGCGCCGTGGCGCCACTTCCAGTCGCGCCTGTTGTACCGGTGCCCGAAAAGAAGGCCGGGATCGCTCCGGCTCACTCCGAACTTCAGCCGGCCAAGTCGGCGCCTGCAGGGAACGCGCAGTCCGCTAAACGCAAAGCAGGCTCGGCGACGGTGGGCGCGGCCGCCAGGGTGCCTAACAAGGCCGAAGAACTGCGGGCAGAGGCCGCGCTAAATGACCAAACCTGGGTCGTGGCGCTCGATGCGTTTTCCGATGAGAAGAATGTAAAGCAGTTGCGGGCCAAACTTTCTACGGCCAAGGTAAAGTCCTATACTGAGCCGGTCAAGACCAGCAAGGGCGAGTTGACGCGCGTGCGCGCCGGACCTTTTGCGAGCAAGGAAGCCGCAGAAAAGGCGCGCGCTAAGCTGGAGGCGATGGGGCTCAAGCCGGGTGCAGTCACGAGCCGATGACGTGGTTTGATTATGTGGTCATCGCCGTCGTAGCCCTTTCTGTGCTGCTGGCGGTGTTTCGGGGAGCGGTGAGGGAAATCACCGCCCTGGCGGGGTGGGCGGCGGCCCTGATCCTGTCCGGGCTGTTCGCGCAGCAACTGGCGCAGTGGCTGCCGGCGAGTTTGTCGCACATGCTGCGGGCGGTCATTGCCTACGTGGTGATATTTCTCAGCGTACTGCTATTGTCCGGGCTGATCGGCCTGCTTCTGGCGAAGCTGTTTCGCGTGGCCGGACTGGGTTTCACCGACCGTGCCGTAGGCGCCGTGTTCGGTTTTGTGCGCGGGGCGGTAATCGTATTCGTCGGGGTCATGTTCGCAGGATTGACCGGATTGCCGAAGGAGGCTTTCTGGCGCGAGGCGGCGCTGTCCGGCCCAGTTGAAACAGCGGTGCTGGCCGCCAAGCCGGCGCTGCCTAAAGATTTGGCGCAACGCATCCGTTACAGGTGAAATCATGTGCGGGATTCTCGGTGTAGTGGCAAGGACTCCAGTGAACCAGCTGCTCTACGACGGGCTGCTGGTGCTGCAGCATCGCGGCCAGGATGCGGCCGGCATCGCCACGTCCGAAGGGCAAACGTTCCATATGCACAAGGGCGGCGGGCTCGTGCGTGACGTGTTTCATACGCGTAACATGCGCGCCCTGCCCGGCAACATGGGCATTGCGCATTGCCGCTATCCAACGGCGGGCTCGCCTTCCAGCGCCGCCGAATCGCAGCCGTTCTATGTCAACTCGCCTTTCGGCATCGTGCTCGGCCACAACGGCAACCTCACCAATTCGGAGAGCCTGAAACAGGAGATGTTTCGCCAGGATCTGCGCCACATCAACACCAACTCGGATTCTGAAGTATTGCTCAACGTGCTGGCGCACGAACTGCAGGAGGCGTCGACCAACTATAAGCTCGATCCGCAGATCATTTTTGCCGCAGTGGCCAATGTGCACCGGCGCTGCCGCGGCGCCTATGCGGTAGTGGCGATGATCGCCGGTTACGGATTGCTCGCCTTCCGCGACCCTTACGGCATACGTCCGCTGGTAATCGGGCGCATCGACACCGGCAACGGCTACGAGTACCTGGTGGCTTCCGAGTCAGTGGCGCTGGACACGCTAGGCTTCCAGATCGTTCGCGACGTTGCGCCGGGCGAGGCCGTGTTCATCGACGAGGAAGGTAATTTCTACAGCCGCCAGTGCGCGGGGAAGACCTCGCTCAATCCCTGTATTTTCGAGTATGTCTACCTCGCACGCCCGGATTCGCTCATGGACGGGGTGTCGGTGTACGAGACGCGCTTGCACATGGGCGAGCAGCTCGCGGCGAAGATCAGGAATCAGTATGCGCACCTGGACATCGACGTGGTGATCCCGATACCCGATTCGAGCCGCCCCAGCGCGATGCAGCTTGCCCTGAACCTGGGGCTGTCCTATCGCGAAGGCTTCGTCAAGAACCGCTATATCGGCCGCACCTTCATCATGCCCGGACAGAGGGAGCGCAAGAAATCGGTGCGGCAGAAGCTGAATGCGGTGGCGATGGAATTCAAGGGCAAGAACGTGATGTTGGTCGACGATTCCATCGTGCGTGGCACCACCAGCCACGAGATCGTGATGATGGCGCGCGAGTCCGGCGCCAACCGCGTGTTCTTCGCGTCGGCCGCGCCGCCGGTGCGCTATCCCAACGTCTACGGCATCGACATGCCCACCCGCCAGGAGCTGATTGCAAACGGCCGTAGCGACGAGGAGATTGCGCGCGAAATCGGCGCCGATGCGCTCATCTACCAGGATTTGGACGCCCTAAAGGCCGCAGTGCGCGAGGCCGATCCCCGGCTCACGCAATTCGAGACCTCCTGCTTCGACGGCAACTACATCACCGGGGACGTGACGCGCGAATATCTCGACAGCGTGGAGAATCTCCGCAACTGCGCGCGCGCGGAATCCTCCGAGGAAGCGTCAAGCACTCAGCTGGATCTGGGGCTGGTCGAAACGGATTAGATCCAGATTTGACAGCCGTGCGCTGCAGTAGTAACTTAGCGCTGCGCCGATTTGAAGCATAGCTTGCGGGCGCCGTCGGTCCAGGGTCAACCAACCGGCAAATAAATACAGCTAAAGCGTGGGAAACCCGTCTTAGCCAAAGCTAGGCGGGTTTTTTGCTTTTATACGGACGTGATCATGGCAGACACGAGCGAATTCGACACCCTGGCGCTGCGCGCCGGCATCCACCGCAGCCAGTTCGGCGAACATTCCGAGGCGATGTACCTCACTTCCAGCTTCGTGTTCGAGAACGCCGCTCAGGCGGCAGCGCGCTTCACCGGCGGCGCGGAGGGCAATATCTATTCGCGCTTCACCAACCCCACGGTGAGTGCATTCCAGGAACGGCTTGCGGCTCTTGAAGGCGCCGAGGCTTGCGTTGCCACCGCCTCAGGCATGTCCGCAATCCTTGCTACGGCCATGGCCGTGCTCAAATCGGGCGACCATGTACTGTGCTCGGCCAGCGTGTTTGGCTCGACGGTGCAACTATTCTCCAACATCATGGGCAAATTTGGTGTGGAGACTACTTTCGTTGCCGGCGCCAGCGTCTCTGCGTGGGAGGGGGCGTTGCGCCGGAACACCAGACTGCTGTTTCTGGAAACCCCGTCCAATCCGCTCACCGAGATCGCCGATATCGCCGCGCTTGCTGCCGTGTCCAGACGCGCCGGCGCGCTGCTGGCGGTGGACAACTGTTTTTGCACGCCGGCGCTGCAGTTGCCGCTGCAACTCGGTGCCGACTTGGTGATCCATTCTGCGACCAAGTATCTGGATGGCCAGGGCAGGGTGCTTGGCGGGGCGGTGTTGGGCTCGCGCGGACCGGTGATGGACGGCATTTACGGCTTCCTGCGCACTGCAGGGCCCAGTCTGTCCCCGTTCAATGCGTGGGTGCTGCTGAAGGGCCTGGAAACGCTGCGTATTCGCATGGAAGCGCAGTCACAGTCCGCGCTGCAGCTGGCGCAGTGGCTGCAGGCGCATCCCGCTGTCGAGCGCGTCTACTATCCGGGCCTGCCGTCCCATCCGCAACATGAATTGGCAAAAAGGCAGCAGCGCCTGGGCGGAGCGGTGGTGTCGTTCGAGGTCAAAGGCGGGCGCGAAGCGGCATGGCGGGTGGTGGATGCGACGCGCATGATTTCGATCACTGCCAACCTGGGCGACACCAAAACCACGATCACCCATCCCGCCACGACCACGCACGGCCGCATCAGCGCCGAAGCGAGAAAGGCGGCGGGCATCAACGAGGGGCTGCTGCGCGTCGCCGTTGGCCTGGAGGCGATTGGCGACATTCAGGCTGACCTTGAACGCGGGCTAAACTAGAGAGCTGATCGCGAATGCCGCGGCGACGCTGCGTTCTTCAGATTCCGCTTAGCTGCACCGCGCGACAGCCTGATTTATCGCAGGCGAGATAGCTGCCGCCCTGATACCAATCTGCCAGCACCCAGCGCTCGCAAACATGGCCGTCGACTATGTGCAGATGGCGGGCGGGGCGGTGGGTGTGGCCGTGGATTAGGCGCGGATAGCCGTGGCGGCGCAGCGTCGCCTCGACCTCGGCCGGGGCGACATCCATGATTTCGGCCGGCTTGATGCGTTTTTCTTGCTCGCTTTTCCGGCGCAGGGCTTCGACCGCCGCCTTGCGTTCGGCCAGCGGCTGCCGCATTAGGTTGCCAATCCAGGATTGGCTGCGTGCTTCGCGCCGGAACGCCTGGTAATCGTTGTCGAGTGTGCATAGCGTGTCGCCATGCATCAAGAGCGTCTGTTGTCCGTACAGGCTCAATACGGTTGGATCGGGCAGCAGCGTCACCCTGCTGGCACGTGCGAAGGCTTTACCGATGACGAAGTCGCGGTTGCCGTGCATCAGATAGGCTGGGACGCCACTGCCTACCAGTTGCGAGAGTGCGGCGACCACCGTGGTGTTGAATGGGTCGGCGAGGTCGTCGTCGCCGACCCAATACTCGAACAGGTCGCCCAGAATGTAGAGAGCCTGCGCGTCGCGCGCCTCGCGCTCGAGAAAACCGAAGAAGCTGCGGTTGCTCTGCGGCCGCCCGGCGCAAAGATGCAGGTCGGAGATGAACAGGGTGCTCAAGCGAGCTGGCGGCTATGGCCCGATGCGTCGGGAAAAGCGTTCACAGACCGCCGGACTGCGCGCGCTACATCGCAGCGCGCTGCCCCTGCGCTCACAGCGCTTCGGCGCGTTCGATCAGGACGTCTTCGGTGGGCACGTCCTGATGGCCGCCGCGGCTGCCGGTTTCCACGCCCTTGATCTTATCAACCACGTCCATGCCTTCGACTACTTTGCCGAACACGCAGTAACCCCAACCCTGCGGCGTCGGCGCGCTGTGGTTGAGGAAGCTGTTGTCCTTCACATTGATGAAGAACTGGGCACTGGCGGAGTGGGGGTCGGACGTGCGTGCCATCGCAATCGTATAGCGCTCGTTCCTGAGGCCGTTGGCCGCCTCGTTCTCTATCTGCGCCTGCGTCGGCTTCTGCTTCATGCCCGGCTCGAAGCCGCCGCCCTGAATCATGAAGCCGTCGATCACGCGATGGAATATGGTGTTGTCGTAGTGCCCGCTTCTGACATAGGCGAGAAAGTTTTCCACCGTCTTGGGGGCTTTGGTGGCGTCGAGTTCCAGCGTGATGGTGCCGTGGTTGGTGTGCAATTTGACCATGATGTGCTCGCTATTTGTCGGAAAGGAGGGTGACGGACTTGATGACTACGGTTTGTCGTGGCACGTCTTTCGCAAAAGGGCCGCCGGGGCCGGTGGGCATGTGCGCAATGCGCATCACCACATCCATGCCCCGGGTCACCTTGCCGAACACGGCATAGCCGTAGCCTGCGGGCGTGGCTTCGCGAAAGTTGAGGAAAGCATTGTCCGCTACGTTGATGAAAAACTGCGCCGTCGCCGAGTCCGGATCCGAGGTGCGCGCCATGGCGATGGTGCCGACCTCGTTCTTCAGCCCGTTGCCGGCCTCGTCTGCGATCGGCGGGTGCGTAGGCTCTTTTTCCCTGAGGTCCGGGTAAAAACCGCCACCCTGAATCATGAATCCATCGATGACGCGGTGAAAGATCAAGCCGTCATAAAAGCGCTCTTTCACATAGCGCAGGAAATTGGCTACCGATTTCGGTGCCTTGTCCGCGTAGAGTTCGATGCGCACGTCGCCGGCGGTAGTCTTCATTTCAACCACGGGATTGGCGGCAAATGCCTGTGCCGACCAAAGCAGGATGCCCAATATAAGCGCGAATGAGCGCATGTCATTGACCTTTCAGTGGGATGAATGCCTGGCTTTCAGCATGGCGGAAGCCGGCGGAGTATATGCGGTCCTGCTCCTGGTTCTGCTTTTCATGCCGCCGCCGGCGGACGAGGAACGCAGCTAACCCGCGCCTTCGTAGATGATGCGCCACTTGCCGTTCTCCTTTATCCAGTATTGGCGCTTCTCCATTTTATTTGACAGGTTGTTCGAGCGGTAATCCTGGTCGAAGGTCACCATCACCAACTCGTCCTTGCCCGGATTGCGGAACATGCTGAAATTAGACAGCTTCACCTTGATCCAGGTTTTGCTGCGGTTGATCAGGCGCTTGTGCCGTGCCCACTCCGAGAAGTCCTCGTGGCCGGTGGAAAATTTCTTCGAGTAGTGGCTTAGATAGCGATCGGTGTCCCGGCTTTCCCAGTCGCGGCGCCAGTGCTCGATTTCGGCATTGAGCGCTTTGCGCTGGGCATGCCATTCATCCAGCGAAAGCCATTCGATATTCTCGCTGATGATCACTGGTGTGAGTCCGACCTGCAATTTTTTCGACAGCGCGTCCAGATCGGCATTTGCCAGTACCACGCAGCCGTTGCTTGCGCGCGGCGCGCGGCTGTAGGTATCGCTGGGCGTGCCGTGCAGCCAAATGCCGTGGCCGTTTCTGCCATGGCGCCGGTCCCACTCGTTGGGATAGCTGATGGGAAAAGCGCCGCTGCCGTAAATGTCGGCGAGTTTGTTCCGGGGCAGGCTGGCAGTGACGTGGTACACCCCGATGGGCGTCTTTTCGTCGCCTTCGCGCATTTTCTCCCCGTCGTGCTTACCGGTGCTGACGTAGTAGTCGGCGACGAAGCGCGGCCGGCCGTTTACATTCTTGTAAAGGTACAAACGCGAACGCTTGTTGTCGACGACAATGGCGTAGCGCTGGTCCGGGCGCAGCTCCAGCAGGTAGCGCGGCACCTTGTTGGGCGACGGAGGGTCGCGGTAGGCATACAGCCGGGCCAGGGCTTCCGCGCGGAAATTATCCACGCGCTCGCTCGAACCTTGAGGCGCATCACCGAAGTTCTTCAATTCGCCGCCCTGGGCCAGCAGCAAATCGCCTTTGATCAGGTACGCCAGGCGAAAATTGGGTTTGGCCTTGAGCAGGGCCTCAACCTGAGTCAGTGCCCGATCGAGGTGATCGCTCCCGATTTCCTCGAGCACTTTGCCCAACTGGTCGTCGGTACGTTGGTCCGCCTTGGCAGGGGTAAGAGAAAGGAAGAAAACGCTGGCGAGGCCCAGTGCCCCCATCAGTAATTTGGTCGATAATCCGCGCCGCAACAGCATCAATTAGTTGACCCGCTCTTCATGGATTAGCCATTTGCCTTTGCGTTTGACCATGACCAGCGTTTTAGTTCCCGTCGCCTTGAATGTGTTGGAGCGGTAGACCTGTCGGAACGTCACACTCGCGGCGTCGTCGTCGCTGATGCTGACCTTGGGCGACAGGACCTCGACTTCAATATGCTTCGGCGCGTCGATGCGCTGTCTGCGCCCTTTCTCCCAGTCGCCGCGCGACTCGCCTTTGGGCGTCTTGAAGTCCTCGGCGTAATGCGCCAAGTAGCCGGTTACATCCTTCCTAGACCAGTCACCGGCCCAGGCTCGCACGGCCGCAACAACAGCATCGGTTTCGGCATGAGCGCCACCGCTGGCCTTAGCCGCCGGTTCGGCCGTTTTGGGCTGGGCGGCTTTGGGTTCTGCCTTCTTTGGCTCGGGCGCCTTGGGCTGGGCGGCTTTGGGTTCTGCCTTTTTGGGCTCGGGCGCCTTGGGCTGCGCGGCTTTGGGTTCTGCTTTTTTGGGCTCAGCCGCCTTGGCTCCAGCAGCGGATTCCGCCTTTGCAAGCACTTCGGCCTTACCGGTGGCGGTCGTGGCCGGTGCCGCCTGCGCCGTTTTAACCGGTTCCGTTCGCGCCGTGGCGCCAGCGGTGCGCGTTCCGCTGCCGATCAACTCGTCGATCATCGCCAATTTGGTCTTGGCGCCGGTGTTGGAGGCGTCCAGTTGCAGCGCCTTGTCGTAGGCTTGGCTGGCAAGTTTGGCGTAAATATCGCCCAGATTCTCGTGCGCGGTCGCATAGCTCGGATGCGTGCGGATGGCGTCTTCCAGCGCCACCCGGGCTTTTTCGTAGTGGCCCTGCGAAGCGTACAGGACCGCCAGATTGTTGTACGGCTCGGGCAGTTTGGGATAGTCTTTGGTCAGCTTCAAGAACACCTGTATTGCCTCGTTCGGGCGGTGCATTTCAGTCAGGATGAGGCCCTTAAGAAACCGCCCTTGCGCATCGCTCGGCTTGCCGGCCAGGT
The DNA here is from genome assembly GCA_964601155.1 of uncultured Enterobacteriaceae bacterium. Lineage (GTDB taxonomy): Bacteria > Pseudomonadota > Gammaproteobacteria > Burkholderiales > SG8-39 > 2-12-FULL-64-23. The sequence continues at coordinate 12,326 of CAZRMO010000021.1, forward strand.
ATTTGTCCACACGCTCCAGGGACTGCGGCAGTTGGCCCTGTTTCATCATGCGATTGATATCCTGCAACTCGTCGGCGTGGACGATGGCAGCAGCCAATATGAGGCTTAAGGCGACGGCGGTGCGGCGAAGGAACAAGTGCATTGTGATATACTTTCTCGCGCCAGTGGGATTGGCTCCGCATTCTAACAAGAACACCTTATTCTCCACAATAGAGGCTCCCTGCCGGAGCTTCACGGCGGTGGCGCCGCCCGGTAAGCGAGGCGCGGCTCTGGCCGTGGCCTGGCCGCCTTTTTGCGCATGCTGAAGATATACAACACCCTTGCCCGCTGCAAACAGGATTTCGTCCCGATCGATCCGGGGCGGGTACGCATGTACGTGTGCGGCATGACTGTCTACGATTACTGCCACCTTGGCCATGCGCGCGTCATGGTGGTGTTCGACATGGTGCAGCGCTGGCTGCGCGCCTGCGGATTCCAGCTTACTTACGTACGCAACATTACCGACATCGACGACAAGATCATCCGCCGCGCGCTCGAAAACGGCGAGACCATAGGCGAGCTTACCGCGCGCTTCATTGCGTATATGGAGGAGGATGCCGCGGCCCTGGGGGTGCAAAAACCCGATCACGAACCGCGTGCCACTGAGCATATAGGCGGCATGCTGGAATTGATAAACGAGCTGCAGGCCAAGGGGCTGGCCTACCGGGCGGGGAGCGGCGATATCAATTACGCAGTGCGCAAGTTTCCCGGCTACGGCAAGCTCTCGGGCAAGTCGCTGGACGAGTTGCGCGCGGGTGAGCGCGTCGAAGCCGATCCAAGCAAGCACGACCCGCTGGATTTTGTCTTATGGAAGCGCGCCAAGCAGGATGAGCCCGCCTGGCCTTCGCCCTGGGGCGAGGGGCGCCCGGGCTGGCACATCGAGTGCTCGGCCATGTCCTGCGAGCTGCTCGGCGCGCATTTCGATATTCACGGCGGCGGCCAGGATCTGCAGTTTCCCCATCACGAAAATGAGATCGCGCAGTCGGAAGGTGCCCACGGCGATATTTTCGTGAACTACTGGATGCACAACGGATTCGTGCGCGTCGACGACGAGAAGATGTCCAAGTCGCTCGGCAACTTCTTCACCATTCGCGAGGTGTTGAAGCAATACGATGCCGAGGTGGTGCGCTTTTTTATCTTGCGCGCGCATTACCGCAGTCCGTTGAACTACTCCGATCAGCACTTGGATGACGCAAAGGGGGCGCTGACGCGCTTGTACACGGCGCTTAAAAATGTCCCGCCCCAGGATATGCCGATCGACTGGAACGATGCCTATGCGGGCCGCTTCCGCGCGGCAATGGACGACGACTTCAACACGGCGGAGGCCATGGCGGTGCTGTTCGAACTCGCCGCCGAAGCGAATCGCAGCAGGTCGCCCAGGATCTCGGGACTGTTGAAGGCCTTGGGCGGGATCCTCGGCCTGCTCGACCGTAACCCGACCGGGTTTTTGCAGGGACGCGCTGCGGGAGGCGCGGATCGGCGCGAGTCGCTCGGAGCAAGGGAGGCTGGGCACGCAACTGTTTCCGAATCCGCGACGACGCCCAGTAGCGACGAGATCGAACAGAAGATCGCCGCTCGCGCGGCGGCGAAGAAGGCCAAGAACTACGCCGAAGCCGACCGCATACGGAAGGAACTGCTTGCTGGCGGAATCGTTTTGGAGGATACGCCGCAAGGTACGACCTGGCGCCGCGCTTGAATTTCAGCCCGATCTAAGCGGGCTGCTTCGCTACTCGGCGAAGAATTCCTTCACCTTGTCCATCCAGGATTTTGCCCGCGGGTTGTGCCGGTCGGAATCCTTCCCGCTTATCGCCTCCAGCTCGCGCAGGAGTTCCTTTTGCCGCTCGGTGAGGTGCACCGGAGTTTCGACCACCACATGGCAGAGCAAGTCGCCGTGGGCATGGCTGCGCACGCCCTTGATACCCTTGCCGCGCAGGCGGAAGATCTTGCCGCTCTGGGTTTCAGCCGGAATCTTGACCCTAGCGGAGCCGGAGAGCGTCGGGATCTCGATTTCGCCCCCCAGCGCTGCAACGGTGAAGCTGATCGGCATTTCACAATGCAGGTCGTCGTGGTCGCGCTGGAACACGGCATGCGGCTTCAGGTGCAGTTGCACGTACAGATCGCCCGGCGGCCCGCCGTTGACCCCGGCCTCGCCTTCACCGCTCAAGCGGATGCGATCGCCCTCGTCCACGCCCTCGGGGATTTTGACCGAAAGCGTTTTGTGCTGCTTGATGCGACCGGCGCCCTGGCAACTGGGGCAGGGGTCCGATATGACTTTGCCGGTGCCGTGGCACTTGGGGCAGGCTTGCTGGATGGAGAAAAATCCCTGTTGCATGCGCACCTGGCCCTGCCCGCCGCAGGTTGGGCAGGTCTTGGGCTGGGTGCCGGGCTTCGCCCCTGAACCGTGGCAGGCCGTGCAGGCATCCATGGTGGGAATGCGGATCTTGGTCTCGGTGCCGTGCGCCGCCGCTTCGAGCGAGATTTCGAGGTTGTAGCGCAGATCGGCGCCGCGGTAGACGTTCGAGCGTCCGCCGCGCGCCTGGCCGAAGATGTCGCCGAAGATGTCGCCGAATGCATCGGCGAAATTGGAGAAGCCTGCGCCCTGCGCGCCGCCCCCGACGGACGGATCCACCCCGGCATGGCCGTAGCGGTCGTAGGCGGCGCGCTTGTCGGCATCGGACAGAATTTCGTAGGCTTCCTTCGCTTCCTTGAATTTCTCCTCTGCACCCTTGCCCTTGTCCTCCGGATTACGGTCCGGATGGTGCTTCATCGCGAGCTTGCGATAGGCCTTTTTGATCGCGTCTTCGTCCGCGTCGCGATTGACACCCAGTATTTCGTAGTAGTCGCGCTTTGCCATAAATTCTGTGAGCAGTGAGAGGTTGGTAGGTAGTGCGCAGCCAACGGCAAAAGGGGCGAGGTTATCACTCCTCGCCCCTCACCGCTTCGTGCTGCGCGCTTTATTTCTTGCCGTCTTTGACCTCGGTGTATTCGGCATCGACCACTTCGGCGTCCTCGGCCTTGGGCTCGCTCTTGGCGTCCGGCGCCGCGTTCGCGCCGGCGGCCTGGGCATCGGCATACATCTTCTCGCCCAGTTTCTGCGACACCTGCGCCAGCGCCTGCGCCTTGGCTTCGATCGCCGACTTGTCCTCGGACTTGAGCACCTCTTCGGTCTCCTTGATCGCTGCCTCGATCTTTTCCTTCTCGCCTGCGTCGAGCTTGTCGCCGTACTCGGTGAGCGACTTCTTCACCGAGTGCACCAGCGCCTCGCATTGATTGCGCGCGTTGACCAGCTCCAGCGCCTTCTTGTCTTCTTCGGCATGGGCCTCGGCGTCCTTGACCATTTTATTGATCTCGTCCTCGTTCAAGCCGCTCGAGGCCTGGATCTTGATCTTGTTCTCTTTGCCGGTGGCCTTGTCCTTGGCCGACACGTGCAGGATGCCGTTGGCGTCGATGTCGAACGTGACCTCGATCTGAGGCAGGCCGCGCGGCGCCGGCGGGATGTCGGCGAGGTTGAACTGGCCCAGGCTCTTGTTGCCCGTGGCCACGTCGCGCTCGCCCTGCAGCACGTGTATGGTCACCGCGGTCTGGTTGTCGTCCGCGGTGGAGAATACCTGCTGCGCCTTGGTCGGGATGGTGGTGTTCTTCTGGATCAGCTTGGTCATCACGCCGCCGAGCGTTTCGATGCCCAGCGACAGCGGCGTGACGTCGAGCAGCAGCACGTCCTTCCGGTCGCCCGAAAGTACCGAAGCCTGGATCGCCGCGCCGGCCGCGACGGCCTCGTCCGGGTTCACGTCCTTGCGCGGTTCCTTGCCGAAAATCTCCTTGACCTTGTCCTGCACCTTGGGCATGCGCGTCATGCCGCCCACCAGGATCACGTCGCTGATGTCCGACACCTTGATGCCGGAATCCTTGATCGCGGTAAGGCAGGGCGCCATGGTCTTCTCGATCAGCTCATCGACCAGGCTCTCGAGTTTGGCGCGCGTGAGCTTGATCGACAGGTGCTTCGGTCCGCTCGCGTCCGCAGTGATGTAGGCGAGATTGACCTCGGTCTGCTGCGAGGACGAAAGTTCGATCTTCGCCTTTTCCGCGGCTTCCTTCAGGCGCTGCAGCGCAAGCACGTCCTTGCGCAGGTCGATGCCCTGGTCGCGCTTGAACTCGTCGCACAGGTAATCCATGATGCGCTGGTCGAAGTCCTCGCCGCCGAGGAAGGTGTCGCCGTTGGTCGAGAGCACCTCGAACTGTTTCTCGCCTTCGACGTCGGCGATCTCGATGATGGAGATGTCGAAAGTGCCGCCGCCGAGGTCATACACCGCGATCTTGCGGTCGCCGCCCTGTTTGTCCACGCCGAAGGCGAGCGCCGCTGCGGTCGGTTCGTTGATGATGCGCTTCACTTCCAGGCCGGCGATGCGACCGGCGTCCTTGGTCGCCTGGCGCTGGCTGTCGTTGAAGTAGGCCGGGACGGTGATCACCGCCTCGGTCACCGGCTCGCCGAGGTAGTCCTCGGCAGTCTTTTTCATTTTGATCAGCACCTGGGCGGAAACCTCCTGCGGCGCAATGCGCTTGCCGCGCACCTCGACCCAGGCGTCGCCGTTGTCGTGCTTGACGATCTTGTAGGGCATGAGGTCGAGGTCCTTCTGCACCTCTTTTTCCTCGAAGCGGCGGCCGATCAGGCGTTTGACCGCGTATAGGGTGTTCTTGGCGTTGGTGACCGCCTGGCGCTTGGCCGAGGCGCCGCACAGGACTTCACCGTCCTCCTGGTAGGCGACGATGGAAGGCGTGGTGCGCGCACCCTCCGAGTTCTCGATGATCTTGGTTTGCCCGCCTTCCATGATGGCGACGCAGGAGTTGGTCGTTCCCAGGTCGATGCCGATGATCTTAGCCATAGTGTGTTCCTCGATGAATTGAATATGCCTGACTGGAATGTGGGGTTAAATCCCCGCGCTTCAAGCGTCCTTTGCCTTGGAAACGGTGACCAGGGCGGGCCTGATGACGCGGTCGTGAAGGAGATAGCCCTTCTGCATGACGTTCACTACCTGATTGGGCTCGCCCGGGGCCTCGACCATGGTCATCGCTTGGTGCCGGTGCGGGTCGAATTTCTCGTTAACCGGGTTGATTTCGCTGAGGTTAGCCTTGTCGAACACGGCGTTGAGCTGTTTCAGCGTCAGTTCCACGCCGCTTTTCAGACTCTCCAGCGTGATATTTTCGATTGTCAGCGCTGCCTCCAGGCTGTCCTTGACCGGCAGCAGGGCTTCGGCCAAGTTGTCCACCGCGTACTTGTGCGCGCTGGCGATGTCGGCCTGCGCGCGTTTGCGCAGATTCTCGGTCTCGGCTTTGGCGCGCAGCCAGGACTCCAGGTGCTCCTGCGCCTTTTGCTCGGCTAGTCGGAGCTGTTGCTCCAGGTCGGGAGCCGATTCCGCCCCCGGCCCCGGACCGGCATCGGCTGCCGTTGGGTTCTCGGCCGCCGTTTCTGAAAAGCCAGGTTCCTGATCCGCCATTGCTTGCCTCTCCGTCGTTGAATTGACCCATAAAACATTGGGGCAGGTCAGGGCATTTCAAGTGGGGACGCAAGTCCTTGGGGCAGGCAAAGCGATTACCTGGGCCCGCAAGAGCTGCGCCCGGCGGGGACAGCGATCCTGTGGGGGGTCAGCCCGGCGCGCCCAGCGCCATCGCACGCGCGCGCGCGCGCCCGAGTTCGTCCGCATCCGCGCTGCTTTCGCTCCAGCCGCGCAGGTGCTCGAGGGCGATTTGCGCCAGCGCCCGGATCCAGGCATCGCTTTCGTTGAGGCAGGGGATGACGTGTAATTCCCCGCCGCCCGCATTGAGAAATTCGGCTTTGCCTTCGATGCCGATTTCCTCCAGCGTCTCCAGACAGTCGGCGACGAAACCGGGACAGGCCACATCGACCCGGCGCACGCCCTGCTTGCCCCATTGCGCCAGCGTCGCCGCGGTATAGGGTTGCAGCCACTCTGCGCGGCCGAAGCGCGATTGGAAGCTGAGCTGGTATTGGTCCGGCGCCAACGCCAACGCCTCGGCCAGCAGGCGCGCGGTCTTCTGGCATTCGCAGTGGTAAGGGTCGCCGCGCTCCAGGGTGTAGCGCGGCAGCCCGTGAAAGCTCATCAGCAGCTTGTCCGGCTTGCCGTGTTGCGCCCAGTGCTTGCGCACGCCGTCGGCCAGCGCCGCGATATAGGCGGGGTGGTCGTGAAAGTGTTTCACCATGCGCAGTTCGGGAATATTGCGCGTGCGCCGAAAATAGTCTGACACCGCATCGAGCGCGGTCGCCGTGGTGCTGGCGGCGTATTGCGGATATAGCGGCAGGACCAGAATGCGTTCGCATTGCTGTTGTTTCAAGCGCATGAGCGCCGCATCGATCGAGGGCTTGCCGTAGCGCATGGCGAAATCCACGACCCACGCTGCGTGACCCTGCTCGCCCAGATAGCCGCGCAGGAGCTTGGTCTGGCGCTCCGTGTGCAGCTTGAGCGGTGAACCCTCTGCCTCCCAAATCTGTGCGTATTTGGCCGCCGATTTGGCCGGGCGCAGGTTGAGAATGACCCCGTTCAGGATCAGCCACCACAGCAGCCGCGGAATTTCGACCACACGCGGATCGGAGAGGAACTCTTTCAGGTAGCGCCGCACGGCCGCGCGCGTCGGCGCCTCGGGCGTGCCCAGGTTGATCAGCAGGATCGCGGTGCGCGCCGCTGTGCCGTGCGCATACTCCGGTTCGGCCAGATAGGGCATGGACTGTGGCCGCAGACCGCTCAGTTGCCGGAAAGCGCGCTGGAAAGCAGCTTCGCCGTGATGTCGACGATCGGGATGACGCGTTCATAGGCCATGCGCGTCGGGCCGATCACGCCGACGGTGCCGACCACTTGTCCTCCCACGGTGTAGGGGGCGGTGACCACGCTGCACTCATCCAATACCGAGGCGCCGGATTCTCCGCCGATGAAAATCTGCACGCCTTGCGCGCGCGTGCTCATGTCGAGGATGTGCACGAACAGGGTTTTCTTGTCGATCAGATCGAAGAGTTCGCGCAGCCGCGCCATGTTGGAGGACAGATCGGTCGAATCGAGCAGATTTCTTTCCCCCGAAATAACGTAGTTATCCGCATTCTCGTTCAAGGCCTGCTTGCCCGCTTCGAGCGCCGCGGTCATCAGCGAGGTCATGTCCTGGTGCAGTTGCTTCAATTCCTCCTGCACCCGCCGGCGGATTTCGTCGAAGGTGAATCCGGCATAGTTCTGATTGAGGAAGTTTGCCGCCATGGTGAGTTGCGACGGCGTATAGGCCTTATCGGTGAATAGGATCCGGTTCTGCACGTCCCCGTCCGGGGTGACGATGATGAGCAGAATGCGCTTTTCGGAAAGCGCGAGAAACTCGATATGGCGAAAGGCGGCGCTTTTGCGCCGCGGCGAGGCCACCACTCCGGCGAAATGCGACAGCTGCGACAAGAGTTGGGACGCCGAACTGACCAGGCGCTGCGGGTTGTCCGGATGCAGATTGCCTTCGATCTCCTTCAGCTCAACCTGCTCCAGCGGCTTGATCGTGAGCAGGGTGTCGACGAAAATGCGGTAGCCGCGCGGCGTGGGTATGCGCCCGGCCGAGGTGTGCGGGCTGGAGATGAATCCCAACTCTTCCAGGTCCGACATGATGTTGCGGATGGTCGCCGGTGAAAGATCGAGGCCGGAGTACCTCGATAGCGCGCGCGAGCCGACGGGCTGGCCTTCGGCGATATAGCGTTCCACCAGGGTTTTAAGCAGAATCTGGGCGCGGCGGTCGAGCATGTTCACATTCTAACCAAAATTTACCTTCCCCCATCAACAACACGAAATGGGGGCGATGTGGTTTAATTTCAACGCCATGCCACCCGCGTTCACAACTGTTGCACTGATCGGCCGCTATAACACCGCCGAAATCGCCGAATCTCTGCTCGATTTGGCCGAACTGCTGCAGCAGCGTGGCTGCGCCGTCCTGGTGGAAAAAGAGACGGCGGCCAATATCGGCAGGAACGGCTTTGCCACAGCAGATTATGCCGGGATCGGCGCGCGGGCCGATCTCGCGGTGGTGCTGGGCGGCGACGGCAGCATGCTCTCGGCAGCGCGTCATCTGGCCGTCCACGGCGTGCCCCTGGTCGGCGTCAACCAGGGGCGGCTCGGGTTCATGACCGACATCGCGTTCTCGAAAATGCGGGAAACCATCGAATTGCTGCTTGCCGGCCAGTACACCATCGGTGAGCGCACCATGCTCGAGGCGCAAGTGCTGCGCGGGGAAAAGGAAATATTCAGCACCCAGGCACTCAACGACATCGTCGTCAATAAGGGCGGTACCGGCCGCATGATCGAGTTCCTGGTGCACATAGACGGCCAGTTCGTCTATGACCTGCGCTCCGACGGCATTATCGTGGCCACGCCGACAGGGTCCACGGCCTACGCGCTTTCGTCCAATGGCCCGATCCTGCAGCCGAATGTGCCCGGGATCGCCTTGGTCCCGGTGTGTCCGCATACGCTTTCGAACCGGCCGATTACGGTAAGCGACCGTTGTGTGATCGAAATTACCATCAAGCAGCGCGCCGCCGGCGCGCGCCTGCATGTCGACGGCCAGCCGCATTCGGAACTCGCCGCCGACGATAAGGTGATCGTGCGCCGCGCGACGCACGCCATCCGCTTTGTGCATCCGCCCGGCTACAGCTATTACGCCATGCTGCGCCAGAAGCTGCACTGGAGCGAAATGTAAAAGGCCGTTGCGGAATTACCGAAACGGCTTCCGATTTAAGGGAGCATGAGGGGAAGCGCCCCGAAGGTCTCGATCCCCGTTTAGGGGAAAGTGCCCTCGGGGGATCCCCCAAGGGGACTTCCTCCGGGGCGTATCCCCTCATTCGTATGGAGCCATAAACATGCTGCGGACGCTCAGCATCCGCGATTTTGTCATCGTCGATTCGCTCGAACTCGAATTCAACTCCGGCTTTACGGTGCTCACCGGCGAAACCGGCGCGGGCAAGTCCATTCTCATCGACGCGCTCGCGCTGGCCCTGGGCGAGCGCGGCGATGCCGCCGTGGTGCGCGCCGGCTGCGAGCGCGCCGACATCAGCGCCGAGTTCGATATCCAGCTCTTGCCCTGGCTCGCCCAATGGCTGCACGCGGCCGAGCTAGAGGGCGATCCTGGTTCGATCCTGCTGCGGAGGGTAATCGACCGGAACGGGCGCTCGCGGGCATTCGTCAACGGCCGGCCGGCTACGCTCGGCCAGTTGCGCGAAGCGGGTGAACGGCTGGTCGATATTCACGGACAGCATGCGCACCAATCCCTGCTCAAGCCCGATGCCCAGCGCATCCTCCTCGATACGCACGCCGGCTTCGCGCCGCTTGCGGCCGAGGTGGCGCAGGCGTACAGGCACTGGCAGAAGCTGGCGCAGGCGCGCAGCGAGTACGAGACCAACGCGGCGCGGCGCAATGCCGAACGCGAGCAGCTGCAATGGCAAGCGCAGGAGTTGGAACGCCTGGCTTTGCAGCCGAACGAATGGGAGGCAGTGCAGGCCGAGCACAGCCGTCTGGCGCATGCGGCCGGCCTGATAGAGGGCGTGCAGGCAGTGCTCGATACGCTTTCGGAGGCGGACGTCGCCTGCCTGCCACTGCTCTCGGGCGCGGCTACGCGGCTGGACACCCTGCAAGTCTACGACGCGCGCCTGGGCGAGGCGCTCGAGCTGATCCGCTCGGGCGAGGCGCAGGTGCAGGAGGCGGTGTATGCGCTGCGCCACTACGCCGAACGGGTTGAACTGGACCCGCAGCGGCTGGCCGCAGTGGAGGCGCGCATGGAGGCGATTCACGGCAGCGCGCGCAAGTTCCGCCTTGCGCCGCAGGAATTGCCTGCGCACCTGCTGCAGCTGCAGGCGCGCCTGGCTGAGCTTGAGATTGCGTCCAATCTGGAGGTCCTGGTAAAACAGGAGCAGGCGGCGCGCGCGAACTACTTCGATCTGGCGGCCAAGCTGAGCACTGGCAGGAAAAAGACCGCCGTCAAGCTCGGCAGGGAGGTCACTCGGGCGATGCAGCAACTTGCCATGGCGGGGGGCAAGTTCGAGGTGGCGCTCGAGCGCTACCCGCCGGAAGGCAGCGTACATGGCCTGGAGCAGATCGAGTTTCTGGTCGCAGCCAATCCGGGGGTGGACGCGCGCACGCTGGCCAAGGTGGCCTCCGGCGGCGAACTGTCGCGCATCAGCCTCGCGATTCAGGTCATTACCAGCAAGGCGGCGCTGGTGCCCACCCTTATTTTCGACGAGGTGGACGCGGGCATAGGCGGCGGCGTGGCCGAGATTGTGGGCCGCCAGCTCAAAACGCTGGGCCGCGAGCGACAGGTGCTGTGTGTCACGCACCTGCCGCAGGTGGCGGCGCAGGCGGACCAACAGTGGTCGGTGAGCAAATTCGGCGTTGGGGGCCGGGTAAGTGCCACGGTCTCGGTTCTCGACCAGGAGGGGCGTATCGAGGAGGTGGCGCGCATGCTCGGAGGCACCGAGATCACCGCGACCACGCGCAAACATGCTGCGGAAATGCTGAGTCTGCGTTAAGCTACCGAAAACCGATTGATTGCAACGGGCAAGGGGGCGATGATGCATGAAATGAAGGGGTTAAGGTCTGCGGCTGGTTCGGCGCGGTTGATTGCGATGGTGGCGCTGGCAGTGATACTCGTCTGCGCCTACGTCGCATTGGATTTCTATACCGGCGGACAGCAGAACGCGAGCATGGTGGAAGGACACGGCGGTGCCATCGTCGGCGCGCTGTCTACCTATAAGCGCGAATCCGGCAAGCTGCCCGATGCGCTGGAGAAACTCGTGCCAAAATACCTGCCGTCGCTCGCCAAATGTCCCAACGGCCAGCCCTACGCCTACAAGCCGGTCGGGGAGGACTACACGCTCACCTGTCAGGACGTGCTGTTCAAATCCAAACCTTATCAGTACGACTCGAAATCGCGGGTGTGGGCGGGCTAGCCTGAAGCCATTTAGCGCCTGTGGCCGCGGCTGCCTTAGCGGTTCGCGTGCCGCGTCGCCGGTTTCGGTTTGTGCCGTTCGCCGCGTTGAGATAGAATGCCCGGGCATTTAGGCGCGTAGCTCAGCTGGTTAGAGCATCACCTTGACATGGTGGGGGTCGTTGGTTCGAGTCCAATCGCGCCTACCAAACATCTTTGGTAGCACACTGCATCGAATGCCCCGGGCGGCTCGCCTGGGGCGCGTCTTCGGCATACGCACAAACCGTCCCGCGCAAAGCGCGAAATCGAATTCAAGCGACTAGGCGACCCGGCGGCCCGTTGTCGAACTTCCCCGAAAAATGGCGCGCCTGACCGCTGTCACGCGCTTCTTTGATAAAACGCAAACTTATTGCTCTGTCCTGTGGCAGCGTACAGCAATCGTTCGCTTAACCAAAGGGGGAATCATGAATCTGAAAGGCAAACTGGTATTCGCAGTCGCGGTTGCAGCGCTCTCGGCCGGCGTGGCGCAGGCAAATCCGATGATCATCAAATTCAGCCACGTAGTGGCGGAGGCGACGCCGAAAGGACAGGCCGCGCTGAAATTCAAGGAAGTGGCGGAGAAGCTGCTGCCGGGCAAGGTCGAGGTGCAGGTCTTTCCGAGCTCGCAGCTGTTCGGCGACGGCAAGGAAATGGAGGCCTTGCTGCTGGGCGACGTGCAGTTCATCGCGCCCTCGCTGTCCAAGTTTGCTCGCTATACCCCGAAACTACAGGTGTTCGACCTGCCGTTCCTGTTCGACGACATCGACGCAGTGGACCGATTCCAGCACAGCCCGCAGGGTACCGCGCTGCTTGATTCCATGCTCAGCAAGGGTATCAAGGGCCTCGGCTATTGGCACAACGGCATGAAGCAGCTATCTACCAACAGGGACCAGCTCAAACGTCCCGAGGACGTAAAGGGACTCAAGTTCCGGATTCAATCTTCCGACGTACTTGAAGCCCAGTTTCGCGCGCTTGGGGCGAATCCGCAAAAGATGAAATTCAGCGAAGTGTATCAAGCGCTGCAGACCGGCGTCGTCGATGGCCAGGAGAACACCTGGTCGAACATTTACTCGCAGAAGTTCTACGAAGTGCAGAAGACCATTGCCCAGACCAACCACGGCGTGATCGACTATATGGTGATCACTAACGCCAAGTGGTGGGACGGCCTGCCTGCGGACATCCGTCAAGGCCTGCAAAAAGCGATGGACGAGGCGACTGCTTATGGAAACGGCAAGGCTAACGAATTCAACGAGCGCGATCGCAAGCGCATCCTCGAGGCCGGCAAGGCCAGAATCCAGGTACTCTCGAAGGAGGACGTCGCAGCCTGGCGCAAGACCATGGCGCCTGTGTGGAAGAAGTTCGAAGGCGACATCGGCAAGGACCTGATCGAGGCGGCGCAGAAAGCCAACCAATAGGCTAGGTCGCGACCGTAATCGGCGTTGGAGGGGCGCCATGGGATTCAGCAAAAAAATAGACCGAGTGGAGGAAGGCCTGGTTGCCTTCCTCCTCACGGTGATGACGCTCACCAGCTTCATGCAGGTGGTGGCGCGTTACGTTTTCAATTACAGCTTCGTCTGGGCGCTGGAACTCGTCACGTTCCTGTTTGCCGGGCTGATTTTCCTCGGTATGTCCTACGGCGTGCGCGTCGGCGCGCACATCGGTGTAGATGCGCTGGTCAAGAGCCTGCCGCCGGCTAAGGCACGCGCGGTCGCCGCGGTCGCCACCGTCCTGTGCATGGTCTATGCCGCGATCGTGTTCTATGGCGCCTGGGTATATGTCGCCAAGATGTACCAAATCGGCATCATGGGCGAGGATATCCCGATCCCGCAGTGGGTGCCGCGGCTCGTGCTTCCCGTGGGATACGCATTGTTGTTCCTGCGCTTCGGGCAGGTGCTCTACCGCCTGCTGGCGGGCAAGGAGGTGCATCTACTCGGCGACGAGGTCGAGGAGGCGCTCAAACTGCGCGTTGACGAGGACGAGCCGACGCAACAGGGACGCAAATGACCACGGCCGCGCTATTCGTGCTGTTGTTCACCTTCATGCTGATCGGCGTCCCGGTCGCGGTCGCGCTTGGCCTGTCTTCGCTGCTGACCATACTGGTGTTCGGCCAGGATTCGCTCCCCTCGCTGTCGCTGAAGTTGTTCGAGACCTCCGAACACTTTACGCTGCTCGCGATCCCGTACTTTATTCTCGCCGGGGCGTTCATGACCACCGGCGGCGTGGCCAAGCGCATGATTCGCTTCGCCATCGCCTGCGTCGGGCACCTGCGCGGGGGCCTCGCGATCGCCTCGGTGCTGGCGTGCATGCTGTTCGCCGCAGTGTCGGGTTCCTCGCCCGCGACCGTGGTCGCGGTCGGCTCGATCGTGATCGCGGGGATGGTACGCGCGGGTTACCCGAAAGAGTTCGCAGCGGGTGTGGTGTGCAACGCCGGCACGCTAGGCATCCTGATACCGCCTTCGATCGTGATGGTGGTGTACGGCGCGGCCACCGAGACCTCGGTAGGCAAACTGTTCATGGCCGGCGTGATACCCGGAACCGTGCTCGGGCTGATGCTGATGATCGCCATCTGGGTGCTCGCGCGGATCAAGAATTTGCCACGCCAGCCACGCGCGTCGCTCAAGGAAGTGCTGGTGGCCGGGCGCGATTCGATCTGGGGACTGATGCTTTTGTTCATCATACTTGGCGGCATATACGGCGGCGTCTTCACGCCGACTGAGGCGGCCGCGGTTTCCGCTGTGTACGCTTTCGTCATTGCAGTGTTCGTCTACAAGGACATCGATCTTGCCAAAGTCCCAGGGGTACTGGTCGACGCATCCAGGGTGACGGTGATGCTGATGTTCATCATCGCCAACGCGCTGCTGTTCGCGCACGTGCTCACCACCGAGCGCATACCGCAGGTGATCGCCGAGCAGATCGTCGCATGGGGCATGCCCGCCTGGGGCTTCCTCGTCGTCGTCAACATACTGTTGCTCGTAGCCGGTGCGTTCATGGAGCCGACCGGTATCATCCTCATCCTGGCGCCCATTTTGTTCCCGATCGCCGAGCACCTTGGCATCGATCCGGTGCACCTGGGCATCATAATGGTGGTGAACCTCGAAATCGGCATGGTGACGCCGCCTATTGGCCTCAATCTTTTCGTCACCGCCGGCATCACCAAGATGTCGATCGGCGAGGTGGTGCACGCGGCGCTGCCGTGGCTGTCGGTGCTGCTCGTGTTTCTCGCACTCGTGACCTATGTGCCGGCCATGTCTCTGTGGCTGCCGAAACTGCTTTTCTGAAAACCCTTTCGATCTGCGGGGATCTCTCGCCTCATCCTCTGGTGGAGGGGGAGAATGCAAATTGCATATCGCAACGGGTAGAGGCGGTTGATCCCGATCGCGGCGACGCCTAAACCGCCTCGCCGGTATAAGAAGTCAGGGCTTTCATGTAGTTGCTGCGCTCGAACGCGGCCGGGTCGGGGCAGGCCTGCTGACTGAGCGAACCCTTCATTTGCCCAACCGAGGCATATTCGCGCGCATCCAACCATTTTTCGATGCCGTTGACCAATGTGGCGATATGGTTGGGGCCGTTGCGCAACAGGCTGCTCGCGACCATGACGCAGTCGGCGCCGGCCAGCAACAGTTTGAGCACATCTTCCGCGGTGTGCGCGCCGCCGGTGGCGGCCAGGCTCGCCTCGATGCGGCCGCGCAGGATGGCGATCCAGCGCAACGCCAGGCGCAGTTCGTCGGAAGTGGACAGCACCAGATGTGGTGTCACCTCGAGTTCTTCGAGAACAATGTCCGGCTGCACGAAGCGGTTGAACAGCACCAGGCCCGAGGCGCCGGCCTCTGCGAGCCGCGCCGCCATATTGGCCATGGCGCTGAAGTAGGGCGGCACCTTCACCGCCACCGGTATCGAAACCATGCTGCTCACCGAGGCCACCAGATCGACATAGCGCTGCTCTATCGCCGCGCTGCTGTCGTCGATGCCGGTGGCGAGGAAATAGACGTTGAGTTCGATCGCGTCGGCGCCGGCCTGTTCGAACTGCTGCGCAATCTGCGTCCAGCCGCCCGGCGTGAAACCGTTTAGGCTGGGTATCACCGGCACCGCGAGCGACTGCTTCGCCGCGCTGATCAGTTGCAGGTAATTGTCCGGACCGGTGTTGTAGTTCTGCATTTCCGGAAAGAAGCCGCGCGCTTCGGGCGAAAGTTCCGTTCCCGACAGCATCAGGTTGTGGGTGGCCATCTCCTCGTGTTCGATCTGTTCCTCGAACAGTGACGGCAGCACCACTGCGGCAATGCCTGCGTCCTCCAGCCGCTTGAGGTTGTCGATTGAATTGGTCATGGGCGAAGCGGCCGCCACGATAGGATTCTTGAGTTCGAGGCCCAGATAACGGCTGCGCAGATCGGTACTCATTGTTGCTCCTCCTTGGTCGCCGGCGCCGCCGCCGCGGTCTCGGCACTTCCAGCGTCCTTCTTGTCTTCACTATTCTCGGTCACGGTACGGTGCACGCCGGCGATCTGCTCGTACAGGCTCCAGCGTGCGTCGGCAGCAGTCTGGGTTGTTCTCGCCAGATGCTTCGCCCGCGCCGGGTCGGCCTGGGCAAGCATGGCATAGCGCCCTTCCTTCATGGTGAAACGCTCCACCGGCATGGTCGGCTTGCGCGAATCGAGCTTCAGCGGCTGACTGGCGCCGCCCATGCCCAGCCGTGGGTCGTAATGATACAGCGTCAGGTAGCCGCTCTTGACCGCTTCGCGCTGGTGGCTCATGCCGGTCGCCATGTCGATCCCGTGCGCGATGCATTGGCTGTAGGCGATGATCAGCGATACGCCCGGCCAGGATGCCGCTTCCTGGAAGGTGCGCGCCGTATGCATCGGGTTGGCGCCCATCGCCACCTGCGCGACGTAGACGTTGCCGTAGGCCATGGCGATCATGCCCAGATCCTTTTTGCCCGAGGACTTGCCGGCCGCGGCGAACTTCGCCACCGCGCCGCGCTGCGTGGACTTCGACGCCTGCCCGCCGGTATTGCTGTACACCTCGGTGTCGAGCACCAGGATGTTGACGTTGCGCCCCGAGGCGAGCACATGGTCGAGACCGCCGTAGCCGATGTCGTAGGCCCAACCGTCGCCGCCGACGATCCACACGCTGCGCGTCACCAGGCTGTCGGCCACTGCCAGCAGCTGCTGGGCCCGCGCGGAGCCGATCCGCGCCAAGATTGACTTGAGTTCGCTCACGCGATCGCGCTGCGTGCGTATCTGCTCGTCGGACTCCTGCGGTGCTTCGAGCAGCGCCGTGGACAACTCGTCGCCGATCTGCGCGCGTAGATCGCGCACCAGCGTATGCGTCAGGTCGCGTTGTGCATCCAGGGCGAGGCGCATGCCCAGCCCAAACTCGGCGTTGTCCTCGAACAGACTATTCGACCAAGCGGGGCCTTGACCGTGGTGATTCTGCGCCCAGGGCGTCGATGGCAAGTTGCCGCCGTAGATCGAGGAACAGCCGGTAGCGTTGGCCACCAGCAGGTGATCCCCATAGAGCTGCGACAGCAGCTTCAGATACGGGGTTTCGCCGCAACCGGCGCAGGCGCCCGAGTACTCGAACAGGGGCTGGCGCAACTGCGAGCCCTTGAGCGGGTCAATATTGTCCCAGGGCGGGCGCGTCTCGGGCAGGGTGAGGAAGAATTCGTAGCTGCTGCGCTCCACTTCGAGGTGATCGAGCTTCGGCGCCATATTGATCGCCTTGTGCTTGACCTCCTCCTTGCTGCGGGTCGGACAGATGTCCACGCAGATGCCGCAGCCGGTGCAGTCTTCCGGCGCCACCTGCAGCGTGTAAGCCCAGCCTTCGAGCCCGTCGCCGTCCTTGCTTCTCCAGGGCACGCTCTTGAAGCCTGCCGGCGCCCCTTTCAGTTGTTCGGGCCTATACACGTTCATGCGGATCGCCGCGTGCGGGCACATCAGCGGGCACAAGGCACATTGCGTGCAGATTTCCTCATCCCAGATCGGGATCTCGTGTGCGATGCTGTGCTTTTCCCATTGCGAGGTCGCGGTGGGGAAGGTGCCGTCGACCGGCAGTGCCGAGACCGGCAGCAGGTCGCCCTTGCCGGCGAGCATCATTGCAGTCACGCGCTGCACGAAGTCCGGAGCCGTGCGCGGCACCACCGGCCTGCGGTGCAGCGCCGAATCGGCCCGGCCGGGCACTGGCACTTCGCGCAGCGCGGCGAGCGACTGGTCTACCGCGGCGAAGTTGCGGTTCAACACGCTCTCGCCGCGTTTGCCGTAGGTCTTGCGGATCGAGCCCTTGATTTTTTCGATCGCCTCTTCGCGCGGCAGGATGCCCGATATGGCAAAGAAACAGGCTTGCGTGACGGTGTTGATGCGGCCGGCGAGACCCGCCTCCTTTGCCACCGCGAGCGCGTCGACCACATACATCTTGAGTTTCTTGGCGAGTATCTGTTCCTGCGCCTCGCGCGGGAGTTTGCCCCATACCTCATCGGGCCCGTAGGGGCTGTTCAGTAAAAACGTGGCGCCGGTGCGCGCCAAGGCGAGCACATCGAGCTTCTCCATGAACTCGAACTGGTGGCAGGCTACGAAATCGGCCTCGCGGATCAGATAGGTGGACTCGATCGGCTTGGGCCCGAAACGCAGATGCGAGATGGTGACCGCGCCGGACTTTTTGCTGTCATAGACGAAATAGCCTTGCGCGTGCAGCGGCGTATTTTCGCCGATGATTTTCACCGAATTCTTGGTCGCGCCGACGGTGCCGTCCGCGCCCAGGCCGTAAAACACCGCGCGGGTGACGCCTTCGGCCTCGGTGTCGAAGCCGTCGTCCACCGCCAGCGAGAGATGCGTGACATCATCGACGATGCCGACGGTGAAATGGCGCTTGGGCTGCTGTTGCGCGAGTTCGTCGAGGACCGCCTTGGCCATGGCCGGGGTGTACTCCTTGGAGGACAGACCGTAACGCCCGCCGATCACCTTCGGCATCGGGGTTTCCTGCGGCCAGGCCTCGACCAGGGCGGTGACGGTGTCCTGGTACAAAGGCTCGCCCACTGCGCCCGGTTCCTTGGTGCGGTCGAGCGCGGCGATGGCGCGCACGTTGCGCGGTAGCGCCGCCACAAACGCTTGGGCATCGAAGGGCCGGTACAGTCGCACGGTGACGAGGCCCACTTTCTCGCCGCGGGCGGCCAGCGCCCGAACCGCTTCGCCGGAAGCGCCGACGCCCGAGCCCATCTGCACCAACACCCGCTCGGCATCGGGAGCGCCCTGGTAGTCGAACGGCCGGTAGCGGCGCCCAGTGAGCTTGGCGAAGCGCTCCATGCTTTTCTGCACAATCTCCGGCACTGCGATATAGAACGGATTGCAGGCCTCGCGCGCCTGGAAGAACACGTCCGGATTCTGCGCCGAGCCGCGCAGCACCGGCTTGTCCGGGTTGAGCGCGCGCGCGCGATGCGCCGTGACCAATTCGTCGTCGATGAGTTGGCGCACTTCTTCCTCGGGCAGCAGCTCCAGGCGGTTGACCTCGTGGCTGGTGCGGAATCCGTCGAAAAAATGCATAAACGGCACGCGCGAGCGCAGCGTCGCCATCTGGGCGATCATGGCCATGTCCTGCGCTTCCTGCACGCTGGCCGAGGCGAGCATGCCCCAGCCGGTCACGCGCGCGGCCATGACGTCGCTATGGTCGCCGAAGATGGACAAGGCATGCGTGGCGACGCTGCGTGCGGCGATATGGAATACCGCGGGCGTGAGCTCGCCCGCGATCTTGAACATATTCGGGATCATCAGCAGCAGGCCCTGCGATGAGGTGAACGTCGTCGTCAGCGCGCCCGCCTGCAGCGAGCCGTGCACCGCGCCTGCGGCACCGGCTTCGCTTTGCATTTCGATGACCTCGGGCACTGCGCCCCAGATGTTCTTCTTTCCGGCGGCAGACCAGGCGTCGGCAAACTCGCCCATGGCCGAGGACGGGGTGATCGGATAGATCGCGATGACCTCGTTGGTGAGGTGGCCGATGCGCGCAGCGGCCTCGTTGCCTTCGAGGACAGCCAAATGTTTGCTCATGGTTTCCTTTCGCTCAAGTTGTCGACCGCGCTGCGTTTACGCCGTTACAACAAGCCGGCCTTGCCGGCCTTCCAGCGCTCGTATTCCGTGGTCAGCAGCGCCACGTGCTCGCGCTCTTCGGCGGCGAGCTCCTTATACAGTTCGCGCTCGATCGAATCCTCTGAGGCCTTTGCGCCCTGCTCGCTGAAGAACTGCACCGCGCGCTCCTCGAACGCAATGGCGATGCGAAACAGATTGGCCGGATCCTCGGGATTGCGTTCGACGCCGGCGAATATCGCCGCATGGTCGATCTGGAAGTCCTCGCCGGGCTGCGGCAGATCCGCGTGGTAACGCTTGGACAGGGTCTGCATGTGTTCCTGCTCCATCGCGGCAAAGCGGCCGAACAACTCGCGCAACGCCGGATCCTTGGAATCGCGCGAGGCACGCTGGTAAAAGGCATGGCCGCCGAGTTCGATTTCGAACGCCGCGCGGATCGCGTCCATGCCTTTCTCGTCGTCGATCGGCGTGCGCTCCAGCAGCTCGAGCCTGCCCTTGCAATAGGGGCACATGCCATAGGGAAAAGCGAAGCCCTCGCTCACCTTGCCACAGGCGCTGCACCTCCAGCTGAGCTCGAGGTTGGCGCAGCAGATATAGGCTTCGTCGCCCTCGATCGGGCGGTGGCATTTTGGACAGAAGGTCATGGCTGATTCTCGCTATTTGTGGCAGTCGGCGCGGCGGCGCCCAGCGCAACCGGCGGTGCAAAAGCATCTGCGTCTTCCTGGGTAACCGGCCATTTCTGCTTGCCGCTCTGCAGATAGGCGCCGATGGCCCTGGCTGCGCGGCGGCCGGCGCCCATCGCCAGAATGACGGTGGCTGCGCCGGTGACGATGTCGCCGCCGGCGAACACGCCGGGCAGGGTGGTGGCCTGGGTCGCCGGGTCGGCGACGATATAGCCCCATTGGTTCAGGCCCAAGCCCTCGGTGGACTGGGTGACGATCGGATTGGCTTTGGTGCCGAGTGCGTAAATCACGGTATCGCATTCAAGCTGCTTGAATTCGTCCAGGGGCACCGGCCTGCGCCGTCCCTTTTCGTCGGGTTCGCCCAGCATCATTTTTTGCACTTTCATGCCGTGCACATTGCCGTCGTCGTCGGTGGAGATCTCGACCGGCGTATGCAGGAAGAAGAACTCTATGCCTTCCTCCTTGGCATGGCGGATCTCCTCGACCCGGGCAGGCGCCTCGGCTTCCGAACGGCGATAGACGCAGCGGACCGTCGGCGCACCCAGGCGCTTGGCCACGCGCAGGCAGTCCATGGCGGTATTGCCGGCACCGATCACGACCACGCTTTTGCCCAGGGTGATCGGTGTATCCAAATAGGGGAACTTGTCCCCGCCCATCAGGTTGACGCGAGTGAGGAATTCATTTGCCGAATAGACCTGGCCGGCGAATTCGCCCGGGATGCCCAGAAAAGAGGGCGCGCCTGCGCCGGCGCCGACGAACACCGCGTCGTAGCCTATTGCGCCCATGAGCTGCGCGATGGAGAAAGTCTTGCCGATTACCTTGTTGGTCTCGAACTTGACACCCATGCTTTTCAGGTTGTCGACTTCGCGGGTGATAATGTCGCGCGGGAGGCGGAAGGACGGAATCCCGTATTGGAGCACGCCGCCGATCACGTGCAGCGCCTCGAACACGGTAACCTCGCAGCCGTAGCGCGCCAGATCCGCGGCGACCGCGAGTCCCGACGGGCCGGAACCGACCACGGCGACGCGTCCGAGTTTATGCTCAAAGCTTGGCGGCACCGCCCGCGGCGCGCGCGCATTGTCGCCGACGAAGCGCTCGAGCCGGCCGATCGCCACGGACTCCATCGGTTCCTTCTTGTTCTTGCCGACGACACACTGGGCCTCGCATTGCGACTCCTGCGGGCAGACGCGGCCGCACACCGACGGAAACAGGTTCGATTCGTTGATCACGGCGAGCGCGCCGTCGAGGTCGCGCACCAGCAGGTGGCGGATGAAACCGGGGATGTCGATCGACACCGGGCAGCCGGCGATGCATACCGGCTTCGCGCACATGATGCAGCGCTCGGCCTCCTCCAGCGCATCGCGCATGCCGTAGCCGAGATTCACCTCCTTGAAGTTGCGCGAGCGCTCAAGCGCGTCGCGCTCCGGCATCTTCACCGCGTGCGGCGAGAGATCCTTGTACTTCTTGTAGTTGTGCTTGTTCTGCTCGAACAGCACTTTTTCCACGTTGCAGACGTGCGCGTAGTCCTCGCTCGCTTGCGACTCCTGTCCCTTGAAGCGGCGCTGGCGCAGGACCAGTTCCTTGAAATCGACCAGGTGGCCGTCGAAGTCCGGCCCGTCGACGCAGGCGAACTTGACCTCGCCGCCGACGCTGACACGGCAGGAGCCGCACATGCCGGTACCGTCGACCATGATGGCGTTGAGCGACACCATGGTTTTGACGCCGTAGGGCCGCGTCGTCTCGACGCAGGCGCTCATCATCGGTAGCGGCCCGATGGCGATGACCAGGTCCGGCTTGTCGCGCTCGAGCACCTCCTTCAGCGCCGCGGTGACGAAGCCCGGCGTGCCGTAGCTGCCGTCGTCGGTGCACACGATCAGCTTGTCGCAGGACTTGTTGAAGCGGTCTTCCCAGAATACGAGATCCTTGTTGCGAAAGCCGATAATGCCCGTGGTGCGGTTGCCTGCGTTCTTGAACGCGCGCAGCTGCGGATACACCGGTGCCACGCCAAGCCCGCCTCCGACCAGCACTACGTGTCCGGCCTTGCTTACGTGCTGCGGCAGGCCCAGCGGGCCGACGAAATCTGCGAAGCTGTCGCCCTCTTTATAATGATCCCGCATCTCGATCGTCGTCTTGCCGAGCGCCTGGATCACCATGGTGATGGTGCCCTTGTCGCGGTCGAAATCGGCCACTGTCAGTGGAATGCGTTCGCTGCCTTCATGCAGGCGCACCATGACGAAATGGCCCGGTTGCGCCGAGCTTGCCACGTCTGGGACGAGAACTTCCCACAGGAAGGTCGTGTCGGAAAATGCTTCGCGGCGGACGATCGTGTACATAGAATAGTCTTGCGGCCTTGGTCAAGGGGTGGATCGGGGTGAAGGAGAGTCGCTGTGCCGATGATCTGCGCGAGATAGCGCCGGCCGAATGCCGCGATTCCGCGCAATCTGCCTACGGTCGTGGCAACTGGACTTGCCGCTGCCACACGCCAACATCGGTAGCGCCGCTTCCTCCTGCGACGACCCAACAAGCATATTACCAGCAGTCGTCCATGCATTGACACAGATCAAACGACAGCACGTGGCGCCGCGTGCTGTCAGCTGTTCAGTAATGCGGATCGAACATCTGCGTGCGCACGCCGGCGGGTTTGGGTTTACCCGCAAGCCCGTTCGTCGGCGGCGCCAGTGAGGCGGCGCTGGCGCCGCTCTACCTAAGGTTGGCCTTCGAGCATTGCCGCGCTGTTGGTGTCGGCGCGCAATCGACGCTACCGCATGCCCCAGTGTTTGATTCGACTTTAACATCGTGTGCTGTTGGAGGTTTTCAGCTCGATATTTGACCTGGATCAACAAAGCATAGCCTAACGGGCAGTAAGTTCGACTGCGCGGTTCCCGAGTTCAACATTGGATCATTCATGGCGAACAGAGGGGCAATAACAGACTCATCGGTGGACCGCATTTTCAAAAATGTGCAACGACGTTGCCGCCCCAGATCGTGCTTGTCCACCACTTGTTGCAGTGGCACAATAGGCGTCAGTGGCGACTGCATCAGACGTGTTGCGAACGACCGAAGGCTGTAATGACCGAAAGAAACGAAAATAGTCGCCTACCGCATCCTGCAGCTAACGGCAACGATGCGCTACCACAGCCCAAAACCATCCCTGTAACCAAGGAAGTCAACGGCCCAAAAGGTCCGGAGCCTACGCGTTACGGCGACTGGGAGCGCAATGGCCGTTGCATTGATTTTTGACGCCTTCTTACTTGACGCTTTTTCAAGCGCAGCGTAGTCTCTTTGCGTTTGACTCGTAGCTTCCCGGAACTACTTTCAGAGAATTCCCAATGCCTATGACCATGAATGAGCGACCGCTGTCCCCTCATTTGCAGATCTACAAAGTCGAATTACCTATGCTGCTATCCGGACTGCACCGGATCACGGGTATCGCCCTGTCGGTCGGCAGTATCCTGTTGGTCGCGTGGATCGCGAGCGCCGTGTACTCTGCGGAGGTCTTCGCCGCTTTGAGCCATTTCCTCGGGAGCTTCATCGGCCAGTTGATGCTGTTCGGTTGGACCTTTTCGCTCGTCTATCATTCGGTCAGCGGGGTTCGCCACCTGATTTGGGATACCGGCAGACTCCTTGAGGTGAAACAGATCCATTCCAGCAGCAAAATTGTGCTCGCGATCACAATCGTTCTGACCGTGCTCGCGTGGATTGTCGGCGGCGGCTTCCCCGGAGGTGTATTGTGAGTCATAGATATCGGAGCCCACTTTCTATCGCGCGCGGACTTGGCTCGTCGAAGGACGGACTGGGCCACTGGTGGAAGCAACGCCTGACGGCCATCGCCCTGGTTCCGCTGGTACTGTGGTTCGTAGTGTCCGTGATCGCCGTCTCTGGGCAGGATCGCGCTCATGTCTTGAGCTGGTTGCATTCTCCTTTGCACGCGGTGGTGTTCAGCCTGTTTCTTATCGTGTCCCTTTATCACGCCAACCTGGGGCTATCGAAGATTTATGAAGATTACGTTCAGGTGCGGTGGTTGCAATTGAGTTCACGTATTGCGACCGATTTTGTGGCGGTATTCCTGGGCTTTGCAGGGGTGTTCGCCCTCCTGAGACAGGCATTTGGAGGCTGACAAGAGAATGAGCCAAGCGTACGAGATTATTGAGCACAAGTACGACGTGGTAGTGCTGGGCGCCGGAGGCGCCGGACTGCGGGCCACCTACGGCATGGCCGAACAGGGATTGCGCACTGCCTGCATAAGCAAGGTGTTTCCCACGCGCAGCCACACGGTGGCGGCCCAGGGAGGCATCGCTGCATCACTGGGCAATATGTCTAAAGATACTTGGCAGTGGCATATGTATGACACTGTCAAAGGAGCCGACTGGCTGGGGGACCAGGACGCCATCGAATACATGTGCCGCGAGGCGCCAAAGGCGGTCTACGAACTCGAGCACGCCGGCCTGCCCTTTTCCCGTACCGAGGATGGGCACATCTATCAGCGGCCCTTCGGCGGCCACATGAGCAATTTCGGTGAGAAACCCGTGCCTAGAGCCTGCGCCGCGGCAGATCGCACCGGACACGCCATGCTGCATACGATGTACCAGCAGGCACTGAAGTATCAGGCGGAATTCTATGTGGAGTTCTTCGCCCTCGACCTGATCATGGACAATGAGGGCGTGTGCCGCGGTTTGCTGGCCTGGGACCTGAACCGCGGCACGCTGCACCGCTTTCAGACCCATATGGTGATCTTGGCAACTGGCGGTTACGGTCGCACCTACTTTTCATGCACCTCGGCCCACATCTGCACTGGCGACGGACACGGCATGGTCGCGCGCGCCGGATTGCCGCTGCAAGATATGGAATTCATGCAGTTTCACCCCACCGGAGTCTACGGCGCCGGCATGCTGATCACCGAAGGGGTGCGCGGCGAAGGCGGCTATCTTACTAATTCCAAAGGCGAGCGTTTCATGGAGCGCTATGCGCCTACTGCCAAGGATCTCGCCTCGCGCGACGTGGTCAGCAGGGCTATGACGATCGAGATCAACGAAGGCCGCGGTGTCGGCCCTGAAAAGGACCACATCCATCTGCATCTGGAGCATCTGGGCGCCGAAGTGATCAATGAGCGCCTGCCGGGGATAGCGGAAACTTCGAAGATCTTTGTCGACGTAGATGTGACGCGCGAGCCCATTCCGGTAATTCCCACGGCGCATTACTGCATGGGCGGTATCCCGACCAATTATATGGCGGAAGTGTTGCGCCCCACCGCGGACAATCCCGACGCGGTCGTCCCCGGCTTGATGGCCGTCGGCGAGGCGGGCTGCGTGTCTGTCCACGGCGCGAACCGGCTCGGTTGCAACTCGCTGTTGGATCTCGTGGTGTTCGGGCGCGCCGCCGCTTTGCGTTGCGGCGAACTGATAAAACCCAACACGCCGCACAAACCGCTGGCGGATAATATTCTCGAACCGGCGCTACAGCATCTCGATCGCATACGCAACGCCAAAGGCTCCACCAGTACCGCGGAGCTGCGCTTGCGCATGCAACGCACTTTGCAGCGGCATGCTGCGGTGTTTCGCACTGAGACGTCCCTGCGTGAGGGGGAAAAGCTGATCAACGAGTGCGTCAAAAGCTTCGGCGATGTCGCCATCAAGGATCGGGGCATGGTCTGGAATTCCGACCTCGCGGAAACCCTGGAATTGGAGAACCTGTTGGTGTGCGCCTCGGCTTTGATTACCAGCGCGGCAGAGCGCAAGGAGAGCCGCGGAGCCCATGCGCGCGAGGACTTCGCCAAGCGTGATGATGCGACCTGGATGAAACACACGTTGTCGTGGACACAGGGTAGCGGCTCACCGGCAATCACCTATCGTCCCGTGCATACTTACACCCTCACCAAAGAAGTCGAGTACATCAAACCCAAAGAACGCGTTTACTGAGAGACACGAGAAGATCATGCACAAATTTTCACTTCCAATGAAATCCCGTGTCGTCAAGGGGAAGACCTGGGCGGCCGCGGAAGGCAGCACCAACGTGCGCAAGTTCCGCATTTATCGCTGGGACCCGGATACCAAAGATCAGCCTCGGCTCGATACCTATGAAGTCGACATGGACAAATGCGGTCCGATGGTTCTACACGCATTGATCAAGATTAAGGACGAAATCGATTCGACCCTGACATTCAGACGCTCCTGCCGTGAAGGGATCTGCGGTTCCTGCTCGATGAACATCAACGGCACCAACACGCTCGCCTGCACGCAGAATTTGAGCGATCTGGCGCCCGGGGATGTGACCATCCATCCGCTGCCGCATAGGCCAGTAGTCAAGGATTTGGTGACGGACCTGACTCACTTCTACGCTCAGTACGAATCGATCAAACCTTGGCTGCAAACCCAGTCGGCGCCGCCGCCGGACAAAGAGCGGCTGCAATCGCCCGAAGACCGGAAGAAACTCGACGGTCTCTACGAATGCATACTGTGCGCGTGCTGCTCCACTTCCTGCCCGAGTTATTGGTGGAATGAGGAACGCTATTTGGGACCGGCCATATTATTGCAGGCCCAGCGCTGGCTGGCGGACAGCCGTGATGAGGTGACGGGTGAGCGCCTCGATGAATTGAACGATGCCTATCGCCTGTTTCGTTGCGACACCATCCTCAATTGCACCCGGGTCTGCCCCAAGGGCTTGAATCCGGCCAGAGCTATTGTGGATATCAAGAAACAGCTTCTGGAACGCGAAATCTGAGGGATGCCACAATTCGTGGCTACCATGACGGATCTCAGCATCCGCATCGGCCGGCTGCGCTGGCAAAGCCGGCGTGGCCTGCTTGAACTGGACAGATTTTTCGAGCCGTTCTTCAGTCGCGATTTGTCCGCCTTGGATGAGGCGACGATTACAGCATTGGAACGTTTGATGGAATGTCAGGATCTCGAGTTGCTGGACTGGCTGCTTGGCCGTTCGGCGCCGCAGAATCCGCAACTGTGCCATGCCCTCGATCTTCTGCGCAGGGTCTGAATTTGCGGTTCAACACTGAGCAAGTACGCCAAACCGGCGGGAACGCAATCGATGAGCCTGCGGAAATCCGGCTCATGGCGCGGGAGCAGGATCCGATTGGCTCGATGAGCGTGATCGAACTCTATCGCCACGCCTTGGCGTGCCGCGGCTACCTCGCCGACCCCTCCCAGATGCAGGCGGTCGAGCGGCTGCAACAACTCTACGAGGAGTGGACAAGCTACAAGGCGCGGCGCCGCACCGCAATGCGAAAGCTGCTGGTGCGCCCGCCGCTACCGCGCGGCGTGTACCTGTGGGGAGCAGTGGGGCGCGGCAAGAGCTTCCTCATGGACAGCTTCTTTCACTGCCTGCCACTCGAGCGCAAGCGCCGGGTGCATTTCCACGATTTCATGCGCGACGTGCACCGCGAACTCGCCGAGTTGAAGGATAGGGAAGACCCGCTCGATGCACTGGCCGGCCGCATCGCGCGGCGCTGCCGCCTCATCTGCTTCGACGAATTCCATGTCAACGACATCGCCGACGCCATGATTCTCGCGCGCCTTCTCCAGCGCACGCTCGCGCGCGGAGTGGTGTACTGCATGACCTCCAACTACCCGCCCGACGCTCTTTACCAGGACGGACTGAAGCGGGAGAACTTTCTTGGGGCGATCGCGCTGGTGAAACAGCACATGGATGTGCTGCAGGTGGATGGCGGGGTCGATTACCGGTTTCGTGCGCTCGAGCAGGTCAAGGTTTACCACACGCCGCTGGGCGAGGCGACGGATGCGGCGCTGTCGGATACCTTTCATCGGATCGCCGAAACCGCGGACGAAGACGCAACCGAACTCGAGGTGGAAGGCCGCACCGTCCCGGTGCTGCGCCGGGCGGGCGGGCTCGCGTGGTTCGACTTCAAGGTGCTGTGCGGATGGGGCCGCTCCCAGCACGATTATCTGGAACTCGCTCGGCGCTTCCACACCGTAATTATTTCGGGCGTACCGCGCATGGGAGCAGAGCTTGCCGACGAAGCCCGGCGCTTCACGCTGCTGGTGGACGTCTTCTACGATAACGGGGTCAAGCTCATCGTGTCCGCCGAGTCGCCGCCCGGATCGCTGTTGAAGCGCGAAGGGGCTGGCAAATTCGCGCGCATCCGGGCGATGATGTTCGAATTCGATCGGACCGTCAGCCGGCTCGCCGAAATGCAGACGCGTCAATACCTGGAGCAGCCGCGTCGTGAGTTTTGATCCGCTTGAGGGCAGCCCGGTGCGGATCTGCATGCCCGGTGGTGTGGGAGGAGTCGGTCAGGTAATATGGCCGCCCCGATCCCGATTAAGTGCAAACGTATGCCCAATATAAAGTTGCCTGACGGCTCGGTCCGCCAGTTTCCCCATTCGGTCACGGTGGCCGAGGTGGCATCCAGCATCGGACCCGGTCTGGCCAAGGCGGCGCTGGCCGGCCGCGTCAACGGCACGCTGGTGGATACCTCCTTTCGCATCGAGGCCGACGCCGACCTCGCCATCGTCACCGATCGCGACAAGGACGGACTCGA
The DNA here is from genome assembly GCA_964601155.1 of uncultured Enterobacteriaceae bacterium. Lineage (GTDB taxonomy): Bacteria > Pseudomonadota > Gammaproteobacteria > Burkholderiales > SG8-39 > 2-12-FULL-64-23. The sequence continues at coordinate 40,603 of CAZRMO010000021.1, forward strand.
GATCATTCGCCACTCAACTGCGCACCTGCTCGCCTATGCGGTGAAGGCGCTGTTTCCCGATGCGCAGGTGACTATCGGCCCGGTGATCGAAAACGGCTTTTACTACGATTTTTCCTACAAGCGTCCGTTCACGCCGGAGGACTTGGCCGCGATCGAGAAGAAGATGTCCGAGCTGGCGAAAAAGGACTACCCGGTGACGCGCGAAGTGTTGCCGCGCGACCAGGCAGTGGCGCTGTTCAAGGGCATGGGGGAGCACTACAAGGCCGAAATCATCGCTTCGATTCCGGAAGACCAGGCCATCGGCTTGTACCGCGAAGGCGATTTCGTCGATCTGTGCCGCGGGCCGCACGTGCCCTCCACCGGCAAACTGAAAGTGTTCAAGCTGATGAAGGTCGCCGGCGCTTATTGGCGCGGCGATTCGAAGAACGAGATGCTGCAGCGCATTTACGGCACGGCATGGGCGAAAAAGGAAGACCAGGACGCCTATTTGCACATGCTGGAGGAGGCGGAAAAGCGCGACCACAGGAAGCTAGGCACGCAGCTCGATTTGTTTCACATGCAGGAAGAGGCGCCGGGAATGGTGTTCTGGCACGCCAAAGGCTGGGCGATCTGGCAGCAGGTTGAGCAGTACATGCGCCGCGTCTACCAGGACAACGGCTACCAGGAGGTGCGCTGCCCGCAGATTCTGGACCGCAGCCTGTGGGAAAGATCCGGCCACTGGGAGAACTACCGCGAGAACATGTTTACCACCGAGTCGGAGAAGCGCACCTATGCGGTGAAGCCGATGAACTGCCCCGGTCACGTGCAGATCTACAATGCCGGCCTGCGCAGTTACCGTGAACTGCCGCTGCGCTACGGCGAATTCGGCGCCTGCCACAGGAACGAGGCTTCGGGCGCGCTGCATGGCATCATGCGCATCCGCGCCTTCACCCAGGATGACGGCCACATCTTCTGCACCGAGGACCAGATCCTGCCCGAGTGCGTCGCCTATACCGCCCTGCTGCAGAAGGTCTATGCGGACTTTGGTTTCACCGACATCGTGTACAAGCTCGCCACGCGGCCGGAGAAGCGCGTGGGCGCGGACGAACTGTGGGACAAGGCGGAACGCGCTCTGGCCGAATCGCTGCTCGCGAGCGGCGTGCCCTACGAAATGCTGCCGGGCGAGGGTGCTTTCTACGGCCCGAAGATCGAATACCACCTGAAGGACAATATCGGGCGCTCCTGGCAATGCGGCACCATACAGGTGGATTTTTCCATGCCCGGGCGTCTGGGGGCCGAATATGTGGCCGAGGACAACACGCGCAAGGTGCCGGTCATGCTGCACCGGGCCATCGTCGGCTCGATGGAGCGCTTCATCGGCATTCTGATCGAACACTATGCCGGGGCCATGCCGCTATGGCTCGCGCCGCTGCAGATGGTGGCACTGAACATCTCAGGCGGCCAGGCCGATTACACCGCCGCAGTGGCGGCCGAACTGCGCCGCGCCGGTTTCCGCGCTGAAGCCGATTTGCGTAATGAGAAAATTACCTATAAAATACGGGAACATAGCATGCAGAAGTTGCCTTACCAGCTGATTATCGGCGAACAGGAGAAGGCAGCTTCCAAAGTGGCCGTGCGAACCCGCAGCGGTGAAGACCTAGGGCAGATGACGCTCGCAGACTTCATCGTACGCCTGCAGCAGGAGGCGCGCGTGGGCAGCGCGGCCTAATTATTAATTTTTTGGAGAAACAACATCGCTCAGGAAAAAGCGCAGCGCCTCAACACCGATATAACCGCACCCGAAATTCGCCTGGTCGGCACCGAAGGCGAACAGTTGGGCGTGGTGCCGATCGCAGACGCGATGCGGCGGGCGGAGGAACTGGAAGTGGATCTGGTGGAAATCGCCCCGACGGCAGTTCCTCCCGTGTGCAAGCTGATGGACTTCGGCAAGTTCAAGTACCGTGAAGCCAAGAAGGCGCACGAAGCCAAGCTCAAACAGAAGCAGATCCAGGTCAAGGAAGTGAA
>CAZRMO010000022.1:0-41674 GCA_964601155.1 uncultured Enterobacteriaceae bacterium
CCGGTAATGCGGCGGTCTATGCGCACGATGTCGTCGAGGTCCGCGCGTTCGAGCGAGCGCACGTCGGCGCGATCGCGCGCCAGTGCCTCGAAATCGTTCGCCTGCGGGCTGCTGTAGTCGACTTCCGAGCTCAGATGATGCGGTTCCGGCGCTAGGATTTTCTCGGCGTCGCCGCTGCCTATGCGCCCGGAGTGGATGTCGCAATCGATCACCTGATTGCTATCCAACTGAAATCCGGCATGGTCGAGAAAACCCATCATCGCGTGGTCGCGCCACGCGACCTGGGTGCGCACCTCGTGCACAGCCTGCTTGCGCGCATCGTGCTCCATGGCCCCGAGTAGCGCGTCGCCGTAGCCGTGCCCCTGCTCGCCCGGCCGCACGCCGATCAACTCCAACCGCATATACGGCCTGGCGCCGCCGAATTCTCCTTCCACCCTGCGCGCGAGTACATAGCCTTTGAGCGCGCCGTCTTCCTCGGCCGCGAACTGCATGTGCAGCCCCGGCGCGCGCAAGGCCGCCTGCAGGCGACGCTCAATATAGTCGCGGCGCGAGCGCCCGGTTATTTGCGCGTCTATGTCCACCACCGCGTCCAAATCCTGCGCGCTCAGCCGCCGCAGTTTCACTCCGGGCAATGGCCCCGCTTGTGCACGCTCCGCCGTCATCTCTACCTCCTATTACGGAACCTCCCAACGACCCTGACCACCTTGCGCGGGCTTTATAAGGTTCCCTCTAACGTGAAGGATATGCAAGGGGCTCAAGTAAGGGATGGGCCCCTTCCTTTCCCACCCCTGCTCCTTGTTCATACCTTCCTTAGCCCATTGCGTAGGCGCCGAACAACTCGCGATCGGTATCTTCGTCGAGCAGATTCTCGAGCACAGGCAAAAGCGCGCCGTCCTCTTTTTGCGCATGCGAACTGAGGCGCTCGCTGAACTCGAGCGCAAGGGTCTTCAACGTCTGCCACTCCTGCGCCTGCAGACCGCCGGCGAGTGTCCGCCGCAGCAGGTCTGCGAGCTCCTGCGCCACATTGCGTATGCTGACATGTTCTTCGGCGAGCAACGCCGCCAGATCGCCATCCCCCGCTTCGTCCAGCCGCGGGAACAAATCTCTTTCTTCGAATTCGAAGTGCCGCGCAAGCTCGACTTCGATCGCTGTGAGCAGGGTGCGCGCGAATGCCGACCACCCAGGATCGTCAGCCGCCGGCGGGTACGGGCCGGCGCGCCCGCCAAACACCTGCTCGACGCGCGCGAGCAGATTCAGCGTCGCGGCGTGCTCCTCATACAGGCGCTTGCTGGTCTGGCGCTCCCATTCCATCACGAAAGCAGCTCCTTATCTGGTATTCTGGTACCACAATACCGGTTTGTCGTGCCGTAGTCAAGCTGCCTCGACGCCGTCACCACCTGCTCTGGCGGCGCCTTCCCACGTCAGCCCAACTTCGGCCGCAGGTCGCGCACCCGCACCGCCTTGCCCATCGAGCGCGGGATTTCGCCCGGCTCTTTCACTGCCACGTCGGCTGTGACGCCGACGATCGATTTGATGTGATGGCGCACCGACTCAGCCACGACCGAACGCTGCTCGTTCGTCGGCACGACGTTCGGCATCAACTCGACTTCCACCGTCAAGTGATCCAGCGTGCCTTTGCGCTCCAGCACAAGCTGGTAGTGCGGCGCGACGTCCGGCAGGCCCACCAGAACCGCTTCGATCTGCGACGGGTAGACATTGACGCCGCGGATGATCAGCATGTCGTCGTTGCGGCCGGTGATGCGCTTGATGCGCACATGCGTGCGCCCGCAGGCGCAGCGTTCGGTGCTCAAGCGGGTGATGTCGCGGGTGCGATAGCGGATCATCGGCAGCGCCTCCTTGCTGAGCGTGGTGATCACCAGTTCGCCGGCCTCGCCTTCCTTCACCGGCTTGCCGGTGTCCTGATCGATCACCTCGAACAGGAAATGATCCTCCCAGCCATGCAGGCCGGCCTGCGCCTCGACGCATTCGCAGGCGACGCCCGGACCCATGATTTCAGACAAGCCGTAAATGTCCACCGCTTTCAGGCCCAGGCGCGCCTCGACCTCGCGCCGCATGGCCTCGCTCCAGGGCTCGGCGCCGAATATGCCGATCTTCAGTTTGGATTTGCGCAGATCCACGCCTTCCTTCTCCGCCACCTCCGCGATCGCGAGGGCATAGGACGGCGTCGCACACAGCACGCGCGCGCCGAAGTCGGTGATCAGGACGATCTGGCGCTCGGTGCTGCCGCCGGACATAGGCACCACGGTGGCGCCCAGCCGCTCCGCGCCATAATGGGCGCCGAGGCCGCCGGTAAACAGGCCATAACCGTAGGCGTTGTGAATGACGTCACCCGGACGCGCGCCGGCGCATGCCATGGAGCGCGCCATCAAACCGGCCCAGGTGGCGATGTCCCTCGCGGTGTAGCCGACCACCGTCGGCTTGCCGGTGGTCCCCGAGGACGCATGCAGCCGCACGAGTTCGGTACGCGGGCGCGCGAATAGACCGAACGGGTAATGGTCGCGCAAATCCGTTTTCACCGTGAACGGCAGGCCGGCGAGGTCCTCCAAGCGCTTGAGGTCCCCGGGCTCGAACCCCAGCGCCTTCAAGCGCCGGCGGTGGAATGGCACGTTGTCGTAGGCGTTCTTGACGCTCGCCTTGAGCCGGCGCAGCTGCAGCCTGGCGATCTCAGCGCGCGGCATGGTTTCCGCCGCCGTATCGAATTTGTATGCGCCTGCCGCGCGCCCGGGCGCGGACTTGCGCGGCGCAGCCGCTTTCTTGGCCACCGCGCTGCCTTTTCTCTTGGTCTGAATTCCCATGTCCTATCCTCCTTGCATAAATTTTAGTCCAGCCGTAGCAACGGCGGCGCCGCTTGAATTCTCCGGCGCGGCTGTCCTGATACCGGCCGTGTCGATGTACTTTGTTCCTGTGCTCGCCGTGGAAAAGCCTAGGATTTCGCTGCCAGCTGCTGTGCCTTGGCGAATTTTGCCTTGAGCCTTTGCGCCGTTTTCTCGATCCCGACAATGAACCGGTGATGCTTGCCGCGCGCGATTTCTTCGACCGCGTCCTTAACGGAAAATTCGAAGCACACGGCGCCGCCATTGACCTCGGTGAGAGTGACGCGGATGTCCACCCACATGCCCATCAGCGTGGCGCCCACATGATCGAGTTCGACCCGTGTGCCGACCGAGTCCTTTCCCGCTTCGATGTGTTCGATCAAAAGGTCGCGGCATACGTACTCTACGTCGTAGAGAAGTTTCGGCGTGGCATAAACCCTGCAATCGTCGCCCATGAAACTGATGGTGCGATCGCGATCGATGTCGACGTGTCGGGTGGCGCTAAGGCCGGCTTTAAGCGGCTCGCTCATACTTGGTCCTCGAGGTTGGTGTTGTTGGGATGTCGGCATAACACATTCAAATCATCGGCGCTTGCGCAGACTTTCCGCGTATAGCCGCGCCTCGACGTAGCGCACCAGCGCCCGCGTGCCGCGCCCGCTGTTGCGGAACACGCAGACGCCCTGGTCCATCAGCCGCGCGGCCATCGCGTCATACAGCGCGCCGCCGTCGATGATGCCGACGACCGGCTTGTCGTTGCGCTCGACTATGGGCGGCATCAGGTGCACCGTGCTCTTCGGGTCATCGATATCATAACCGGGCCGCAGCTTGCTTTGCTCCAGCGCACGCACCGAGGGCGCGGTCGGGTCCAGTCCGACCACGACCGCATCGATATTCGGATCCTGCAGAAAAGCCTCGGTGATCTGCAGATGGGCTTCATCGTCGGCGCCTGGGTTGATGTCGATGGGATTTCTGACCTCCACAAGCGCATCGAGTTTCTTCGCGACCAGAATCTCCTCCAGTCGTTTGACCGTTCCGGATTCGAGCGCGCACATCTCCATCGAAAAGGTATCCGACTCGATAGAGTCGGCCATGCCGACCGCCTCGAAACCCGCACCGCTGATCGCCCCCAGGCGCCTGCCGTGGATGTTCTTCCGCTGCAGGGCGCCGGCGATATAGAACAGATCATCGAAGCTGGTGAAGTCCTCGGCGACGATCGCGCCGGCCTGGCGCACCACTGAATCGAACAGCGTCGCGCCGCCTGCGATGGACGCGGTATGGCCCATGACGCCGCCGGCGCCGGGCGTGGTCTTGCCCGACTTGTACACCACCACCTGCTTGCCGTTCACCACCGCCTTGCGCACCGCCTTGGCGAAGGCGAGGCCGTCCAGATCCTTGAAACCTTCTACGTAGATGCCTATGGTCTCGATCTCCGGCCGCTCGCAAAAAAAATTGAGCATGTCACCGTGGGTAAGGTCGGTCTGATTGCCCAGGGCCAGCATATAGCGCGGATCCAGCCACGGATTCTGGCTCATGCGCGTGATCATGAACGCTCCGCTCTGGCTCAGCATCACGGAATTTCTTTCCGGCTTTTTCTGCGGCTTCGGCAAGCGCTCCAGGGGGATGAACCAGGAGTCGTAACAGCCGGGGTGCGAAACCACGCCGAGGCAGTTGGCGCCGAGAAAGATCGGCCCGCCTCCGTCCTTGCCGTGCGCGGCGTTGATCCTGAGCGCCAAGGCCGCCGCCGGCTCCCGGCTTTTTTTCGTCTCGCCCAGACTCCCGGGAATGAGCATCACCGAATCGACCGCATCGGTCTCTATGATTTCGTCCACCAAGTCATACACGGCACTGGCTGCGACCGCGACGATCATCAAATCGAGCTTCCCGTCCAGCGCGCGCAGGCTTTCGACGCATTTGACGCCGTCGATCTCCTTCTCGCCCGGGCGGATGATGACCAGCCGCTCCTTGCTGTAGCCGCTGCCCATCAGGTTGCGCAGGATGATGCGGCCGAAGTTCATGCCGCTGGCCGAAACGCCGATAATGCCGATCGAGGCCGGATGCAGAAGCTTGTCGATCTTGTGGATCGGACGCGGCAGACGGCCGGCGGCGGGCGCGCCGAATTCGCACTCCGCCCGGCGCACCAGCAATTGCTCGCCGACATGCACCGGATTCAGCTCCAGGCTGCGCAGCGCGAATGGCGCCTTGGATTTATCGGGCGCAAGCTCGGCCGCAAATGCAAGCAGCCGCTCGAAACAGGTCCTGAGTTGTGCATCCGGCGGGGACAGTCCTTCGCGTATGGCCAGCCCCGCCAGCTTTTGGTATGCGAGCGTGCGCCTGAACAGGTCAAGGAAATCCTCGCCGTTCGTCAGCTCGGCGGCGGCGTAGACCGAAGCGCGGTCCTTCCTGAAATTGCTTTCGTCCAGTTCCGCGTCCGCTCCGCCCAGTCCGGCGCTGAGGACCATGCCGAATTCGCGCGTATCGTTCAGGCTGATGCGCACGTCGACTGCAGAAGCGGCCGCAACGGAAGCCGCGCCTTCCTTGAACCCGATGCCAAGCCCGGATAACAGGGTGGCGAGCTCTGCGCTGTTCAGCGCATTCCTGCCCGCGTCTGCCGCGTGACGGAATATTGCCGCATTTCCCGCATTCGACGCACCTGGGGCGGTGCCAGACTTGGATGGATCCTGCATGGGCTTACTCCTTTGGTCCCGCGTGATTGGCGACGGGGGCCGGCATCATCGGGTCCCGCGCACCGGCAGGTGCGGCAGCGCAAACCCCTGGTTGTAGGCGGCGCGCGTAACCAGCACAAATTTGAACTGCCAGCCCGTGGCCAGCGCGGCGACCCCGGCCAGCAGCGTGGCTATGCGCGCGACCTCGGGCACGAACCAGGCGACGAGAAGCAGCGCCAACGGCGCGAGCGTGCCGAACTGGATCAGGATTTTGCCCGCCCGGTCGAGCGTCGCCAGCGCCGTGCGTACCACGCCCTTCGCCGCGCCGCCGCGGTAGATGGACCAGGCCAGCGCGCGCGCGATCAGCGCCAGCGAGAAATACGCCAATACACCTCTGGCCGGCATGTCGAACAAGGCCACCAGCGCGACGAATAAGCCTGCGCCTTCCGTGAGGCCAGTGGTGAAAATAAGCCAGATCAGCGCCGGAACGCGCCATGCCGGAATACCTTTCGCGGCCTGCAGGATACGGCCCTGGCAGTAGACAAACACCAGCGCCACCAACGCCCCCGCCTGCGCCAGCGGGTGGCTGGCCAGCCACACGGCAGCCAGCGCCAGAACGAATACCAGCCCTGCCGCGAACGATTCACGCGTCATCCAAGACGTGAACGGGTTGAAGCCCACGTTCATCGCTCGCAGCGGGCGGCCGATTTCGAACCAGACCGAAATCAGGCCGGCGCCGATCAGCGCCATGCCGAGCAGGAGTTCCCCCCGCAGCGCATTGCCACTCGCGCCGGATAGCGCCGCTGCCACCAGCAGTCCGGCCCCTGCGCCGCCGAAGATAAAGTTGAAGGCCGCGCGGAAATCCCAATTGGTCTGGTGCCATGGATTCGGTCCGAAGCCTGCACTCATTTTTCCGCCTCCTTCACCTGCATCAAGTATCCGCGTCCGAACTGTCGGCGTCCGGCGACAATCGCGGTCGGTCGCATCCCCGCAAAGCGGGGCCCCTGCTCCCTGCTCATGTCGCCGCCTCCTTCATCTCTTCCTCCTTCTTGTCCCAGATATAGTAGAACCCCGGACCCGTGCCGAGTTCCTCGTGCATGCGGAAGGTCTGGTTCTCGGCGAGCAGCTGCGACACGTTGCTGTGGGGATCTTCGAGGTCGCCGAAACTCAGCGTCTGGGTGATGCAGCTGTTGACGCAGGCGGGCGTGGCTTCCGGATCGATGCCTGGGGTCAGGCCTTTGGCCATGCCGGCATCGATGCGATCGACGCAGAAGGTGCACTTGGTCGCGACCGCCAGCCGCCTGGGATCGAAGCCCTGCTCTTCGGACGCCGTCGCCTTGCCGTAGGCGAAGCTCGCGCGATCCGTCTTGTAGCGCGCCTGATACGGGCAGGCGACCGCACAGTAGCTGCAGCCTATGCACAGGTCGTAGTCGATGGTGACAATGCCGTCCGCACGTTTTTTTGTCGCCGTGGACGGACACACGTGCATGCACGGCGGCTCCTCGCAGTGCATGCAGCCGACCGGAACGAAAGCACGCTGCACCTCCGGGTATTCGCCGACCTCCATGTCGAGTACGCGCCGCCACTGCACCCCCGGCGGCGTCGCGTTGGCCTGCCGACATGAAGCGGTGCAGGTCTGGCAGCCGACGCAGCGGCGCAGGTCGGCCACCATCGCCCAGCGGGTCATTTTCCACCCCCTGTGCGTTTCAGGCTCACCCGCACCACATCGGCGCCCGAACCGGTGGCGTCGGTCAGTTCCAACGACATCGGCACCAGGGAGTTCATGCTGGGCACGCCGAAATCCTTGGCGAACGGCGTCACCCAGTGGCTGAACTGCCCTATCAGCAGCAGGGTATCCGGGCGTATGCCCTGGCGCACGACCGCCCGGGCGCTGACGCTGTGCTGGGGCGTGGCGATCTCGACCAGATCGCCGTCGGCCACGCCGAGCGCGTCGGCGGTGCCGGTATTGATGATCACGCCGCGATGGCCGGAAATGTTGTCGGCGACTTCCTTGATCAACTGGATACCGACGTTGTTACCCCAGGAATACTGCATGCTGCGCGAGGTGAGCAGCCAGAACGGAAAATCCTTGGTCTTGCCGCCCATCTTCAGCAGCGATTTTTCCCACAGGCCGGGAAAGTCCTTCCATTTCGGCAGGGTCTGATACTCGGCGAGCTGCTCGTTCCACCACTGCATGTCGTTTTCGTGCAGCCGGTTGCCCAATTCCTTGCCGATGCGGTACAGGCGCTCCTGGTACGGCATCTCGAAACGCAGGCCCTGGGCGACCATGGTGGGATAAAGGTACCAGTCGAGGTGCGCAAACGGCTTGGTGGCGAGGCCGTGTTCCTTCCACCAGGCGAGGTCGTGCACTTCTTTGCCGCCGCTCAAGTCGGCGCTGGCCGCCTTGCACACGGCGTCCCAGATTTCGTCGCGGCCATAAGAACGCGCGGTATCGAGAGAAAAATCCCAGCTTTCGCCCTTGAGCGGGACCCCGCCGGCACCGCGATTGATCGAGGCGTTGTATGCCTCGAGCAGGCCGGTGCGGCGCGCGAGCTCGGTGGCGATGTCGGTGAAATCGCGCGCTTCGCCCTGTGCCGCCACCACCGGCTGGCGCAGAGCGTAGCCCTCGTGCTCCCAGAACTGCTCGATGTATTTGGAGCCGCCGATGCGTATCAGCTGCAGGCTCTCGAGGTCGATCGCGTCCGGCAACAGGATGTCCGCCATGTGGTTGGTTTCGTCGCGCGTGTAGGCCATCGCGACCACGAACGGAAAGCGCGCCATGGTCGCCGACAGGCCCTTGGTATCCCAGAACGAGATCGCCGGATTGGTGCGATAGACGAACCAGACTTCGGGCAGCGTCACCGTGGGCAAGCCCTTGGGCGTCTCCTTTTGGAACATCCAGGAAAAATGCGTGGGACCGAGCGCCTGGCTCCAGGGACCGTTGGCGGCAAGCGGCACCATGGTCCTGTAGGCGTTGCGGATATTGGGGCGTGCGCTCCAGTGCTCGCGGTCGGTCGGATTCATCGGGTAATGCATGAAACCGTCCGGTCCGGGCTTCACGCTCTCGATCCGCTCCGCCATCGGGCGGTTGAGCCGCACCGTCGTGCCCAGCGTGCCGCCGGGAACTTCCAGCCCGCCGACCAGAGTCGCGAGCAGGGTACGTGCCCAGACGCACTCGAAGCCGCCCCAGCCGTTGTTTACGGTCTTGCCCAGGCTCACCGAAACCGGACGGTAGGGCAGCGTCTTGCCTTCGATTTCTATGGTCGCCCCGACCTGCGCGTGATCGAGAAACTCGTTGGCGATGCGGCGCATGGTCTTTGCCGGCACATCGCAGATTGTCGCGGCCCACTCGGGCGAGTACGGTTGCAGGTGCGCGACCAGCTTGGCGAAAGACGGGCTGCCTTCGAGCCTGCCCTGCCCCAGCACCTCGGCATCGGCGCCGATCTCCACCGCGTCGCAGGCAAAGCTGCCTTCCAGCGCAGGATCGCAGTCTGGCGTGTCGTGCGCCACGGCCGCATTGCGCTTCAAATCCCATAACAGCGGCTTTTTCGTCGCCGGATCACGCAGGAAAAATCCGTTGGCGCCGACGAGATAGGGCGAGTTCGTATGCTGCTTCAAAAATGGCAGGTCGAGCCGCTCGCGCGCAGCCTCGTGCAACAGCACGTGCGCAATCGCGTAGAGGAAAGCGGGATCGGTCTTGGGTTTGATCGGCACCCATTCGGCCGAGCAGGCGCCGGTGACCGACAGGTGCGGCTCTACCTGCACCCGCTTCATGCCGCGTTCGCGCGCATTGGCATGGCGCCAGACGCCGACCACCCCGCCGGAAGCCTCGACGTTGGCGCCGCAGGAAATCACGTAATTGCACATCGGCGTGTCCGGGCACACGGTGAACGCGCGGTGCCAGAATTCGCCGTACAGATGCTCGGAATGGGTGCATTTCACGCCCTGCCCAGAACCGAAACCCATGTCGACCGGACCCCAGGCCGCAAGGAATGCCGGGAACGTGCCCATGTAGGATTGCGGCGTGCCGCCACCGCCGAAATTCGCGGCGACCTTGGGATAGCCGGACTCATCGAGCAGACCCGCCTCCCGGATGGAGCGCAGCTTGGCGGCGATGGTATCGAGCGCCTCGTCCCAGGAAATGGGAACGAAACCGGGATCCTCGTTCCTGCCTTTTTTCGGGTTGGTGCGCCGCATCGGCGTCAGCACGCGGTTCGGGTTATAGGTCTTCTGCACCAGGCCGTAGGCCTTGACGCAAACCTTGCCTCCGCCCGGGTGCACGCCGCAGGCGGCGAAGTTTGGTTCCACCTCGGTGGCCACGCCATCGACCACCTTCACTGTCAGCAGGTCCGGACCCGCCACGCATTGGTAGCAGTAGGTCGCGCGCTTTCCCGAAGCGGCCAGGGCGGCGGGTTCCTTTTCCAGAGCGTTCATCGCGCCGCCCCCGTCATGATTTGCAAGCTTGCTTTCATTGCATTGCCTCCAGATTCTTGCTTTGCCCCGATCCGCACACAAGACCCGGGCCCGGTATTCAATCCCACTTCTCCTTGCCGCGGGTCAGAGCCCGAGGTAAGCCTCCTTCACCTGTTCATCTTCGAGCAGCGCGGCGCCGGCGCCCGAGAGCACCACGCGGCCAGTTTCGAGCACGTAGGCGCGGTCGGCGACGGCAAGCGCCGCGCGCGCGTTCTGGTCGACCAGGAAAATCGTGGTCGAGTCCGCCTTGAGCGCGCGCACGCAGGCGAAGATCTCCTCCACCAGCTTGGGCGCGAGTCCCATGCTCGGCTCGTCGAGCAGCAACAGCCGCGGCAAGGCCATCAGGCCCCGACCCATGGCGAGCATCTGCTGCTGCCCTCCGGACAGCGTCCCTGCCGGCTCGCTGCGCTTTTGCTTGAGCACCGGAAACATCGTGTACACGCGCTCGAGTCCCAGCGCCGCCTCCGCTTTGCTGCGCAGGTAGGCGCCCAGGCGCAGATTGTCCTCGACCGACAGCGGCGCGAACACCTGACGTCCCTCGGGCACCTGCACGATGCCGAGGCGCACGCGTTTGTTCGGAGAGGCCGTCGTTATGTCCACACCGTCGAAGCGCACCCGTCCCGCACTCACCGGCTGTACGCCCGAGAGCGCGCGCAGCAACGTCGTCTTGCCCGCGCCATTGGCGCCGACCAGCGCCACCAGCTCCCCTTCGCCCACGTGCAGATCGACAGACCTGAGCGCAGGTATGCGGCCGTAGTGGCTGCCCAATCCCTCGACCTCGAGCATCATCGGTGCATTTCCACGCCCACCGCGACCGCATTGGCGACCTCATTTCCAAACGAGCCGTCTCGCGTGGTGGCGCTTCCCAGATACGCTTCGATTACTTTCGGGTCGTTGCGCACCGCCAGCGCCGGCCCTTCGGCGAGCTTGCGCCCATAGTCGAGCACCAGGATGTGGTCAGACACGCCCATCACCAGCCGCATGTTATGTTCCACCAGCACCACGGTGACGCCGCGCCCGGTGAGCTTGCCGATCAGATCATCGAGTTCCAGCACCTCGGTTGGATTCAGGCCGGCGGCCGGTTCGTCGAGCAGCATCAGCTTCGGCATGGTCGCAAGCGCCCGCGCGATCTCGAGGCGCTTCAACGCGCCGTAGGGCATCGCGTCCGACGTCGTCGACAGATATCTCTGCAGTCCGACGTAGCGCATTAGTTCGGCCGCCTCTTCGCGACACGCACGCTCCGCACGCGCAAGGCGCGGCGAGTGCAGCAGCGCGGCCACCAGCCCGCAACGCTCCTGCATATAGCGCCCCACCATCACGTTTTCGAGCGCGCTCATGTTGAAGAACATCTGTAGATTCTGGAAGGTGCGGGCGATGCCGTGGCGCGCATACACGTGCGGCGCGCGCCCGGTCAGATCATGCCCGTCGAACTCGATGCGCCCGGCGGAAGGCTTATATACCCCGGTAAGCAGATTCAGCAGCGTGGTCTTGCCGGCGCCGTTGGGGCCGATGATCGAGAACACCGCGCCGGGCCGGATTTCAAAGCTCAATTCCTCGACCGCGTTAACGCCGCCGAATTTTTTCTCCAGGCCGTCGACACGAAGCAGGCTCATGCGCGACGCCTCCTTAAGGACGATGCGACGCATCGACCGCGCTGTCGGCGTCCGGCCGCGTTCGCCCGGGTCGCATCCCCTGCCAAAACCGGGGTCCCTGCTCCTAGGCTCATGCTTCCTCCTCTTCGCCGGCGACGGCCTTACGTCGATCGGCGAACAGCCGTGCAATGCTGGGTACGACGCCGCGAGGCAGGAAAACCATGGTGCCTATCATCACCGCGCCGAACACCATCATTTCGTAGTCCGCGAACGACGCCAGCAGTTGCGGAAGGGTGGTCAGCACGGCCGCCCCGACCACGGCGCCGAAGGTCGAGGCCAGTCCGCCAAACACCACCATGGTGACCAGTTCGATCGAGTGCAGGAAGGCCGCCTTGGCCGGCGTGACGAATCCGGAATAATGCGCGCCCAGGCTGCCGGCGACGGAAGCGAACACCGCCGAGATCACGAACACCATCAACTTGTGCTCGGCCGCGTTGATCCCGACCACTTCGGCGCCGACCTCGGAACTGTGCAGCGCGCGCAGCGCCCGCCCAGCCGGGGATTCGATCAGATTGAGAGCGAGCCAGACGGCGACGAGCAGCAAGGCCCCGACGAACCAATACCAGATGCGCTCTCCTTGCAGCACGAAACCGCCGATGCTGAACGGCACCACCGAAATACCGTCCGGACCACCGGTGAATTTGTCCTCGGTAGTGAGGACCATGAAAATGATGATCCCCAGGCCGAGCGTCGCCATGGCGAGATAGTGCCCTTTCAGCCGCAGGATCGGTCGGCCGACGATGTAAGCGAGCAGCGCCACGGCAAGGGTGGTCGCGAGCAACGCGGCGAGCGGCGACCAGCCGTAGCGCGTGGCTAGAATTGCCGAGCCATACGCCCCCAAGCCGAAGAAGCCCGCATGACCCAGGCTGATCTGTCCCGCATAACCGATGAGCAGATTCAGGCCGACGCAGACGATGGCGTTCAGGCCGACCAGTATCACGACATCGTAGAAGTACCTGTTGGGCAGCGCAAGCGGCACCAGTGCAATCACGATGGCAAGCGCCAGCAATCCGCCAGTGCGCGGCGCGGCGAGGCGTGCGAGTATCCGACTAAAATTCATTGCACAATCAGGAGGTAGCTCCCCTCATGCTCCCCTGAAATGGCCTTTGCAAAATTCATCGCGCAACGGTTCCTAGACGCGCTCGCCGCCACGCCTGCCGAACAATCCGCTAGGCATGAAGAAAAGCACCACAAGCATGATCACGAAAGCGATCGCGTCCTTGTAGGCCGAGGACAGGTATCCGGCGCTCATGGTCTCGGCGATACCGAGCACCATGCCGCCGACCACCGCGCCGATGCCGCTGCCGAGGCCGCCGAGAATCGCAGCGGCGAAACCCTTCAGGCCCAGCATCACGCCGATGTCGTAAGAGGTGGCCGTGATCGGAGCAATCAGGATGCCCGCGATTGCGCCCAGCGCCGCCGACAGACCGAACGACAGGAACAACACCATGCGCACGTTGATGCCGACGAGTTGCGCCGCAAGTCGGTTGTGCGAAGTGGCGAGCATCGCCTTCCCCAGCAGCGTGCGCCCGAAAAACCACGACAGTGCCAACACGATCATCAAGGTCACTCCGAGCACCCAAAGGCTCTGCGGCAGGATGGTGGCACCCGCGATCGCGATCGGCTTGTCGCCGGTGAAGGGCTTGAGCGCATGAAACCCTTTGTCCCAGACGACCATCGCCAGCCCGCGCAGAAATATCGACGCGCCTATGGTGATAATGATCAGCGTCACCACCGAAGCGTCGCGCGCCGGCTCGATCGCGAACTTCTCCAGCGCCAGGCCGACCAGCGCCGCCGCCGCTATCGCGAGCAGGACCGCAAAGAAATAGGGCAAGCCCGCCGCGACCAGCGAAACGGTCGCCATACCGCCGATCATTACGAACTCGCCCTGGGCGAAGTTGATCACATGACTGGCGTTGAAAATGATGGAGAAGCCGAGCGCGACCAGCGCATAGATCGCACCCACCGTGAGTCCGGTGAGCAAATACTGTACGAACTGCGCGCTCATGCCGCGGCGATCTCCTCCATCATCCGCGCCGCCCTAGTTGAGCAAGGTCCAGTCGCCGTTCTTGATTTCGAGCATGCGGAACGCGCCCAGATCCAGACCCATGTGATCGGTGGGCGACATGTTGAATGTCCCGTCGATGCCGATGAACCCGTGCGTAGCCTCGATTGCATCGCGCACCTTGGCCTTGTCTGTGCTGCCGACCTTCTTCATCGCATCGACCGCGATCATCAGGCCGTCGTAGGCGTGGCCGCCGAAGGTCGCAACGTCCGACTTGTATGTCGACTCATAGGCCTGCTTGTAGCT
This sequence comes from uncultured Enterobacteriaceae bacterium, assembly GCA_964601155.1. Classification (GTDB taxonomy): domain Bacteria; phylum Pseudomonadota; class Gammaproteobacteria; order Burkholderiales; family SG8-39; genus 2-12-FULL-64-23. Next base: position 13,934 of record CAZRMO010000022.1, read on the forward strand.
CAACAGCACCGCGCGTTGTGGGTCGCTGGCCGGCAAGCTGTCTGCAACCAGCAGGGCCCCTGCAGGCAGGCGCACGCCATTGGCGGCAGCACCGGCAAGCTTGATGTACGCCTTGGAAGCGACACCGTGCGATTGGTACAAGGGAACGCTGATGCCGATCTGACGGTAGTTCTTGGTGACGATTGCCGGCGCCTGGCCGAATCCGCAGTTGAGTACCGCCTGCACTCCCGGGGTGTTCTTGATCTTGGTGAGTTGGGCCGTCATGTCGGTATCGCCGTTGCTGTAACTCTCATCGGCGATGACCTCGATGCCATACTTGCCCGCGACACTCAGGCATTGGCTGTGCATCGACTTGCCGAAGCCGCCGTTGCCGGAAATGAGCGCGATTTTGGACAGATGGCGCGACTGCATGTCGGTAAATATCTTCTCGCATGCCATGCGGTCGGTCTGCGGCGTCTTGAACACCCATTTTTTTACCGGCTCGACGATGACCACGGCGCCCGCAAGCGATATGAACGGAATGTGCGCCGCTTCGACCAGCGGCACCACCGCCATGGTATCGCCGGTGGTCGAACCGCCCACGATCACATCGACCTTATCGTCTTCGATCAGGCGCTTGGCGAACGTACGCGCTTTTCCGGCGTTGCCGCTGGAGTCGTACACGATCAGCTTCAGCTTTCTTCCGAGCACGCCGCCTGCCGCATTGATTTTGTCGACGTAGAGTTCGAGCGTTTTCTTTTCCGGATCGCCAAGGAAGGACGCGCCGCCGGTGACAGACAGGAAGGATCCGATCTTGATCGGCTCCTTCGCAACCGCCGTGCCGGCGATCAAGGCCAAAGCCGCGGCGCCCGCGACCAGACCGCGCTTAAAGCTGTTTCTCGCTTGCGTGGATTTCATCATGCCTCCTCATATGTGGTTGGATGCGCCACCGCCTACCCACCCGGTTCTTCTTCTATATCCAAGACCTTCGGCACGGTCGCGCTACGTCCGGCAGGCCGGTGCTCCGACCTGTCTCGAAACCGGATTATATGGTATTCTCGTACTGAAATGCGAATTTTGATCCAGATCAGCCTTTTCAGCGATATGGCCACATCGGTCAGGAGGTCGGCAGCGGCATGAGCAAACCTCAAATGCAGGACGCAGCCCCGCCCGAGTTGCGCGTGCGGCCGGTGGAAGCGGATGACCTCGGCCAGGTGATCGCCATCGATACCGAGACCACCGGCATTGAAAAAACGGACTACTGGTACGAACTGTTCCACCGTTACGGCGGCGGACGTACGCGCCAGCGCCTGTTCCTGGTGGCCGAATCCGGTGGCGTCATCCAGGGCTTCATCATCGGCGAAGTGCGCGACTGGGAATTCGGCTCCGCGCCCTGCGGCTGGGTGTTCGGCCTGAGTGTGCGCGCCAGCGCCCGACTCGCCGGCGTCGGCGCGCGCATGCTGGAGGCGATCTGCGACGGCTTTCGCCACGCCGGCGTGAACAAGGTGCGCACCCTGCTCGCGCGCGACAACAGCCTGGTGTTGTCGTTCTTTCGCAGCCAAGGCATGATGGCCGCGACGTTCATCCCGCTGGAAAAGGACTTGGACTGATGGCAGGGATGCGACGATGAAATTGCAAAAAAGCACCAGCCTCGCGCTCTACAGCGTGCTCGAATTCGCGGCCAACCCGGGACGGCAGCTGGCGGCAGCCGAAATCGCGGAAAAATACGGCGCGTCGACCCACCACCTGGCCAAGGTACTGCGCGAGCTGGGCCGCGCCGGACTGGTCGAGTCGGCGCGCGGCGTGGGCGGCGGCTACCGCTTCAGCGGCAATGCCAGGCGCCTGACATTGATGGACGTGATCGAACTGTTCGAGGACATCAGCACGCGCACCGGTGAGAGCGACGAGTTCGACGGATCGAGCGATGTCGGTCGTGCGCTGGGTGCGGTAATGGCTGAAGTCGACGAAATCGCCAAAGCCACCTTCCGCTCGATAACCGTGGACACCATGCTCAAGCTGATCGAACGCCAGCGCAAAGCCGCTGGCAACGCGCAAACAACGAGCCAAAGGTAGGCGCCGGGGAGCTCCGGGACCGCCGACCCGTCTGGCCGCCAAATTAATAATCTAGATTTAATCTAGATCAAGACAGGCCCCAGCCGGTTTGAGGATGATCCGGGGTCTACCAGAAGGGATATTCGCTTTAACGCCGGGGAGGATCTGCGCATGGGCACAGTGCCGGAAGTAGTGGAGGAGTCGCAAAACCAGGCCAGGGAAGTCCGTCCCTTGACCGGAAACGAGGCGATTGCGCGTGGCGCCTGGGAAGCCGGCCTGCGGGTCGCAGCCGCCTATCCGGGCACGCCCAGCACCGAAATCATGGAGTCGCTCGCCGGCTACCCGGCCGAGGATCTGCATGCCCAGTGGTCGACCAACGAAAAGGTCGCGCTCGACGTGGCCATGGGCGCGTCGTTTGCCGGCAGCCGTGCGCTCGCGTCGATGAAGCACGTCGGCCTCAACGTCGCGGCTGATGCGTTCATGTCCCAGTCGTATATCGGCGTCAACGGCGGGCTGGTGCTCGCCGTGTGCGACGACCCCGGCATCCACAGCTCGCAAAACGAGCAGGACACGCGTATCTACGGCCAGCTCGCCACGGTGCCCGTGCTCGAGCCCAGCGATGCGCAGGAAGCGTTGGACCTGACAAAGCTCGCCTTCGATATCTCAGAGCAGTTCGACACCATGGTCATCGTGCGCGGCACCACGCGCCTCGCGCACACGCGCAGCCCGGTCGCCACCGGCCCACGCAAGGAAGTGCCACGGCGCCCGTTCATCGAAGACCCGGCCAAGAACGTGATGATCCCGGCATATGCGCGGCGGCGCCATGCCGTTGTGCTCGAGCGCGAGGCGAAGCTGAAAGAATATCTGGAGACCGCATCGATCAACCGCTGGGAAACGGGGGACGCGAGTTTTGGCGTGATCACGGCCGGGACCTGCTACCCCTACGTGCGCGAGGTGCTGCCCAAAGCGAGCGTGCTCAAGCTGGGCGCCTCCTGGCCCCTGCCCGAGGGTCTGTTGCGGCGTTATTGCGAGTCGGTCGAGCGCGTATTCGTGGTGGAAGAACTCGAGCCGGTGATCGAAAGGGAATTGCGTGCGCTCGGGATCAAGGCCGAGGGCAAGCAATTCTTTCCGCGCACGGGCGAGTTCTCGCCAGAGATCCTGCGCGCCGGATTCGAACAGGCGGGCGTGCTCGAGCCCCGCGCGCAAAGCGCCGGCTGGACACTCGAACCGCTGGTGCGGCCGCCGGTGCTGTGCGCGGGCTGCCCGCACACATCGAGCTTCATGGCGGTCCGCGCATCGGGCGCGCGTGTGGCCGGAGACATCGGCTGCTACACCCTGGCGTGTCTTGACCCGCTGCGCGGCCTGGACACCACGGTGTCGATGGGCTCTTCGATCGGCAATGCGATCGGCATGGCCAAAGCCGGCGACACCAAGCCGGTAATGGCCACCATCGGCGACTCGACCTTCCTGCACGCGGGCATACCCGGATTGATCGACGCCGTCTACAACCAGGCGAACATCACTGTGATGCTGCTCGACAACCATATCACCGCCATGACCGGCGGCCAGCAGCATCCGGGGACGGGCAAGACCCTGCGCGGCGAGGACGCGCCGAAAGTGGATTACGAGGCGCTGGTGCGCGCGGTTGGCGTCACCTGGGTGCGCAGCGTCGACTCCTACGATCTCGCGGCCATGTACCAGACGCTGCGCGAGGCGATCGCCTACCGCGGCGTATCGGTGATTATCTCCAACCGCCCCTGCGTGCTCGACCCGGTCAAGATCAAGGGCCCGGCGCTCGCGATTGTCAACGAGCAATGCAACGCCTGCCAGTCGTGCATGAACCTCGGCTGCCCCGCCCTCACCTGGGGCGAGGACACGTTCGAGGGCCGGCACAAGGTCAAGATCGACCAATCGCTGTGCATCGGCTGCACCCTGTGCGCGCAGGTGTGCACGGTGGATTGCATCAAGCCGTCTTCCACCGCGACGACCGGAAAGGTGCTGCAATGAGCGCTCCGATCGCCTCGACGAGCAGCACCGAAGCCGAGCCGCCCCGCCCCGCTGCGACCGCGGCCAAGGCGAAGGAGCCGATGAACGTCCTGATCGTCGGCGTGGGCGGCCAGGGCGTGATCATGGTGTCCAAGGCGCTCGCCTGGCTGGCCCAGTCCAAGGGCCACCAAGTCAAGCAAAGCGAAGTACACGGCATGGCCAAGCGCGGCGGCACCGTGTTCAGCCACGTGCGCTTCGGCCCGCAGGTATGGTCGCCCACCATACCCAAAGGCGAGGCCGACATCCTGGTTGCGCTCGAATGGGCAGAAGGCCTGCGCTGGCTGCCCTACCTCAAGCCCGACACCGGCATATTCATCTGCGACACCAAGCGCATCGTGCCGCCGTTCGCCTGCCTCAACCGGCGCCCCGGCGCGCCGCTGCGCTACTCGCGCGAGACTCCGGTCGAGGTGAAAGCACACGTGGCCGAAGGCTATGCGATCGACGCCACGCGCATGGCCGAGGAACTCGGTAACGAGCGTGCCGGCAACGTAGTACTGATAGGCGCGCTGTCCACGGCGCTGGACTTTGCCGCCGAAGACTGGGAAAAGGCGATCAGCGCGTTTGTGCCGAAAAAGACCATTGCGGTCAACCTCGACGCCTTCCGCCGCGGGCGCAACTGGATAGAGGAGGCGCGCACCACCGTCCCCGACGCCGAGGCCCCGGTCGCGCGCATTCCCGTTCCCGCGGACAAGCCCTACAGCGTGCGCATGGAAATAACGCCACAGTGGTGCAAGAGCTGCGACATCTGCGTCAAGCTCTGTCCCGAGCGCTGCCTGCGACTGAATGCGGAGCGCGTCGTCGAACTGGCGCAGCCGGAAAAATGCACCGGCTGCCGGCTGTGTGAACTGTTGTGTCCGGACTTCGCGATCCGGGTGCACCTGGATGCCGCCGCGAACGATGTCGCAGCGGCGGGAGCGAAGGCATGAACGCGATCGACAAGGCGCTCTCGCCCAAGGCCGCGCTGCGACTGATCTCGGGCAACCACGCCTGCGCACTCGGCGCGGTGGCGGCAGGCTGCCGCTTCTTCGCCGGTTACCCGATCACGCCCTCCTCCGAAGTAGCCGAGCGCCTCTCCCGCCTGTTGCCGCAGGTCGAGGGCGTGTTCGTGCAGATGGAAGACGAAATCGCGTCGATCGCCGCGGTAATCGGCGCCTCGATGGGTGGTGTCAAGGCGCTCACCGCGACCAGCGGGCCGGGTTTTTCGCTGAAGCAGGAGAACATTGGCTACGCCGCCGGCGCCGAGATCCCCTGCGTGGTCGTCAACGTGATGCGCGGCGGCCCCTCCACCGGCATGCCGACACGGCCATCGCAAAGCGACATCATGCAATCGCGCTGGGGCAGCCACGGCGACTACCCGATCATCGTGCTCGCGCCGGCTTCCGTGCGCGAGATCTATACCGAAACCATCCGCGCTTTCGATCTCGCCGAAACCTGCCGCACGCCTGTGGTACTGCTCTACGACCAGGTAATCGCACAGCTGACCGAGACGGTCGAACTCGTCGATACCGGCGCACACGCCGAGCGCAAATGGGCCAGCGGCCCGCGCGCTGCCTACCAGCCCTACGCCGCGGACGAAGACCTGATTCCAGCGATGTCGCGCCCCGGCGCAGGCTATCGCGTGCACACCACCGGACTGACGCACGCCGAGAACGGATTCCCGACGCAGAATCCGGAGGCGGTCGCGCGCAACCTCGGGCGGCTACTGACCAAGTTCGAGCGCCACCGCGACGCCATCGACTCCTGGCAGGCGATCGGCTGCGAAGATGCCGAAGTGGTGGCCGTCGCCATCGGCATCAGCGCCCGCGCCGCGACGCGTGCCATCGACATCGCGCGCAAAGACGGCCTGCGCCTGGGACTGTTCCGCCCGATCACCTTGTGGCCATTCCCTGAAAACGCCCTGCGCGAAGCCGCAAAGAACGCGCGCGCCGTGCTGGTGCCGGAGATGAACGCCGGCCAGCTGAGCCTGGTGGTCGAGCGCATTCTCGGCGGCAAGCGCGTGCATGGCATCCATCGCTACGACGGCGAGCCGATCACGCCGGCGGAAATCGCAGCGCGCGCTGCAATATTATCCAGGGAGGCGACGGCATGAGCAGCACCATCGTAGACTCGGCTGCCGAATTCGACGTGCGCGCTTATCTGCGCATGGAAATGATGCCGCACTTCCTCTGTCCGGGCTGCGGCCACGGCATCGCGCTGCGGGCGCTGCTGTGGGCCGTCCATGAACTGGGCATCGATAAGGACAAGCTGGCGGTGGTGTCCGGCATCGGCTGCGCCGGGCGGCTCTCGGCCTACATCGACGCCAATACCTTTCACGTGACGCATGGCCGCCCCCTCGCCTACGCCACAGGGCTCGCGCTGGCGCGCCCCGATCTGCAAGTGGTCGTGATCACTGGCGACGGCGACTGCCTCGCGATCGGCGGCAACCACCTGATCCACGCCTGCCGGCGCAACCTCAAGCTCACCTGCCTCATGCTCAACAACGAGGTCTATGGCATGACCGGCGGCCAGGTATCGCCGACCACCTCCGAGACCATGCTCACGACCACTACGCCGCTGGGCAACTCGGAGCCGAATTTCGACGCCTGCGCGCTGGCCGCAGCGGCCGGCGCGAGCTTCGTCGGGCGCGAAGTGACCCACCACGTGCCCAAACTGAAGGAGCTCATCCGCGCCGGCCTCGCCCACCCGGGCTTTGCGTTCGTCGAAGTTCTCTCCGACTGCACCGAGATCTTCGGGCGCAAGAACGATCTTGGCTCGTCGGCCGAGATGGTGCTGCGCCAGAAAAGCGAACTGCGGCCGAGCGCCTACCGCGACACGGTGGACACGCCCTTCCGTTCGAACGATCTGCCCACCGGCATCCTCGGCAAGACAGAACGGCCCGAGTACGGCACTGCCTACCGCAAAGCGGCTGCCGCGCAGCGCGCCAACGCAGCGGCGAAGTCCGGCGTAAGTAAAGGAAAAACCTGATGCATAACGCCAGACTCGAAATCCGCATCGGCGGTACCGGTGGCCAGGGACTGATCCTGTGCGCCAAGATGCTTGCCGACGCACTGTGCGCGCAAGGCAGGCGCGTCGCCCAGTCGCAGACCTACGAGCCGACTTCGCGCGGCGGCTACTGCAATTCCGACCTGGTAGTTTCCGATCAAGAGGTCGATTTTCCGCTCGCCACCGCGTTCGACTGCCTGGTGCTGCTCGACCGTATGGCAGTGAAGCCTTCCTGGCCGCTACTCAAGCCGGATGCGCTGGTGATCGCCGATACGCGGCTGTGCCCGGAGCTGCCCAAGGGCAACTGCCAGCTGCATCACTTGCCGCTCACGCGCACCGCAATCGAGCTGGGCAGCGAGCGCGTCGCCAACATCGTCGCCTTGGGGGTACTGGCCGAACTCGCTCGAGTGTCCGACAGAACGACGCTGGAGCACGCCGTGCGCGCTGCAACACCCAAGGCTTTTCTCGACCTGAACCTCGATGCACTGGCCGCGGGTTACAGGCTCGCGGCGCAGGGCGCGGCGACCACGACAGCTGCGGGATAGCCAACCGCCGTTACTGACGCGCGCCGCGCGCATCGGCTGAAAATCCTCGCCGAGGACCTCGCTTTTCTCTATCCGGGCGTTCCGGCCGGCAAGTAGGCCACGGAATGGCTCGCTGCCGGAGTCTGGCTGGTGGTCGCAACCGACGGCGGCAACGGCGTCGCAGTCTGGACTCGCGATGGTTCGAGCATCCGCCTCGAGCCGCCGGCGGGAAAGGTCGTCGATACCGTCGGCGGCGGCGACAGCTTCCAGTCCGCGCTGCTCGCGCGTCTGGCGAAACTCGGACCTCAATTATTGCCGCTTACCGGCGGGCGATGAGAACCAGGCCGGCGGCGACCAGCAGCATGCCGCCCACCAGCCCCGCGGTGATTTGCTCGCCGAGGATCCAGCTGGCGAGCAGCACGCCGGCGACCGGGGCGATGAAGTTGAAACTGATCACCACGCTCGGCGTGTAGCGGCGGATGAGCCAGAAGTTGACCGTGAAGGCGAGCCCGGCGATCACCGCGCCCTGGTAGAGGATCCCGGCGATCGGTGCGAAGCCGATGTTTTCGACGTGGACCGTCTCGAATTCGAGCGCGCCGGCGGCGAACAGCGGCAGCGAGACGACGCCCTGCCAGAATGCGAGCCTGACCTCGTTCACCCGCTTGAGCAGGCGGCCCGAGAGCGCGAGGCGAAAGCCGAGCAGGCAGGCGCTGGCGAGCACGATCCAGTCGCCGTGGCCGACTGCGCTCGGCGAGGCGCCGCGCGCGAGCACCAGCGCGGTGCCGGCGAACGCAACCAGCGCGCCGAGCGCGCGCCGCGGCCGCAGGCGGTCGCCTGGGATGAGGACATGCGCGAACAGCACGCCGAACAGCGGGTTGGTGGCGATCAGCACCGCGCCGTTTACCGCCGCGGTGGCGTTGAAGCCGAAGTTCATCAGCGCGATCTGGAGCGTGAACAGGAGCCCGATGCCGAGCAGCGCCGGCCATTCGCCTGGCGCCGGGCGCAGCGGCACGCGCGCGACGCGGGCCCAGGCTGCAATGCAGACGCTGCCCAGCGCAAAGCGCAGCAGCCCGCTCCACAGCGGCGGGAACGCCTCCAGCCCGAGCTTGACCGCGACCGGGTTGCCGCCCCACAGGATGTTGATCGCAAGCGCGGCAAGCACCGCGCCCAAAGGAATCGACCAGCTCACGACTCTATTATGATTGTTCGTCATCGCGCGCTTTTTCGCCGACTACGTGCTGGTGCAGCCGCCCGCGCTGCGCGACACGGTGGTCAACGGCAGCGCGAGCGTGATGGCGCTCGGCGAGGAGCAGTTCCTGGAGATCTAGACGCGGATCTGGCCGAGCGCCGCGGTACCGTCAACCCTTGATCTTGGCCGCGATCTTGTCGATCTCTTCAACGCTCATATTGCGCACGTTGGTCACCTTGCCCCCCTTGACCGTCCAGATCGCCATCGGCCCGGTGACATCGCCATATTTGTCGAAAGTGAGCGGCCCGACGGTACCGATGTAACGCACGCGCTTGCCTTCCTTGATGAGCTTCACCGCCTTGGCATAGCCCTTGGTCCCGGCGTAGACCTTTTCTCCCTCCTCGCCGGTCACCTTGCGGATGTTGTCGCGCACGATCTCGCCGGTGCTGCCCTTGCCATGCTCCATCGCCAGCGCGATGACCATCACCGCGTCGTAGGCGTTGGTCATGTAGGCCTGGGTCGGGTAACTGCCGTGCGCCGCCTTGTATTCCTCGCGGAAGACCTTGAGCGACGGCGTCTCTACCGAGCCGGCGGCAGTGCCCCGCACCACTTTCATGTACTTTGCGCCCACGTCATCGATGAATTTCTGCGCTTGCAGGCCATCGGGAAACAGAAATTTCTGCGGTCCACCGGCAGAGATCCACTCGCGCGCGATGGTAGTGCCGTCACCCGGGTAGCCGATCAGGAATAAGGCGTCAGGGCTGCCCGCCATCGCCTGTGTCACCTCGGAGCGGTAGGACGGCTGCTTGTCGTTATAGACCACGTTGGCTGTCACCTTGCCGCCGAGCGCTTTGAATGCCTTGCCGAAGCTCTCCGACAGTCCCTCGCCGTAGGGGTTGTTGATGTACATCACCGCAACCTTGGCGAATTTCGCATCGCGCGCGACTTTGGCCATAGCCACGCTTTGCAAGGCGTCGGACGGCGCGGTGCGGAACCAATAACCGTCGGTCTTGCCTTCGGCGGCGAGCTGGGTAAAGGCCGGCGAGGTCGATGCCGGGCTGATCTGCACCACCTTGCCAGGCGCCGTAACCGAGGTCAGTATCGCCATGCTGACTCCGCTCGACAGCGCTCCGATGATGGCCGGAACGTGATTGATGTCGACCAACTTCTTCGCGACATCGACGCCTACCGACGGGCTGGTCTGATCGTCACCCAGCACCAAAGCGAGCTTGCACCCGTTGACGCCGCCGCCGGCGTTCACGTCGCTCACCGCCAGCCGGGTGCCGTTGGCGATCGCTTGTCCGAGCGCGCCGAGCGATCCGGTCAGCGCCATGTCGGCGCCGATGTTGACCGTGCAATCTGCCGCCATCGAGGGCGCCGAGAGCACCGCCAAGCCGAGGCTGGCGCCGAACACCGCTGCATATTTAAGCTTTCCATTGAACATCGTCATTCCTCCTAACTTTGGTTGAAAACAGCCTACCTTCGGCTTCGGACTACGCGAGCGCACCCTCCTATTCCGGTGTCTTCGCGCCGTGGCTGACCAGCGCCTTGCGACTGCCGAACAACCCGCGCGGCCGGAAGATCAAAACCACCATCAGCACCAACCCGATCAGCACGATCTGGAAGGCACCACCCTTGACCTGCAGATCGGCCGGAAGCACCATCTGCGCCAGACTGCCGCTCGCCGTCCACAAGCCCCAGACCAATACCGCGCCGACGATGGCGCCCAGGTTGCTCCCGCTGCCACCGACGATCAGCATCGCCCAGATCTGGAAGGTAAGCACCGGCAGAAAATCCTCCGGGCTGATAAAGGTGATGAAGCTGGCGTAGAGGGCACCGCCGAGGCCCATGACCATCGAACCGATGACGAAAGACTGCAAGCGATAACTGAAGGCGTTCTTGCCGAGCGAACTGGCCGCTGTTTCATCTTCGCGGATCGCCATCAGCACCCGTCCCCAAGGCGAATGTACCATGCGCTCGAGCGCGAGATAGACCACCGCTACGAACACCAGCATCATGGCAAGGAAAAACAGGTTGTATTGCAGTGGCGAGGAGAACGTTCCCGCGAGCGGCTGCACAATGTTTTGCGCGCCCTGGGTGCCGCCGGTCAGCCAGCGTTCGTTGGTCGCCACCAACTGGATGCTGCTGGCGATGCCGATGGTGGCAATGGCAAGATAGTCGTCGCGCAGACGCAAGGTCGGGAGGCCGACCAGTAGTGCAGCCAGGCCGGCCGCGAGCATCGAGAGCGCCACCGCCGGCAGAAAGGGGACGCCGAAGGAGCCCAGGCGCGCGGCATGATACGGGCCGGCAAGGATGGCGTAGGTGTAGGCGCCGACGCTGAAAAATCCGGCGATGCCGATGTTGAACAAACCGGTGTAGCCCCACTGCAGGTTGAGTCCGAGGCAGACGATGGCGAAAATCGAGGCGATGATCAGGAAGAACACCAGGTAGGAAAACAGGCCGATCATTTCTTTTCTCCCAGGATGCCGGAAGGTCGTACCAGCAGCACCAGGATCATGATGACAAAAGCCACTGCGGGCTTGTAGCCTGGGGAGATGACGGCGACCGAGAGAGCCGAAGCGATGCCGATTACGAACCCCCCCAGCACCGCACCGTAGATGCTGCCGATGCCGCCGAGGATGGCCGCCGCGAACAGCGGCAGCAGAAGATTGAATCCCATCTCCGGGAGGATCTGCACGGTCAAGCCATAGAACACGCCGCCGGCGGCGGCGAGCGAGCCGCCCAGCACCCAAGTCCAATAGATCACGTTACGCACGTTGACCCCGCTCACCTCGGCGAGTACCGGATTGTCCGCGATTGCCCGCATCTCCTTTCCAAGCCGCGTGTGGGTGAGAAACAGGTGCAGCAGCACAACCAGAAGCAGCGCGAGCACGACCACGAAGATCTGGTCAGGCGTGGCACGCACCCCCGGAAAGATCTGCTGCTGGATCTGGATGTTGCTCGTGAAGTACTTCGGTTCCGGGCCCCAGATGACGACAATCAGGTTGCGTAGCATCAGCGAGACGGCGAACGAGGCGATGACCAGCGCCACCTGCACGTTGCTGCGCCGCAGCGGACGGAACACCAGCAGATCGACGACGATGGCGAGCACGCCGGTCAGCGCCGCGCCGAGAATCAGGGCCAACAACAAGGGCCAGCCGAAGGACAGCGGTCCGAAGCCGGCGGAATTCGACCCGACAAAAGCCAGCGCGAAGGTGAACGCGAGGTACGCACCCCAACTGAGCAGCGAACCGTGCGCGAAGTTGGCGAAGTTCAGGATGTTATAGGTGAGCGTCAGGCCGATCGCGCCGAGCGCCAGAGTGGACCCTAGGATCACGCCGTTCGCGAGCAGTTGCATAAGCATCAGGCGAGACCTCCCTTGGCACCGAGGTAGAGTTCGCCGACCTCGGGATTGTGCAGCAAGGCATCGGCAGCGTCGCTGATGCGCTCCTGCCCTTCGGCCAGCACGTAGCCGCGATCGGAGATGAGCAGCGCCGCCTTGGCGTTTTGCTCCACCATGAGGATGGTCACGCCGGTATCGCGCACGGCGCGCACCCTCTGGAACACCATGCCCACCAGCTTCGGCGAGAGCCCCGCCGAGGGCTCGTCGAGGATGAGCAGTTTCGGCGCAATCATCAGCGCGCGTCCGATTGCCACCATCTGGCGCTGTCCGCCCGAGAGCTTACCCGCCGGATGGTGGCGCAGGCGTTCTAGGTCGGGGAACAGATCGAAGATCGCGTGCAGGCGTTCCTTGAGCCTGCTGCGATGGACATAGCCGCCGATCTCGAGATTTTCCTGCACGCTCATGCGCTCAAAGACGTTCGCCGTCTGCGGCACGAACCCGACACCAGCACGGACTAGTGTGTGCGTCTTGCACCCCGCGAGGTCGGCACCGTCGAGGTAGATCGAGCCTTCAAAGACGCTCACCAGCCCGGCTATGGCCTTGACCAGCGTCGACTTGCCAGCGCCGTTCGGTCCGAGCACTGTGACAATCTCGCCGGGGGCGACGCTGAGCGAGAGGCCGCGCACGATGGGAACGCCTCGGTTGTATCCGGCGACCAGCTTGTTCACCTGCAGCGCCGCGCCGCTCACGCGCCGCCCCCGAGGTAGGCGTCGAGCACCCGCTGGTCGCTGCGCACCGAAGCGGCGTTGCCCTCCATCAGCAATCGCCCGCTCGCCATCACCAGAATGGGATCGCACAGGCTCATCACCAGGTCCATGTTGTGTTCGATCAGCAAAAAGGTGATTCCGCGCTGGTGCAGTTCGCGAATGCGATCCATGATCTCGGCGAGCAGGGTGGGATTGACACCGGCACCCGGCTCATCGAGCAGGATCATCTGTGGATCCGACATCAGCGCCCGGCCGATCTCAACCAGCTTCAGCTGCCCGCCGGAGAGGTTCTTCGCGAATTCATCGGCGACCTGGCGCAGGTTGAGGAAGTCGATGATCTCATGCGCCTTATCCTGGATCGCTCGGTCCTGGCGCCGCACTCCGGAACGGTTGAACCACACGTGCCAGAGGCGCTCGCCCAGTTGTCCCTGGGGAACAACCACCAGGTTTTCGAGTACGGTCATTTCCGGAAACGGCCGCGGGATCTGGAAGGTGCGGACCAGGCCCTTGCGGAATATGCGATAGGGCTGCAGCCCCTGGATCTCCTCGCCTTTAAAGCGAACCACCCCGTGCGAAGGACGGCAAACGCCGGCGACGGTATTGAAGACGGTGGTCTTTCCGGCGCCGTTCGGGCCGATCAGGCCAGTGATGGTTCGCGGGCGAACGCCGAAGCTCACATCGTCGACGGCGCGCAGTCCATCGAACTGGGTGACCAACCCCTGCACTTCCAGGATGCTCCCGTCCATTGAGTTGAATCCGTCTCTTGTCGAATATGTACGCATCATCCAAACGGAAAGTTTCCGGCCCGTCCTCGCAGGCATTTGCGCACGATATCGAGCGTGCTCTCCAACCATGCACGTTCACTGGTTAAGGAGTAACTCGCAAATTTCGTCGCAGGCTTCCGTCTGGGCGCGCGGACGAGTTTAAGCCCGCAGCGACGCATTGGCGATATTATATGGGCATCTACCGTGGTGTCGCCAGAATTATGCTTTACCGTCTTTTTGCCGACGCTGTCCTGCTTCTCCATCTAGCTTTCATCCTGTTCGTCCTTCTGGGTGCCGCATTCGCGGCGCGCTGGCGCTGGTTCGCCGTCGTGCACCTTCCGGCCGCCGCATGGGGTTTTTTCGTCGAGATCACCGGTCGCATCTGCCCGCTCACCTATGCCGAGAACTTCTTCCGCCTCAAGGCAGGCCAGTCGGGCTACACGGAGAGCTTCATCGAACATTATCTGCTGGCCATCATCTATCCCGCCGGACTCACCAGAGAGGTCCAGTTCGTCCTCGCCGGTCTGGTCGTCGTCATTAACATCGGACTCTATGCCTGGGTCTTCTACCCCCGCCGCCCAAGGAACTGAGCAGATGCCTTATCCTTGCATCGAGCGGACGCGTCCCGGCAGGCCGGTCCTGCCGCACACGTCAAACGTTCGGACGGGCCGGCCTTGCGGCGGGCGCGAACTCTCGAAACATTTAAAGGAGCCAATGAGATGATCGAGAACATTCCCAATCTGCCGGACAAGGTCCTTGGCTTTACTGCGAAAGGGACGGTAACGGCGGACGATTACGAGTCAGTCATCATTCCGGCGGTCGAGGCGCTGTTCTCCCGGCAACGCAAGGTTCGCTTCCTCTATCACCTCGGCGAGGACTTCTCCGGATTCGAGGCCGCCGCGGTTTGGGACGACACCAAACTGGGCCTGAAACATCTCACTGGCTGGGAAAGGATGGCCGTCGTCTCGGACGTAGAGTGGATCCGTGCAGCGATCCGGATTTTCGCTCTGGCGATACCGGGGCATGTACGCGTGTTTCACAATAGCGAACTCAGCGAAGCCATACGCTGGATCAGCGAATAGTCGACCGGCGCAAGAGCAGTCGGCATTCTGGGCTCGCGCGGACGGATGCAGCTCTACTCCAGACCAAGACGATCGGGGCGCGTTCATCGTTATGCAGTATCGTTGCCCTGCCGGCAGGGCAGTCGAGAGCTATTTGATCAAGGACGGCGGCCATGCCTGGCCGGGCGGGCAACGCGGTAGTCCGATGGGTGACGAACCCAGTTCCGCGATCAATGCTACGGACCTTATTTGGGCATTCTTCAAGGTACATGCAAAACTATGAAAAGCTACCGCAAAGAACTCTGGTTCAACGTTCCTTCCCGTCGCGGTTTCATCAACATCAGCTCTCAGGTGCAAGCGTGCCTGCGCGAGAGCGGCATCAAGGAAGGACTGGCTCTGGTGAACGCGATGCACATCACGGCGTCGGTCTTCATCAACGATGACGAGCGGGGACTGCACCACGATTACGAGGCGTGGCTGGAGAAACTGGCGCCGCACGAACCCGTTGCCCAGTACCGCCACAACGATACCGGGGAAGACAATGCCGATGCGCACATGAAGCGACAGGTCATGGGGCGGGAGGTGGTAGTGGCGGTAACGGAGGGGAAGCTGGATTTTGGCCCCTGGGAGCAGATCTTCTACGGCGAGTTCGACGGACGACGAAAAAAGCGGGTATTGGTAAAAATCATAGGGGAATGAAGAACGGCGATCGCGGGCGGGCACCGCCCAACTTTAGGTGCAAGCGCGCGGTAACGCCGCCGGACCTAACCTTGGCCGATTCACCCCTGTATGCCCGTCCGCGATTCGCGCTATCCTAGTCGCGGGACCGCGATGGCTAGAATGCGTCGCGTCGAATGTAGCGGAAGTCTTTCAGCCAACGCCAGGAAAGGAGATTAGCAATGGGCAATCGTGACCGGCAAAAGCGGGAACAGAAGAAACCGAAGCAGCCGAAGAAACCCAAACCGGCAATTCGCGTGTAGCAACATACGACCGACATAGCCGAGGCGCAATTCGCGTCCATCGGCTGGCGGCAGCGTGCAGCGCGAACAGATAAGCAAAGGCCGGCTTGCGCCGGCCTTCCGATACGCTCAAACAGCGCGCGGAATTCGCTTCAAACCATCTTACAGCCGCGCGCCGGATCAGCGAGCGCTCTATACGCCACGCTCATTACCTTGTTCTTCCTGCCCACCACCTTGCGCAGGTAAATGTCCTGGATCGGGTTGTGCGCCTTGGACATGGTCCAGGTGCCACGCGGGCTGTCGATCTTGGCTTTTTCCATTGCGGCGTACAGTTCCTTCCTCCTGCTCACGTCCCCCTTGACGGCTTTCAGCCCGGCAGCAAGCAAGAGACCGGCGTCATAGCCCTGCACCGCATAGACGTCGGCTTGCCGCTTGTACGTCTTGGCGTAATGGAGGCGGAAAGTCTTGTTCTTCGGCGTTTCAATGTCGTCGCCGTAATGCAGCGTGGTCTCTATGCCCTCGGCCGCATTGCCGACGGCAGCGAGGATGCCATCGGTGAGGAAGCCCGTGCCGTACAAGCCGATCTTGCCCTTCAGGCCGGCCGCCTGCCAGTCCTTGAGAAATTTGGCGGCGCCGCCGCCTGCGAAGGCCACGAACACGGCGTTGGGCTTGATCGAAGCGATCTCGGTCAGCAGCGGCTGGAATTCGACGCTCGGGAAAGGCAGCAAGAGTTCCTTTGCGACGCTGCCGCCCGCCTTGGCGAGGCCTTCCTTGAAGCCCCCGACTGATTCCACACCGGCGCCGTAATTCCACGTAAGCGTGACGACCTTCTTGATGCCACGGTTGGCCAGCACCCTGCCCATCGGATAGGCGAGCTGCCAGTTGGTGAACGACGTGCGAAAGACATTCGGCGCGCACATGACGCCGGTGGCCGCATCCGCCCCGGCATCTGGAATGATGAGCAGCGTGCCGCTCTCGCGCGCGATTTTAACCATCGTCATCGCCACGCCTGAGTCCACCGTGCCGACCAGTACGTTGACCTTGTCGCGTGTCACCAGGGCATTGGCATTGTCTGCCGCCTTGCTCGGGTCGGATTCATCGTCAACGGTAAAATACTCCACTTCGCGCCCGCCGAGCTTGCCGCCCGATTCCGCCACCGCCAGCCTGAACCCGTTGGTGATGGCCACGCTGCGCTGCGCGTAGCTACCGGTGTAGGGCAGCATCAGGCCGATCCTCATTTTGGAGCCTTGCGCGAAAGCGAAGTTCGGCAGGCCGGCGACGCCGACCGCTGCAGCTGCCTTTAGAAACGCGCGCCGGCCGAAGGCTTGGTCCTTGCTCATGTCGCCGATTCCCCTTCTGCAGAGGCCGGCTACTCCATGTCCCCCTGCGACTTGGCGCGCAGTTTGAAACGCTGGATTTTCCCGGTCGCTGTTTTGGGCAACTCGCCCGCGAACTCCACCCAGCGCGGGTATTTGTACGGCGCGAGCTTCGACTTCACGTGCTGCTGCAAGCGCTCGGCGAGCGCCGCGTCGCCGACGACGCCTTCCTTGGTGACGATGTAGGCCTTGGGCTTGATCAGCTGGTCCACATCCGGCTGGCCGATCACCGCCACCTCGAGCACATCCGGATGCGTCAGCAGCGCTCCCTCGACCTCAAACGGGGAGACGTAAATGCCGCCCACCTTGAGCATGTCGTCGGTGCGGCCGGAATACGTGTAATAGCCCGCTTCGTCCACGGTGTATTTGTCCCCGCTGCGGGTCCAGTCCCCCATGAACGTGGCGCGGCTCTTGGCGCGGTTGTTCCAGTAGCAGGCGGCGCTGCTGGGTCCGTTGATCTGCAGTTCGCCGACCTCCCCTGGCGCCACCGGATTGCCGGCGTCGTCGACGACGCGCAGCTCATAGCCGGGCACCGCTTTGCCGGTAGAGCCGTAGCGCACGTCGCCCGGCCGGTTGGAAACGAAGATATGCAGCATTTCCGTGGAACCGATTCCGTCCAGGATGTCGACGCCGAAGTGCTTTACCCAGCGCTCGCCGATATCCGCCGGCAGCGCCTCGCCCGCCGAGGTGCACATGCGCAGCCCGAGCGCGTCGCGGCTGGGGATGTCCGGACTGGCAAGCAGCGCCGCAAACAGCGTGGGCACGCCATAGAAAATCGTCGGCTTGTGCTGTCGCAGGCGCTGAAACACCGCGGCCGGGGTCGGACGCTCCGCCATGAGGATGGCTGTCGCCCCAACCGACATCGGGAAGGTCAGCGAATTGCCTAGGCCGTAGGCAAAAAACAGCTTCGCCGCCGAAAATACGAGGTCGTCCTCCCGTATGCCCAACACCGGTTTGGCGTAGAGTTCGGCCGTCTGGATCAGGTGCGAGTGCATGTGCACCGTGCCCTTGGGCATTCCGGTCGAGCCCGACGAATACAGCCAGAAGCACGCGTCGTCGCAAGTGGTCGGCGCCGACTCGCAGGCTGTGCCGGCCTTAACCATCAACTGCGCCAGCGACAGCTTGCCGTGCGCATCCTTGCCTGAGACGATCACGTGCTTCAGAAATGGCAGCTTGCCCGCAGCCTGCTCGAGCAGCGGCGCGAACGTCGGCAGCAGCTGCTCCGACACCACCAGCACCTTGGCGCGGCTGTCGTTGAGCATGAACTCGTAGTCCGACGTGGTCAGCAACGTATTGCCGGCGATGGGCACGATGCCGGCCTTGATCGCGCCCAAAAACACGCTGGGGAAATCGACAGTGTCCAGCAGCGCCAGCATGATGCGGTCTTCCAACCCCAGACCAAGGCCCTTCAGGGCATTGGCTGCGCGGTTTACACGCTCGGCCAGCTGGGCGTAAGTGACACTGCCGGCATCGTCGATGAATGCGGTCTTGCCCGCGCGCCCGGCGCGAAGATTGCGCTCGATCAGGTCATATGCGGCGTTGTAGTCGCGCGGGATTTCTACAATTGGTGGGCTGACGCTATGGTCGGCGGTCGATAGTCCGGGCATGCTGTTCTCCTCATTGTGTTCCCGTTGACGGCCCCTCTAGGCAACGTTTGAACAAGGGGGCGATGCCCTCTTGTATATCCCCCACTTCAGAGGAAAGCTCGTCGGCGCGGTGCGCGGGTAGGTGTCTTGATCAGAGGTTCCCTAAACGGTCCAATGTTAGCACTCTTTATTTCGCTCAATCTACGGAATCCGGACCTTCGTGACCTTGCGCAGCATCGCAACCAATCCATGGCGGAACGTGATCACCAGGATGATCATAAGGACGCCATAGACCAGAACATTGAGCCCCCCGAGCGGTCGCACGACCTCATCGAGGACGGCAAACAACACGCTCCCGATGACCGGTCCGAGCAGGGTGCCCATTCCCCCCAGAAGCAGCGTGACCAGCACGGCGATATCCACGCTGACCAGCCCGTATACCGTTGGATTGATGTAGCCGCTGTAATAAGCGTAAACCGCGCCGCCCGCACCGATGAGCGCGGAACCGACGGTAGCGGCAAGAACCTTGTACATCGTGACGTCGATGCCTGCCAGCTCCGCGGCAAACTCGTCGTCGGCGATCGCGCGAAAGGCAGTCCCGGCCCGCGAGCGCATCAGCAAGTGATAAAAGACCAGGGAAAGCATGAGCACACCGAGAATTACGTAGTAACTCGTCAAGCCGGGCGCCAGCGCGTCGGGTCTCAGGCCCCTCGTCTCGATGCCGGTTTCGCCATTCGTCCACGCACGCAAGCCGAGGATGAGATTGCCGAAGATCATCGAGGACACCAGCGTCACGATGCCGACGAAGATCACCCCCAGCCCACGGCGCACCGCGACGTAGCTGAACACGCCGCCCAGGACGGCGGCGGACACGATTCCGACCGGGATGCTCGCCCACGGGGACAAGGACATTCGCATGACCAGCACCACCGAAATGTAGGCGGAGCAGCCGGCTAGCGCGCCAACGCACAGGAACAATTGGCGCGTGTGCCCGAAAATGATGTTGAACGCGACCGTATAGATCATGTAGATCAGCATCATCGTCCCGAGCCGCAGGTAGTAGGCGCTGCCGCCCAGGCCCAGCGGCACCAGCGCCAGCACCACGACCACGATGAGCAGCGTCACGTATTCGGCGAGGTATCGGTTTGTGTTCATGGATGGGACGCGAATAGCCCGGCGGGCCGCAGCAGGATCGTGAATACGGCGGTTCCCAGCAGAATGATGAGCGTCAGATACGCCCCGACGTAGTAGCTCGCGAAGGCGTTGATAATGCCGAGCAACACTCCGGCGGCCAGCGTACCGTTGATGCTGCGCACGCCTCCCACCACCGCGACGATCAGCGCATAATCCGTGAGTCCATTTCCCATTTCAGGGCCAAGGGAAGAAAACAGCCCCTGGGCTATGCCTCCCAGCCCGGCCATCATGGCACTCAAGACTACGATCAGGGTGCGGATCCTTCCCGGGTTGATCCCGCACAGTTCGGCCCCCACCTCGTTCTGGATGATCGAACGGATGACTTTTCCCAGCAAGGTCATTTTCAGGAAAGCGAACAATAGTGCGAAGGCGAGGATGGCAATCGCAGCCACAGCTGCACTCGCCGTTCGGATGGTGATCCCGGCCACAACGAACGACGGCGTGGCAAGCCTGAGACCAAGCGAGACATCCGAATACTTGTAGTCGAGAAATCCATTTATCACGAAGGAGAGTCCCAGGGTGATCAGCAAGCCGAGCAGCAGCCGCTCTTCCCCCGCGCAACGGTAGGCGGGAATCAGCAGCGTCCGGTCCACCACCAGGCCAAGTAGGCCGGCACCCAGTATGCCCAACGCACACGCGGCCAGCGCGGGCACTCCCGCCTTAATGCACAGGGCCGCAACGATTCCGCCCACTACGGCGAACTGCCCTTGCGCCAGGTTCAGCACCCCGCCAAGCCCGAAGATCAGGGTGACTCCGACCGCCATGAGGGAAAGTTGCAGCCCCTGGACGATTCCGTCTATAAGTGTAGCGATCACGATTCAGGCCATTCCCAAATAGGCCCGCTGGATGTCGGGATTCCCAAGGAGCTCTGTCGATGGTCCGAACAGGCGTATCTCCCCGTTTTCCAGCACGTAGGCCCGTTCGCTAAACGCCAGTGCATGAGGGATTTGCTGTTCAGCCAGCAGGATGGTCAAGCCCTCTGCCTTGAGCCGAGCGAGCTGCCGGTACATCTCGCGCACAAAATGCGGGGAGAGCCCCGTGGAAGGCTCATCCAGCAGTAGTATCTTGGGCTTCGCCATCAAGCCCCTGCCGACCGCCAGCATCTGCTGTTCTCCGCCGCTCAAGGTGCCGGCCATCTGCCGCTTGCGTTCCTCCAACCTAGGGAACACACGCAGAACGAACTTCAGGCGTTCCGCGCGCGACTTGTAGTTCGTGTATGCGCCAAGCTCGATGTTTTCCAGCACGCTCATCTGGGGAAAGAGCTCGCGTTCCGCCGGAACGTAGACGACACCCCGCTTGACCAGCTCGTAATGGCGAAGCCCGTCTATGCGGGCGTCTTCGAACAGGATCCTGCCGCCGCGCGATGCGAGCACCCCGGCGATCGCCTTGAACAGCGTGGTTTTCCCGGCCCCGTTGGGACCGATGACCGCCACCGCCTCGCCCTGCCGCACTTCGAGGCTCACGCCTCTCACCACGGGCATGTCCCCGTAGCCGACCTCGATCTCTTGCGTCGCGAGCAGTGCGCTCACTCGGCGCTGCCAAGGTAGGCGTCGATCACTCCCTCATCGCGAGCGACCTCGGCGGGGGTTCCCAGCGCGATCAGCTCCCCGAAGTTGAGCACCAATACGCGATCGGCCACCCCCATGATGGCTTTCATTATGTGCTCCACCCAGATGACGGTCATGCCAAGTTCGTCCCGGATCCGCCGGATCAGCCCCATCGCCCGTTCCATCTCGGAAGGGTTGAGGCCGCTCATGGCTTCGTCCAGCAACAGCAGCCCAGGTCTCATAGCCAGTGCCCGAGCGAGCTCCAGCATGCGTCTTTCCTGCAGCGTGAGGCCCTCCACCGGCAGGTCTTTCTTGTCGAGCAGCCCCGCGAGATCCAGAAAGTACTCGATCCGCTCCCGGTCCTGCGGCGCCTTGACGCTTCGATCCTTTCCGCCAAAAGCCGCGCCGATCGCGACGTTCTCCAGAACAGTCATGCTGGCAAACGAGCGGGGGGTCTGCAGCACCCTTGCGACCCCCCGTTGCGCTACCTCATGAGGCCGCAGCCCCGTCACATCCCGGCCCTGAAACAGAACCCTGCCGGCGCTCGGCCGGAAAATGCCGTTGATCAGATTCAGCAGGGTCGACTTTCCGGCCCCGTTCGGTCCGATCAGCCCGAGGATTTCTCCTCTGGCCGCCGTGAAGCTGACATCGTTCAGCGCGGGCAATCCCCCGAAGTATTTTGTAAGTCTCTCGGCTGCGAGAACCGCCTCAGTCCTTCGGGACATAGGGTGCAATCACGGGACTGCGGTAGACCACCTTCTGGCGCCAAGTGGCCCCCACGTCGACCGCCCCGGGATCCCCCTTCTCGTAGGTATACAGGATCGGCTTGGCCGCCTTCATCTCGCCCCACTCGGTGTACGCGAGCGGCCAGGCATAGCCCGGTTGATCGAAGCTTCCCTTGCGGATCGCATCGGCGATCGCCTTCGGGTCGGTGGACTTGGTCTTCTCGATCGCGCCCGCGACCATCTTGACCATCGCGTATCCGGACAAGGAGTTGTTATCGAGCAGGTGCTTGTAGCTTGCAAAGTACTTTGCCGCGAGTTGCTTGTACCCCGGGCTTTCGAAATCGACACAGCTATAGTCGACATAGTGCCCGTACATCATTGGCCCGACTCTCTGCGCCATCATCTCCGCGGCATACCAGGGCCCGACGATCATCGCCTTCATCCCCAGTTCGATCGCCTGTCTGGTGATGGTGGGAACGCCGGGGGGATGGCCGGTCCCGATAATGAGTTCAGGGTTCAAACCTTGAAGCTTGCGCAGATACGGCGTGAAATCCTTTTCGCGAACCGGCGCCACCTCGACCTGGAGCTTCACGCCCGGCAGGGGTTTGATCGTGGTTTCGACAGCGTTCATGATCGAATGGCCCCACGAGTAGTCGGCTGCGATCTCGCCAACGCGAGTGATTTTCTTCTCCTTGATCATGAATGCGATCGCACCCATGCTTTCCGGCGCCGCCGGCAGGCAGGTGCGGAAGGTGTACCGGCTTTCCTTCTTCAGGATCTCAGCCGCGCCCGCCATGGTCAGGAAGTACGGAACCTTATAGGATTCCGCCTGCCGCGCAACAGCGAGTCCGACGTCGCTCGATATGGTACCCCCGGCCGCGACGACGTGTTCCTGCTCGACCATGTACTTGAACGCCGTGATGCCTTCGTTCGGGTTGTTCTTGTCGTCCCGCTCGATCAGTTCGAACTTTCTTCCGAGCACGCCCCCCTTTGCGTTCAACTCTTCGATCGCCATTTTCATGCCGTCCCGGGCCTGTAATCCCCAGACCGCGAACGGCCCGCTCAACGACGACACGAACCCGAACTTGATGGTTCCCTGCGCCAGCGCCGCGCCGGATTGCGCGAACACCCCCAGCAGGACAAAGCTCAACCAAGTCAGCAGTCTTGTATTCATTTCTCATCCCCCTCGTTTTGATGCGGTTTTCCCCCTTGCCGCCCATACACCCACAAGCAGCGCAACCACTCTAATTTAAGCCCGATTCAGGGTCAAGGACAGACATATCCCACGTGATCTTTATCGGTCCGCCGCCGCGCAACTCGTCGCGTTTGCCGCGTCGAGCGACGACAGGGCCTCGCCCCCGCACCCGCACGCGCGAATGACGATTTCATTCTTCCTGCGCAGATAAGCAGCGCCGCGTACACCGGCGCCACGCCAACAAAGACGGTCGGCAGTTGTTCTTTGGTCGAAGGACGAGAGTCCCGGCATACGGTTCTTCTGAAGCTGCTCCTATTCTCTAGTCCATTCGATCTTGCCCTCGGGCAGCAGATACAAAATCAACGCGCGCCCGCCACTTACCGTAGGTCGATGCCCCGAGCCTGGTGGATACACAAGCCAACCTGCACCATGATCATCGAACCTGGCTCCCGGGTCCACCGGCATGATCATGTCGATTTCGCCGGTCGGGTGGCGATGATGATTGCCCACGAGATCGGTGATATCCACCACGTCCACGCTGAATCCATGCGTCGCCTCGCCCGACTCGAAAATCCGGCCGAAGCGCCGCTTGGCATCGCCCTCGCCGCAAAGCCAGCCTGCGGCAATGCCGGCGTGGCAAGCGTCGCGGATGTGCTGAAATTGTTCGCTTTCCGGGGCAAACTTCAGATTGAACTCGCCCTGCAGCGCCGCGTCCAGGTCGCGCCCCTGCGCCAGGCGCGCGACCGGCGCAATCAGTTGCTGCAACTGCATCGGCGTTGTCATGGCGCTCCTCCTCAGCTGGGTGGCGGCGAAACCGATCAGCTCGCAAGCACGATGGCGATGCTCACCGGGCGCAAACTTGATTTTAATCCGCTGCTTGCGAATTCGCGATTATGCATTATAATGCGCATCATTAGCTTTACAAGCATTATAATGCCATTTCGGAATTGACTTGGATGGGCGCGCGCGACACTCCCCAGAAAACCAGAATAACCGCAGAGGCGGACGAGGCGTTCCTGCGCACTCTCGGCGAGCGCGTGCACGACGCCCGCGCCCGCCGCGGCATGACGCGCAAGAGCCTCGCGCGCGACTCCGACGTGTCCGAACGCTACCTCGCCCAGCTCGAATCCGGACAGGGCAACGCTTCCGTGCTGCTGCTGCATAGAATCGCCGCGGCGCTGAATCTGTCTCTGAACGAGCTCCTGCGCCAAGGACCGGAGCAAGCGGCGGAACTGACGCTGATAGAGCAGTTCCTGCAGCGGCTGCCGGCGCAGAAGCTTTCCGCAGTGCGCTCGCAACTCATGCGCGATTATGGCGCTGCACATGCCGACCGCATGAAGCGCATCGCCCTGATCGGGCTGCGCGGCGCCGGCAAATCCACCCTCGGCAACCGGCTGGCGAAAGAGCTGGAGGTCCCCTTCATCGAGCTCGATCGGGAAGTCGAGCGCGAGGCCGGCACCAGCCTGTCGGAGATCTTCCTGCTCTACGGACAGGCCGGCTATCGCCGCTACGAGCGGCGCTGTCTGGAGAACGCAGTGAAGAACAACGAGCGCGCGGTTATCGCCACCGGCGGCTCCATCGTGTCCGAGCCGGGCACCTACGACCTGTTGCTGTCGACCTGCCGCACCGTATGGCTCAAAGCCCAGCCCGAGGAGCACATGGCGCGCGTGGTGGCCCAGGGCGATACCCGGCCCATTACGGGAAACCGCGAAGCCATGCAGGACCTGCACCGCATCCTGCGCGGCCGCAATGCGCTCTACGGCCGGGCCGACGTGACCATCGACACCGCGCACAAGAGCATCGAAAAAAGCCTGCAGCTGCTGCGCGAGGCTGTTGCAGCATGAAAATCCGTAGCAAAGGTGACTTTGCTACGGGCCGACTTAGAGGAGCGCGAGGGAATGTATCCTCTCGTATCGTTACAGAATCGTGAACCAGGAGAATCCATGTCAGCATCCATGACCACTGCCGCCACCGCCGCGCCCGTCAGCTTCGACACCCATCCCGACCGTTACGCCCACTGGCGCATGAGCGTGGACGGCGCAATCGCGACGCTGTCGATGAACGTGAACGAGGACAAGGGGCTCAGGCCCGGCTACAAGCTCAAGCTCAATTCCTACGATCTCGGCGTCGACATCGAGCTCTACGACGCGCTCAACCGCATTCGCTTCGAGCACCCCCAGGTGCGCTGCGTGGTGCTCACCTCGGCGCGCGAGCGCATGTTCTGCTCCGGCGCCAACATCTACATGCTGGGCCAGTCCAGCCACGGCTGGAAGGTGAATTTCTGCAAGTTCACCAACGAGACGCGCAACGGCATTGAGGATTCGAGCCGCAACGACGGGCTCAAATTCCTCGCCGCAGTGAACGGCACCTGCGCCGGAGGCGGCTACGAAGTGGCGCTCGCATGCGACGAAATCCTGATGATAGACGACCGCTCCTCCACCGTGAGCCTGCCTGAAGTGCCGCTGCTCGGCGTGCTGCCGGGCACCGGCGGCCTCACGCGCATCACCGACAAGAGAAAGGTGCGCCGCGACCTGGCCGATTTCTTCTGCACCACCAGCGAGGGCGTGCGCGCCGACCGCGCCAAGGACTGGGGTCTGGTCGACCACAGCGCCAAGCCGCAGGCGTTCGCCCAGGCGGTGCAGGAACACGCCGCGCGCCTGGCAGGGGCGAGCGACCGGCCACAGGACGCCAAGGGCGTCGTCCTGACTCCGCTCAAGTGCGCCATCGACGCGAACGGCTACCACTACGAATACGTGGATGCCGCGATCGACCGCGCTACGCGCACGGCCACGCTCACGGTCTCGGCGCCGGGCAAAGCGCAGCCCGATGCGATCGAAGGCATCATCAAAGCCGGTGTGGGCTGGTGGCCGCTGCAGATGGCGCGCGAACTCGACGACGCCATTCTCATGCTGCGCACCAACGAGCTCGAAATCGGCACCTGGCAACTGAAAACGCGCGGCGACATCGACAGCGTGCTCGCGGTGGACGCCGTCCTGGCCAAGCACCGCGCGCACTGGTTCGTGCGCGCGACCCTGGGTATGCTGCGGCGCACGCTGGCGCGCCTGGACGTGACCTCGCGCACCCTGTTCGCCATCATCGACCAGGGCTCCTGCTTCGCCGGCACGCTGGCCGAAATCGCGCTCGCCGCCGACCGCGGCTACATGCTGCAACTGCCCGACGAACCGGAGAAGGCGCCGCGCATGGTACTGACCGAACTCAATTTCGGCAGCTATCCGATGGTGAACCACCTCACGCGCCTGGCGACGCGCTTTTGCGGGCGCGAAGAACCGGTCGAGGCAGCGCGCCAGGTCATCGGCGAGAAACTGGACGCGCACGACGCGGCCAAGCTCGGGCTGGTGACGTTCACACCGGATGACCTCGACTGGGATGACGAAGTGCGCATCGCGCTGGAGGAACGCAACAGCCTGTCGCCCGACGCGCTCACCGGGATGGAAGCGAATCTGAGATTCACCGGCGCCGAAACCATGGAGACGCGCATATTCGCGCGGCTATCAGCCTGGCAGAACTGGATTTTCAACCGCCCCAACGCGGTCGGCGAGCAAGGCGCTTTAAAGGTTTTCGGCAGCGGTTCGAAAGCGAAATTCAACTGGGAACGGATCTAAATGGCTACGAGGGGATATCCCCCTCGTGCTCCCCTAATTCAGCTGCCTAACGGAAATTCCCTTAGGCGCTCATTGCACTAGGAGAAAAGTATGAGCATCAATTACAGCGAGAAAATACCCAACAACGTCGACCTCTCCGGCAACAAGACGCTGCAGCGCGCGCTGGAGCATTGGCAGCCCGGCTTCCTCAACTGGTGGTCGGAAATGGGCCCGGACGAATCGACTGATTTTCAGGTCTATCTGCGCACGGCGATCAGCGTCGACCCGAAAGGCTGGGCGCACTTCGACTACGTCAAAATGCAGGACTACCGCTGGGGCATTTTCCTGGCACCTGCAGAGGCCGAGCGCAAGATCAATTTCGGCGAGCACATGGGCCAGCCGGCGTGGCAGGAAGTGCCGGGCGAGTACCGCTCGACGCTGCGCCGCATTATCGTCACCCAGGGTGACACCGAGCCCGCTTCGGTGGAGCAGCAGCGCCACCTCGGGCTCACCTGCCCTTCGCTTTACGATCTGCGCAATCTGTTCCAGGTCAACGTCGAAGAAGGCCGCCACCTGTGGGCCATGGTGTATCTGCTGCATGCGCACTTCGGCCGTGACGGCCGCGAGGAGGGCGAGGCGCTGCTCGCGCGCCGCTCGGGCGACGCCGACAATCCGCGCATCCTGACCGCATTCAACGAGAAGACGCCGGACTGGCTCTCCTTCTTCATGTTCACCTTCATCACCGACCGCGACGGCAAGTTCCAGCTTGCCGCGCTGGCCGAGTCGGGCTTCGACCCGCTGTCGCGCACCTGCCGCTTCATGCTGACCGAGGAAGCGCACCATATGTTCG
>CAZRMO010000023.1:0-41652 GCA_964601155.1 uncultured Enterobacteriaceae bacterium
TCTAGTCCAAACCTGAACAAAACGCATTAGTCGGCGCGCGGTACGAGAATCATCCCTGCAGCTTAGTGCGCTTCTTGCTTCCGGCCCGCCCCGTCGCTTGGCCCACTGAATGCCAACAGGTCCCGCACTCGCTGACTCAAAACCGAAAGCGCATAAAAAAGGTTCGCCAGAGGCGGACCCGAGTAGTGCTGTCTAGTGGATTAGCGGCGAATCCGCCGCTAATCCGTCCGGCCTTATGCCATTATTATCAGGAACCGGTTTCTATGCTGCATAAAACTTCTTTCACCACGCCCCCACCAGCTTTGCCGTTGCCGTTAGCGTAAAGCTGGATCCTACTTCTGTGCAAGTCACGGCGGTAGACATCGTGATCAACGGGTTTGAGGCCCCGACATCGGTACCCGAGATGGCTCCGCCGGAGCAGCCGGCAGGAGCATTGGCGGCGTTTGCCAACGACAAGCTGTTTCCGGAAAAAGCAGGCGCTACCGTGACGGTGTCATTCTGGCCGAACGGTGATACGTTGCTCGGGGTCGTAGACGCTGCGTAATTGGTTACGTTACCGAGTGAATCCGTGTAGGTGTAGGCACCAACGTTTATCGTCAACTCGAAACCGGGCGACGAAAAACTCACTGGATACGTCCCGGCATTCTGGATATTGCCATTGACCGTGGCATTCAGTATGCCGCCCCCACTGGCCGACACATTGATGGCTGAAAATCCGTTAGCCGCCGGGATCGTACCCGATCCGCTGACAACGATGGTGCCGCTCAGCTTCGTCGTACTGTTGGCGAAAACCGGTGGCGGCGGGTTCGTCTTGCTAATCGCGGCAACGGTGGTTTGAAGGTTAGGCAGGACGGTATTTTGCTGGAATGTCTTTGCCGATCCCGTTACGGCAGTGGCAAAGGCAGGTGTCGCTCCTGTGGTTTGGCCTTGAACATACGCAAGAAACTGATCGTCCGAGGCTTGCCCGGATGGGAGCGTTCCACCGCCGGAAATATAGCTGTTGATTTCGGTCACAACCGCCGGCGGTACGGTCAATCCGCTGACATCGATATTCGTACTCGAGCCATGGTTCAGCGCTTGTAAAATTTCGGCGACCTCCAATCCGTTTGCGAACATGGTTACCGGTACGCTTACTCCCGATGTGCTTGGAACCGCAACGGAGCCCAAAGTAATCGTTGACGAACCAACGCTCAGACTGAAGGCAACGGTATCGCCGCTGTGGCAGGTGAAGCTTCCGGTTGCAGAGGTTAGCCCGGAAAGACCGGACGGGCTACACGTGTAAGTAAGTCCCTTGGCCGGTCCATCGACCAGATAACCGGTGATCGTCGACGACGAACCGGAAGGTGTGGGAGTGGGGGAACCGGGTGTGGATGTGCTGCTTCCGCCGCCACCGCCACCACCGCAGCCGTATAGGCCCAGTACAAAACAGACCACCAGCGCGAAACCGAGTGATCGTGGCGTCATTTCCACCTCCCGGCAGCTCAGAATAGTGACTGTAAATCTAGCCCTCGCTTAGTGTCGTTGTAAATAGGGGTTTCCCGCCACCTTGTGTAAGCCGGGTTGAGCTTGGTGCCGACTGCTGGTCGGATGCCAAGAATGTGCTACGGCCGGCGCGCGTGCTTGAGTTTGCCGCCGGGCTTTGCCGGGACAGCCGCGCGGCGTACCGGCGCAGCGCGTCCAGTTGCTTTCCGCTCGCCGGTACGCTGCCGGCTCGTGCCTGTGCCCGCAGGCTGAAACGAGGGGATCAGATGTTTCTTGCCGTTGCCTATCAGGTCGGCGCGGCCCATGCGCGCCAGCGCCTCGCGCAGCAACGGCCAGTTCGCCGGGTCGTGATAGCGCAGGAAGGCCTTGTGCAGGCGGCGCTGGCGGCCGCCGCGCGCCACACTGACCTCTTCCGATGTGGCCGAGACCTTGTGCAGCGGATTCTTGCCCGTGTGGTACATGGTCGTCGCCAGCGCCAGCGGCGTCGGCAGGAAGGTCTGCACCTGGTCGAGGCGAAAACCGTTGTGCTTGAGCCAGAGCGCCAGCGCGAGCATGTCTTCATCGCCGGTGCCGGGATGCGCGGCGATGAAATAGGGGATCAGGTATTGTTCCTTGCCCGCTTCGCGCGAAAACTTGTCGAACATCGCCTTGAACTTGTCGTAGCTGCCGACACCGGGTTTCATCATTTTCGACAGCGGCCCTTCCGCGATGTGTTCCGGCGCGATCTTCAGGTAGCCGCCGACGTGATGGGTCGCGAGCTCCTTTACGTATTCGGGCGAGCGCACGGCGAGGTCGTAGCGCAGGCCCGAGGCAACGAACACTTTCTTGATGCCGGGCAGTGCGCGCGCCTTGCGGTAGAGATCGATCAGCGGCGCGTGGTCGGTGTTCAGATTTTCGCAGATTCCGGGATAGACGCAGGACAGGCGCCGGCAGGAGGATTCGATTTTCGGATCCTTGCACGCCATGCGGTACATATTGGCCGTGGGTCCGCCGACGTCGGAAATCATCCCGGTGAAACCGGGCGTCTTGTCGCGAATCTCCTCGATCTCGTGCAGGATCGACGCCTCCGAGCGGCTCTGGATGATGCGCCCCTCGTGCTCGGTGATGGAGCAAAAGGTGCAGCCGCCGAAACAGCCGCGCATGATGTTCACAGAGAAACGAATCATTTCCCAGGCCGGGATTTTCGCCTCGCCGTAAACCGGATGCGGTGCCCGCGCGTAGGGCAGGCCGTATACATGATCCATTTCGGCGGTGGAAAGCGGCAGCGGCGGCGGATTGAGCCAGAGGTCGCGGGCGGCCGCACCTTCCCCATGGCCCTGCACCAGCGCGCGCGCATTGCCCGGATTCGATTCGAGATGGAAGGTACGCGAGGCGTGCGCATCGAGAACGGGGTCTTGTTTCACCTGCTCGTACGAGGGCAGGCGGATGACGGTATGGGCGCGCTCCTGCGCTCGCGCGGCGAGCCGCTCCTCGCGGCCGTGGAAACGGATGGCGTGCGTCGTCGCCACGGCAGCGGCGGGCGCGTTTTGCACCATGGCATACGGATCCGGGCGTGCATGGATCGCGCCTGGCGTGTCCACCGTGGTCGAATCGGCCTCGCTCCAGCCCTCGGGCCGCCAGCCGCGCGGCACCATGAAGGCGCTACCGCGCAGGTCGCGGATTGCCTTGATGTTTTCGCCCTTGGCCAGGCGGTGCGCGAGCGCCACCAGCGCGCGCTCGGCATTGCCGAACAGCAGCAGGTCGGCCTTGGCGTCCGGCAGGATCGAGCGCTTCATCTTGTCCGACCAGTAATCGTAATGCGCAATGCGGCGCAGGCTCGCCTCTATGCTGCCTATGACCAGCGGTGCGTCGGGAAAAGCCTCGCGGCAACGCTGCGAATAGACGGTCACCGCATGGTCCGGGCGCCTGTCGGGCGCGCCGTCTGGCGTGTAGGCGTCGGTGGAGCGGATGCGGCGGTCGGCGGTATAGCGGTTGACCATGGAATCCATGTTGCCGGCGGTGACGCCGAAAAACAGGTTCGGCTTGCCCAAACGCCGGAAATCCTCGGGCGAGCGCCAGTCGGGCTGGCTGATGATGCCCACACGGAATCCCTGCGCTTCGAGCAGGCGACCGACCAGCGCCATGCCGAAACTCGGGTGATCGATATAGGCGTCCCCGGTGACGATGATGACGTCGCAACTGTCCCAGCCCAACGTCTGCATTTCGCTGCGGGACATCGGCAGAAAAGGGGCGACGCCGAAGCGCTGTGCCCAGTGCTTGCGATAGGAAAAAATCGGTTTGATTCGGGTGTCCATGCGGTTCAACTCATCCGGACCTGCGCAATCCGGCTCGGCGCGCCTGCGGCGCTTTGCCGAATGCACTCCGCCCGGGTCGACTTTGCCTGGACCTGCTCATGGCGTCGATCTGACCTTCTCGTAAAGCCGGAATATTTCTGTACGGTCGCCGGCACGGTGGTCGTGCCAGATCTTTTTCCACTGCGCACCCGGGTTTGCCTCGGGCAGCCGACGGTTGCTCTGCACCAGCAACAAGTTGCAATCAGGACGCGCGCGAATTTCAGTGCGCTCGGTGACGATGCCCGCACGGTAGTCGAAGGCAGCGCGCTGCGCTTCGCCCAGCCCGTGGCTGGCAATGCAAGTGACGTGCTTGGGCAGGTGCGCGAGCAAGGAGCGCGCCACCGGCCGGTAGCTCTTGCCATGATCGATCCAGGGCATCCACAGCAGCGTCGTCAGTGCCCAGAACAGCGCGAGGCCGGCGGCCCAGAAGGTAACGCAGCGCTGCGCCGCATTCCGGCTGCGCAGGATCAACGTGATCCATGCGAGCGTAATGGTGACTGCGGCGATGAATGGCAGCCAGGCGAAGTGCGCGACAAACCCCGGCTCTATGCGCACCGCGTTGGCGGCGATGCGCGGCGGAAAGCCGGTATGCACCGCCAGATAGCCGAGCCAGATGAGGCCGCCGAGCAGACTGAAGGTCATGGCGCCGAACCATGCGAGCGCGTTGGCCGCGCCGCGACGCAGATCGCCCAGAACCTGCGCGGCCAGCAGCGCCAGCGGCAACAGCAAGGGCAGCAAGGGCAAATCGCCCCGCTCTCGCCCAATCCAGACCAACCCCAGTCCGGCGATCAGGGCGACCAGCGGCAGCACTACGCGTGCGGAACTGGGTTTTCTGCGATACAGCCATAGCGCCCACAAGGCGATCGGCCACGCCGGCCACGCGAACCAGGAGAGCGTGCCCAGTTCCTCCGTAGCGAACGCCAGACTGGGCGTATGGGCAAGTGTGGCTAAACCGTTGTGGTGCAACCATGCCCCCAACAGCGCCGGCGAGTGTGCATAAAGCAGCACCGGCCAGATCAGCATCCAGGGGGTAAGGACCAGCGCGCCGCACGCCAGGGCGAGCCCCGCACCGCGGCTACGCCAGTCCGGCACGAACAAAGGCGTCGCAATCAGGGCGACGATGAACGGCAGGATATGCACGAATCCGCTGGAAAGAAATGCGGCGCCCAGGCCGCAGCCGAGGGCGAGGCCGGCCGCATACGGGCGCCTCCCGACGAGCGCGGCGCCGTAGTAGGCGCAGGCGAGGCCGGCGAGCAACGCCGTTTCGCTGATGGCTTCGTGCGCGTGCACCAGCAAGCCCATGCAGCCCAAGAATATGAGCATGACGCCATCACCTCGATTCCGGTCGCTGCGGCTGTCGCTGTCGTATCTGTCATCTCGCTGGAAGGCGGGCCCCGCCAGATGCAGGAACACGAGCGTCAGCGCGATGCACGCACCGGCCGCCAGGCGTATCGCATCGTGTTGCGGGATGAGCCCGCCGAGCAGCCGGGCGAACGCCGCGGCGATCCAGTAGAACAGCGGACCGTCGTCGGGGTAGTACTCACCCGCGAGCCGGGGCAGCAGCCAATGGCCGTGGGCGACGAACTGGTGCGCAATACCTATGCCGATCGCGTCTTC
Organism: uncultured Enterobacteriaceae bacterium; assembly: GCA_964601155.1. Taxonomy (GTDB): domain Bacteria; phylum Pseudomonadota; class Gammaproteobacteria; order Burkholderiales; family SG8-39; genus 2-12-FULL-64-23. The sequence continues at coordinate 5,433 of CAZRMO010000023.1, forward strand.
ATTCTTCCAGGGATCATGCCCGATCAGGCCCGGCAACAGCCAGATCGCCACCAGGATCAACAGGGGGATGCGCGCAAGCGGCAGCGTGATGCGTGCGCCGGACACTATACGACCACCTTGAGTGTATGCACCGTTTTTGCTCGGTCATTGGGAGTCATGGGCGCATTTTACTCGGCGAGAAAACAAAAAAGGCAGCCGCAGCTGCCTTTTCCGGGGAGGGCCTGTCCTTCAGACCGTTTTGGCCGCGGCCGCGGGTTTCTTCGCGTATTTCTGGCGGAATTTCTCCACCCGGCCTGCGGTGTCGACGATCTTCTGCTTGCCAGTGTAGAACGGGTGGCAGTTGGAGCACACTTCGACGTGCAGTTCCTTGTTCATGGTCGAACGAGTCTGCCAGGTATTGCCGCAGCTGCAGATGACCTTGATTTCGTGATAATCGGGGTGGATGTCTGTTTTCATGGCTTTTCCTTTAATGCGGTCCGGATATAGGAGCCGCGAAAGGCGGCGATTATCCCAGAAATCGAGGCCCTGAGCAAGCTGCAGCTCCAGCTCCCGCGCGTCGAGTTAACCGCGGCGCATGGAATCAAAGAAATCCGCGTTGTTCTTGGTCGCGCGTATCTTGTCCACCAGGAACTCCGCCGCTTCCAGGTCGTCCATCGGATACAGCAGCTTGCGTAGCACCCACACCTTCGACAGCACTTCCTTGGCGATCAGCAACTCTTCGCGGCGCGTGCCCGAGCGGTTGACGTTGATTGCCGGGAAAATGCGCTTTTCGTACATGCGCCGGTCGAGATGGATTTCCATGTTGCCGGTGCCCTTGAATTCCTCGTAGATCACGTCGTCCATGCGGCTGCCCGTGTCGATCAGCGCGGTGGCGAGGATGGTGAGCGAGCCGCCTTCCTCGACGTTGCGCGCGGCGCCGAAGAAGCGCTTCGGGCGCTGCAGCGCGTTCGCATCGACGCCGCCGGTGAGCACCTTGCCCGAGGCCGGCACCACGGTGTTGTAGGCGCGCGCGAGGCGCGTGATCGAATCGAGCAGGATCACCACGTCCTTCTTGTGCTCGACCAGGCGCTTGGCCTTCTCGATCACCATCTCGGCGACCTGCACGTGGCGGCTGGCGGGCTCGTCGAAGGTCGAGGCGACCACCTCGCCGCGCACGGTGCGCGTCATCTCGGTCACTTCCTCGGGGCGCTCGTCGATCAGCAGCACGATCAGCACCACGTCGGGATGATTGGCGATGATCGCGTGCGCCATATGCTGCATCAGCACCGTCTTGCCCGCCTTCGGCGGAGACACGATCAATCCGCGCTGGCCCTTGCCGATGGGCGCGATGATGTCGATGATGCGGCCGGTCATGTTCTCCTCGGCCTTGATATCGCGCTCCAGCTTGAATACCTCGTCCGGATGTAGCGGCGTCAGATTCTCGAACAGGATTTTGGTCTTGGAGTTTTCCGGCAGGTCGCCGTTGACCTTGTCGACCTTGACCAGCGCGAAATAGCGTTCGCCGTCCTTGGGGGTGCGGATCTCGCCCTCGATCGTGTCGCCCGTATGCAGGTTGAAGCGGCGGATCTGGGAAGGCGAGACGTAGATGTCGTCGGTCGAGGCAAGGTAGGAAGTGTCGGGCGAGCGCAGGAAGCCGAAGCCGTCGGGCAGCACTTCCAGCGTGCCATCGCCAAATATCGATTCTCCCTTTTTCGCGCGGTTTTTCAGCAGCGCGAAAATCAGCTCCTGCTTGCGCAGGCGATTCGCACCTTCTATTTCATGTTCCACCGCCATCTGGACGAGTTCGGTGACGTGCAGGGTTTTAAGTTCTGATAATTGCATGCGGAGAACGCTCGTATGGAACGAAAAAGGCTAGACAGCCTTGGGAATCAGTACAGGGAGGAACTGGCGTCCGGATCCGGAGGGGTGGTTACGATATGCGGGAATGTCTTCCCGCATGCACCCCTACGTCAGGGATTGCTTCTAGCTGCTGAAACAAGCTCTGAGATAAACCACCGGTGACGCTTCAGGCGCAAGGATAGAGGGTCTAGATGTTGCTGTCAAGGAAGGCCGTAAGCTGCGATTTCGACAGCGCGCCGACCTTGGTCGCCTCGATGTTGCCGTTCTTGAACAGCATCAGTGTGGGGATGCCGCGGATGCCGTACTTGCGCGGGATGTCCTGGTTCTCGTCGACGTTGACCTTGGCGACCTTGAGCTTGCCCGAGTATTCCTTGGCCACTTCCTCCAGAGTCGGGGCGATCGCCTTGCACGGCCCGCACCACTCGGCCCAATAATCCACCAGTACCGGGCTTTGCGCTTGCAACACCTCGGTTTCAAATGTCGCATCGGTTACGTGTTGTATATGTTCGCTCATGCAGTCCTCGTGTTCATGGTTGGTGTAGCGGATTGGTTCGCGATGCGTGACCGCGAAATCCTGGGAGGGATGATTTGGGATTCTAATCCTATTTACGGCGCGCCGCAGGGGCGCGCCATGAAGAATATTCGGTGGTTCACCGGCGGATTACAAGCTACGGGCCACGAACTGCGAATCGCGAACCTCGAAAAGCCTATGGTAAAATCTTTGCGCCCTGGTCTCTTGACCGTCATTTCAGGATATTACCCATGACTTATGTAGTGACCGAATCCTGCATCAAGTGCAAATATACCGACTGCGTCGACGTCTGTCCCGTGGATTGCTTCCGCGAGGGGCCGAACATGCTGGTCATCGACCCCGATGAATGCATCGATTGTACCTTGTGCGTAGCCGAATGCCCGGTGGAAGCGATTTTCGCCGAAGACGACGTGCCGGACGAGCAGAAGGCATTCACGGCGATCAACGCCGAACTGTCCAAAGTATGGAAGCCCATCATCGAGCGCAAGGATGCGCCGGGGGATGCGGACGAGTGGTCTAAGGTAAAGGACAAGAGAAAGCTGCTGGAGAAGTAGCGAGCGTATTTGATTTCCGCATCCCGGACGTGTTCCGGGGTCGCATCCCCGGCTCGCGCCGGGGCCCCCTGCTCCGCCCTCCACGCGCCCACGCTTCCGAGTGGTCTAAGGTAAAGGACAAGAGAAAGCTGCTGGAGAAGTAGCGAGCGTATTTGATTTCCGCATCCCGGACGTGTTCCGGGGTCGCATCCCCGGCTCGCGCCGGGGCCCCTGCTCCGCCCTCCACGCGCCCACGCTTCCGAGTGGTCTAAGATTAAAGACAAGAGAAAGCTGTTGGAGAAGTAGCGAGCGTATTTGATTTCCGCATCCCGGGCTCGCCCCTGGGTCGCGTCTCCATGCGGACTTGGGGCCGCGCCCATCGTCAATCGTACAGTCCGGGCCGCGCCTTGCCGCGGAACACATAGTAGGAAAACGCCGTGTAGGCGACGATGAAGGGCAGCACGATGAGCGCGCCTATGAACACCAGTTTCAGCGACGAGGGGTTCGCGGCACCATCCCAAAAGGTCAGCCGGTCGATCACCACGTACGGAAACAGGCTGTAGGCGAGGCCGATGAAGGAGAGGACGAATATCGCCACGGTGCCAGCGAACGGCGCCCATTGTGCGGCCCCGGCAACACCCCGCAATAGCCGTCCGGTCGAGCGCCACACCCAGATCCACGCGAAGAGCGTCACCAGCGGCAGCAGCATAAGCCCCAGCGTCCGCGGAAAATCGAACCATTTCATCGCTACGGTGTGGCTTACAAACGGCGTGGCGAGACTCACCGCAGCCACACCGAGCGCGACCCAGAGCAAGCCCCAGCGCGCCCAGGCCAGGGCCTTTTTCTGCAGCGTGCCTTCGGTCTTGTAGATCAGCCAGGTCGCCCCGAGCAGCACATAGCCGCCGCAAAGCGAGGCGCCCACAATCAGGGCGAACAGCAGATAGCCGAAGCCTGATTCGAAGCCGGTGATATAGCGACCGAGCATCAGCCCCTGTGCGAACGAGGCGATGAACGAGCCCAACCAGAACAGCCAGTTCCACAGCTCGCGGTGCCAGCCCTCGGCCTTGACGCGGAATTCGAACGCCACGCCGCGCAGCATCAGCCCCATCAGCATGGCCGCGACGGGCAAATACAGCGCCCCCAGCACCACGCCGTACGCCACCGGAAACGCCACCAGCAGGAGCCCCACGCCCAGCACCAGCCAGGTTTCGTTCGCGTCCCAGAAGGGACCGATAGAGGACACCATCAAGTCCTGCTCGCGCGCGTCGGCCGCGGGCATCAGCATGCCCACGCCCAGGTCGTAGCCGTCAAGAACGACGTAGGCGAGCACCGCGACGCCCATCAGTCCGGCGAAGATCAATGGAAGATCGAGATTCATGGCCGCGCCGCCTCCTGTACCGGTGCCGCCCCCTTGCCTGCAAGGTGAGTGATTACCACTATGTAGGCCACCAGCATCAGGGAGTAGACAAAGATGTAGCCGGTGAGGCTCGCACCCAGCGATGGCCCTGTGGTGTGGCCTACCGCCTGCGACGTTCTCAATATACCGGTCACCAGCCACGGCTGGCGCCCGACTTCGGTCACCACCCAGCCCGCGAGCGTCGCCAGCCAGCCGGAAAAAGTCGCGCCGGCGAATGCCCACAGCAGCCATTGCGGCGGTGTCCGCCCCTGGCGCAACTTCCAGGCGCCGGTCCAGGCAAGCGCGAGCATCAGCACGCCCAGGGCCAGCATGGTGCGAAACGCGAAGAACACCGGCGCCACCGGCGGCGTGTCGGGCGCGAACGCGTCGATGCCTTTCACCTCGCCGTTAAAACTGTGGGTAAGGATCAGGCTTGCGCCGTGCGGCACGTCGATGGCGAAATCGTTGTGCTGCGTTTGCGCATTCGGCACGGCGAACAGCACCAGAGGCGCGCCGCGCTCGGTGCGCCACAGCGCCTCCATCGCGGCGATCTTCGCCGGCTGGTATTCCAGCGTATTCAGCCCGTGCTGGTCGCCTGCGAATATCTGCAGCGGGGCGATCACCGCGGCAACTATGATGCCGGTGCGCAGCGTGCGCAAGGCCGAGGCATCGCCCGGTGCGCGCAGCAGGCGCCAGGCGGACAGTCCGGCGACCACGAACGATGCGGTGAGTCCAGAGGCCAGCAGCATATGCGTCAAGCGGTAGGGAAAAGATGGATTGAATATGACCCGCAGCCAGTCGCCCGCGATCAGCGCGCCGCCGACGATCACCTCCCCGGCCGGGGTTTGCATCCACGAATCGAGCGCCAGAATCCAGAACGCCGAAAGCAAGGTGCCGATGGCGACCAGCAGCGTCGCCCCGATGTGCACCCAGGGGGGCACGCGGTTCATGCCGAACAGCATCACGCCGAGAAAGGTCGCTTCGAGGAAGAACGCGGTCAGCACCTCGAAGCCGAGCAGCGGCCCGGCGATGTTGCCGACGTGGGTCATGAAGCCGGGCCAGTTGGTGCCGAACTGGAACGACATGGTGATGCCGGTGACCACGCCCATCGCAAAGGTCAGCGCGAACACCTTGGTCCACAGCTTGTAGGTCGCGAGCCAGGCGGGATCGCCGCTGCGTGCGTAGCGGATGCGGAAGTACAGCAGGAACCACGCCAGCGCGAGAGTGATGCTGGGAAAGAGAATATGGAAGCCGATGTTCAGGCCGAACTGGGCGCGTGCCAAAAGCAAAAGATCTGGATTGTCCATGACTGGGATCGAGCGGGCTGGTGTTGCTTCCGGTTCGCGCTGCCGCACTGCAGATCATGCACGGCGTGACCACAAAACATTAGTGAACATACGCCGATTGGCTCGATCTGTCTGTAACCGTAGTCACGCGTGTCCGCGATCACGCATCGGGTCCGGCGTTCATGAACATGGTCCCTGTTGGTTCGAATGAATGCTGCCCGATTGTCATGCTGCCGAAGCGGACAAGCCCCGCAGGGCCAGGGGAAAGGAGTCAAACCCTGGCCGCTGCGTGCTTGCCGCCGCGGTTCGTTTGCGTGCTCGTGCCTGAATTCCTATTGGCGAGCGCCAGTCAGCGGAGGCGCGCGCGGGGCGCACGGTGGTAAGGAGGCTTGCCCGGGCATTGTTGCACGACACATTCCTAACGCAGACTCAGGCTCGCGCGCTTCCACGCCGGATCCTGCCAACGCCGGAAAGCGCCCAGGATCTCGGGATCCCTCGACCGGCGCTCGATAGCGAGCGTGTCCAGGCGCATGAGCTCGAAGCTGCGCTTGTGTTTGCCATCGACGCCGGCTTCGCGCGCCACCAACATTTTCCTGCCGCCGGGCACCCAGCCGGCGAACTCGGCATAGCCGACGCCCGGGCCGCGGTCGGCGGGCGGGAGTACGCGCAGCGACCAGCCGCTTGCTTCCTTGCGAAACACCCACATCTCGCGCCATGCGGCCAGCGGCTGCACCGCGAGCGCCAGCGCCGTGCCTTCGCGATTGAGCGTCGCCGAATCGGCCCAGACGAGGCCGTAGGTGCAGCGCTTGAGCAGCGGCGCCGCTCCGCCCTTCTTCCGCGCGTCGACCAGGCTGACGCAGGTTTCGCCCGGCGCACCTGGCGCGGTGACCAGGCGCACGGCGCGCGCTGCGGTCCTCGCCGCGGTCGGCACTGAGGTCGGCGCCGCTGCCCAGCGCGAGGCATTCGCGCGCATCGCCGCATCGGCGTAATCCGGTCGGTCCTCGTCGGCGAGCTCGGCCTTGTCGACGCCGGCGAGGTCGGCGATGGCGTGCGCCGCGGCGGTATCGGCAGGCTCGCCCTTGCGCGCGCGCTGGTAGGCGAGGCCACTCCATACCGCCGCGCGGCGCATCAGCACGCGGTTCTTCAGATAGCCCGGCAGCGCGGCCGTCTCCACCTGCTCCAGGACTTCGGCGCGCCACTCGTCCAGGCGCTTGCGCTCGAGCGGCGCAAGCTCGGGATCGACGCATTCCGGGCGCGTCAGCGCCAGGGCGGCGCGTGCGCGCTGCTCCGGCGCAGCGCGCATCGCCAACACGCGGCGGAAGGCGTCGCCGTCGTAGCAGATCTGGATGCGGCCGTCGCGCTCGTAGCTCCTGAAGCGGATACCGTAGTTGGCCGCCACGTCCAGATGCGCGGCCAGCGTCGCCTGCGCCCATTTGGACAACTGCGCGCCGGTCGAGGCGCGGTGCGCGAGCCGGTCGGCGAAGCCGCCCAGCGCGTCCAGCGTTTCGACGCCGTCCTTGCCGTTGAGCACCTCGCTCGGCACTGCCTGGATGAAAGCCGCTGCGTAGCCGATGCCCAGCGTTTCGGCACCCGGCGTGTCCGCAAGAAAGCGCACCACCGCGAGCAGGCCGGGTGCGTCTTCCGCCGCCAGCCCGATGCGGCGCACCTGGTCCGCGCGCACATAGCCGCCGCGCTCGCGCCGGTAATCCCAGACCTGCAGGTAGTCCCTGCGCTCGGCGCGGACCTCGAGCACCTCGCCCTGCCACAATCGGGCCTGCTGCTGCGCCGAATCGCGCGGCGCGGCGCGCAGCGCCGTACGGTTCTGCGTGACGATCGCCGTTTCCGTCGCCGCCGCCGCGGCCGTGATCGTGACGCCGGCCAAGCCTATCCCTGCCGCAACCATGCATGTGCGCAGCATGATCACTGTCCCTGCCTGGATGCGCGCGCTGTCCGATAGGCCGGCACATTCGCGCCGGCGGCGTTCTTCGCCCCGCCAAGAAGTCCGCCGGCAATGAAGCTGCCGTCCGTCGGCGAGGGCGCGATGATCACCTGGATCTTGTCGGAGAGCTTGTCCGCGAGCGCCTTCTGGATCAGCAGCGGATGGCTGGTGATCAGCGCGCCTTCGCGCGCCATCTGCTCGGCATTGGCCTTGCCCACACGCTCCAGACGGTAGACCTCGGCTTCGGCAAGCTTCTGGCGCGCGTCGGCCTCGCCATTGGCCTCGATGCGGCGCGCCTGCGCGCTACCCTCGGCATTGCGAATGCGTGCCACCTTTTCGGCTTCGGCCTCCAAGCGGCGCTGTTCGATCTGGCGCTGCTTGAACGGCAGCACGTGCTTCATCGCTTCCTCCTGGGATTTGGCGGCGATGATCCGCTCGCGCCCGGCGGCTTCCGCCGCCTTTTCGCGCCGCACTAGCTGGGCGTCGGCTTCCAGCCCGACTTCCGTCACGCGCTTTTCCTTGAGCTCCAGCGTATAGCGCATTTTTTCCGTGGCCAGTTCCTCGGCCAGCAGCGCGTCCATGCCGCGCCGGTAGTCGGCAGGCAGGTCGACCCTGCCCATATACACGCTCTTCAGTGCGACGCCGTCGGCCGCGAGCCTGGGCTTCAGCTCGGTCTCGATGGCATGCAGTATCTCGGCGCGCTTGGTGGAGAAAATCTCGCGTACGGTGTAGCGGGCGAAGGTCTTGTACATCACGCCCTGCACCGCCGGCTCGACGATGTCGCTGCGGATATCCTCGGGGAGCTTGCTCGACAGGCTGCGCACTTTGGCCGGATCGAGCGCGTAGCGCACCGTGAGGTCGACGCCGAGCGACAGCCCCTCGACCGACTGCAGCGGTGCCGGGCCGTTGGCGCGGCTCGCCTGCTCCGGCCGATAACTCTGGTCGCGCAGCGAATACAGGCGCATCTGGTGCACGCCGGGGATGACCAGCACGCTACCCTCCTGCCACTCGGTCGTGTCGCCGGTGAGCAGGTTGGCGCGAACGCCGACCTCGCCGGGCCCGACGCTTTGCATCGGCGGGTGGCGGTAGACGAGGTAGGCCGTGCCGCCCAGGACGGCGAGTACGAGCAGCGCGACTTTCGCGTCGGCAAGACCCGAAGCCGCGCGCGCGGCGCCGCTGCTGGCGGTGTCCGCAGCCGCGCCGCCGAATTCGGCGGCCGGTCCGGCGTAGATTTCACGAATGGACTGGATCAGACCTTTCAAACGTTGCAGCATGACGATCTCCTTTCAAGAGATACAAGGTCGGTTTCGGGTTCCGTGCACCATCGCGATTCTGCGACGGCGTGGAATGCGCCAGGTATGGCAGGGCACATTCCACGCCGAGCGGCACCTCCTCGCCGCAGTTGGTGTAGATGCAGGTGTTCATGGTGGCGCGCTAGACCGGTTGGCCGGCGAGCAGCAGCGCGGCGCCGGCGAGCGTGATGCTGACGGCGAGGCCAATGGCGAAGGCCAGGGCGATGAACGCGATGAGCTCGGACAGGCCCAGCCGCGGTTTGTTGGTGAATTCCATGACGGTTTCCCCTTTTTGCTAGGTGGACCGGCCTCCCGGTCCTGTTTTGCATTTAACTTGGCGAAAAGGGCATGGCGCGGAAGAGGCGATGGCAATGTGCCGATCAAATGTGGCAAAAAAATGGCTTTTGCCGGGGACCCGCACGAGAACGGCGCCATCGGGTATAGTCGGCGCAACATTGGAGGCGCGAAGAATCGACGTCAACGCAGCATGTCATTCCGAGGCCCCCCTCGACTGCGCTCCGGGCAGGCTCTGGCCGAGGAATCTGCTTTTGTTTCAACTCCACCGCAGATTCCTCACTGCGCCCCGGAGGTCTCGATCCCCCTTGAGGGGAAAGTCCTCTTGGGGGACGTTCGGGATGACAAATCGGTTCGATGCAACAGCAGATTCCGCGCGGCGTTCGAAATGATAATTTTTTGCAGGATGCCCTGATCAAATGCCTCGCCGCATCGCCATCGTCGAGGATGACCCGGCCATACGCGCCAACACCGCGGACGCGCTCAAAAAACACGGCTACGAGGTGGCGGCCTACGCCGGCCGCGCTGAGGCGCTGGACGCGTTTCGCGTGCGCCTGCCCGACCTGGCGGTGATCGACATTGGCCTCGGCGACGAATTCGACGGCGGCTTCGCCTTGTGCCGCGAGCTGCGCGCGCTGTCCTCCACGCTGCCGATCATTTTTCTGACCGCGCGCGACAGCGACTTCGACGTGGTCTCGGGCTTGCGCATGGGCGCGGACGATTACCTCACCAAGGACATCAGCCTGCCCCACCTCCTGGCGCGCATCGCCGCGCTGTTCCGCCGCGCGGACCTCGCGCGCGAGCCGCAGCAGGCCGCGGACGTCATTGAGCGCGGACCGTTGCGCCTCGACGCGCATCGCCTCGCCGCGACCTGGGGCGGCGAGGCGGTGCCGCTGACCCTGACCGAATTCTGGATGGTACACACGCTGGCCAAATTTCCCGGCCATGTGAAGCAGCGCGAGCAACTCATGCGCGACGCCAACCTGGTGGTCGACGACGGCACCATCACCTCGCACATCAAGCGCCTGCGCAAGAAATTCATCGCCGTCGATCCGACCTTCGACCAGATCGAAACCGTATACGGCATGGGCTACCGCTGGAAGGCCGAATGAGGCCGCGCCTCCCCTTCACCTTCGGCCTGCGCGCCCAGCTCGCCCTGGTCGCGCTGACGCTTCTGGCGCTGCCCTGGGCCGGTTATCGCTACGTCAAGGAAATGGAGCGCTTCCTGCTCGACGGGCAGGAGCAGGCGCAGATCGCCACCGCGCGCGCGGTCGCGACCGCGCTGAACGGGCGGCCGCAGCTGATGCGCCTGCAGCCGGCGATCGATTCGGAATTACGCAGCGAGGCCGAGGCGGAACTGCAGCGGCTGGCCGCAGCAAACGGCGAGACACCCGCTCCCGCAGCCGGTGGCGCAACCGCCGCGCCACCAGCACCGCACGAGATCGCGCGCGAGTCGGCGCCACGCGAGCAGATCGCCGAGATCTCCGCCATCCTCGCGGGCCTCGAGCGCACCACGGGGCGCATCTGGGTGGTCAACCGCGACTACCGCGTGCTCGCGCTCGCGGGCAGCCTCAAGCACCCCGAGGCGGCCGAAACGCCGAGCCTGTGGCAGAGGCTGCTCGGCTGGCTGATCCAGCGCCCGACCGAAAATTTCGACGAGTCCGTCGCCGCGGACGTGCTCGCCACCGGACGCGACATCGCCGGCGCGCTACAGGGGACACCCGGCGCGCGCGTGAGGAAGACGCCGGACGGCCGCGCCGTGGTGGTCTCGGCCGCGTATCCGATCTGGAACGGCGACGACGTGCTGGGTGCGGTGGTGGTCGAGGAGACCACCAACGCCATACTATCGGTGCGCAGCCGGGCGCTACAGCGCCTGCTGCTCGTCACGCTCGCCGCGTTCGCCGTTGCCGCCGCGGTGCTGCTCGCCTTCGCCACGCGGCTGTCGAATCGCATCCGCCGGCTGCGCGACGAGGCGGAGTCGGCCATCGACGCCAGCGGGCGGCTGACGACGCGCATCGCCACGGGCTCGAATGCGCGCGACGAGATCGGCGACCTCTCGCGCAGTTTCTCGGCCATGCTCGCGCGGCTGTCGCAACACCACGCCTACCTCGAGAGCATGGCGAGCCGGCTGTCGCACGAACTGCGCACGCCCATCGCGGTGGTGCGCTCGTCCCTTGAGAACCTCGACCTGCAACCGCTGCCCGGCGAGGCGCGCGTGTACATCGAGCGCGCCGAGGAAGGCCTCGCGCGCCTGAACACCATTCTTACTCGCATGAGCGAGGCTACGCGCCTGGAGCAGAGCCTCGCCTCGCAGGAGCGCGAGCGCTTCGACCTCTCCGCCGTGGTGGCGGGCTGTGTCGAGGGCTATCGCGGCGCCTACCCCGGCCACGCGTTCGAGCTGCGCCTGCCCGCAGGCGCGATCGGTATCGACGGCGCACCCGATCTCGCCGCGCAACTGCTCGACAAACTTGCGGCCAACGCAGTGGATTTCTCGCCGCCCGGCGCTGCAATCAGCGTCAGCGTGGAGCGCGAGGGCGCGAACGAGGGCAGGATGGCGCGCGTCTCGGTGCAGAACCAGGGACCGCCGCTGCCCGAGCAGATGCGCGGCACGCTGTTCGAATCCATGATCTCGGTGCGAAAGGAGCGCGGCGGCGCCGGACCCCATCTCGGCCTCGGCCTGTACATCGCCCGCCTCATCGCCGAATTCCACGGCGGCAGCGTCCGCGCCGATAACCTGCCAGCGGGCGACGGCGTGATCGTGTCGGCGACATTCAGGCTCGCCTGAAGCGGATTTCAGCCAGCTACCTGAAACTCAGTCCGTTTGCTGCCGGCGCGCTGCGGGCGAGCACCCGGCACAGGCCGGCCACCAGGGTGCTTTTTCCTGCATCGGAGGTCGTGCCCTGGACCATCAAAGTCCCGGCAATGCGCGTCATGGCCGCCGGACCTTGGCCCAACTGGCGAAGATGCGCTCCATTTGTTTCAGTCCCTCGGTAATTGCGCCTGGCCCGGGCGAATTGCTCACGGCAGGCGACTCGTGTCTCGAACTATTGCAGAAACCCGATGCAGCGCTGGGAGGACGACGCACCTTCCGGTCGCTCTCCAAACCATAGCAGACGATTGAATGACAACCGGAACAGCCGCAAAGCGCCCTTTCGGCGTGAATTAATTCACGCCGAGGTTCGTTTACCCATGCAAGAATAATTTCCATTTGCAACAATTGCAGCACACGGTAATTTCATTCGACAGGGCGAAGCTCGTCGTACACCGAAGTGCGCGCCACAACCTCACGGGATTACTATGGAAACCTTGCTGCTATTCGCGACTGTCCTTCTTGCCGTAGCGATCTTCGCCGTCGCCGGCTTCTGGTTTTTCCGCGAGTCTAAAGAGCGCGAGCAAAGACGCAAGCAGACGCTCCCGACGCGGGCCACAAAACCCGCCCGCGGCCCGACACGCACCCCGCTCCCCGCCTGGGACGGCGGGATCAAAACCTCGCCGCGTCACTTGCGCTAGCCGGGTACGCGCGCCGTCGCTCCCTGGCCTAACACCCCGTTCCCGCTTCCGCAGGGATTCTCGTTTGAAGGGCCGGCGCATTTGCGTCGGGTACGGTCTGATAGGCGTCCCTTAAGCTAGTACCTGCAGTTACTCTATCTGCCGAAAGCGTAGCTGCGCGTCTGCTCCATGCCGCGGCGCATGGCCCGCTGGCGTTGTCCCGATGCGGCAAAGCTGACCGCTGCGGCGGACGTTTTGCGGTCCAGGATCCTTGCCATCGTTGCGTGCACCGTAGGGACATCGTCGTCGAAGTCCCCGTGGTGCTTCGCCTTCGACGCGGTGGAGGAATTGTCGGGGTCTTTGTTTGGCGCGAGTATCCACTCGGCCTTGCCGTCAGAGCCGAACAGCTTCTTCAGCGCCCTGTCCCCATCGATAAATTTCTGCATGCCCAGAATCGGCTCGCCGTCCGGATGGATCAAGGGCATGCGCGCCGTTTCTTCGAAGGCATTCGACACGAGATAAAGGAGGGACTTGTGGTAGACGCCGGCGCAATTGTCGTCCTGCTCGGTCTGGTCGTCGAGGGTGAACACGGCGAAACGGGAAATGCCGCCGATGGCCGTCAGCCACGACTGCTTGAACAAGGCGGTCGTGATGGCGGGAGCCCATAGCGTTGCCGATTCGACCGCCAGGCCCAGCCCGGTCTGCCCAGCCATGGGACCCGCTTTGACCGTGCCCGAGGTGGTCAGGTACTGGACCACCGGGGCATGGAAGATACTGCCCGCGCTGTGTCCGACAATATGGAACTCGTACGCCGGATCGGACTTGGCCAGTTTCGCCAGTTCATCCAGAACGAGGCGAGCCCCGCCCTCGGGCGAGGTGGTCGCCTTCGTGGCGTTTTCCTTCATCTCGTTCCACATCACCCGGCCGCCCAGGCTGCGCGCAATCGGCTCCAGAACATCATCCAGCCGGTCGAGCATGAAATCCTTTGCGGCATCGAGAAAACCTTCGGGGCGGCGACGGCTGACCGCGTCTTCCAGGAGGTCCTTGATCGTGCTCCAGGCATCGCTGTGCCAGATGAACGCGAGCGGATAGCACTGGGCGTTCAGCATCGGCTTGCGGTAATCGGAAATGCGCTGCAGCGCCGAGTCTTCGTTGACGAGGCCGCCGTGTGCATAGAGCACGATGCGCTTTTTCTTCCAGCCCTGGGTAATCCGCGGAATGTCGTTGCGCACGATTTCGCGCACCAGTTCCGGCGTGGTGCCGATGTTGCCGCCCGGATCGAGAACGCCGTCGTTGCCGAGGCTGATCACGTGCGGTCGCAGTTCGTTGTACGAATAGGCTTTCGCCCTTACCGCGCCGCCGTACACCAGGCTCGCCGCCGAACTGCGCGTCGGCAACTCGATCGGGACGGCAAGCCGCGCCACCCACGCGTCCGTGCCGTTCCTAAGCCAGTCTTCATAGCTGATGTGCCCGTAGCCCTCGTGACCCCAGTCGTCATTCCACGAGTTCTGCAGCCAGAAGCCCTGCTCGTCGTAGGCGACTATCGCGAACGCATGCCCGCCGATGTTATCGTTGACCAGTTTGATCCGGCCGTCCTTGCCGACTCTGTCCCATCCGGAATGCACATTGCTGCTCACGTACAGAATGCCCACCTCGGTAATCGCAGCATGCATGGCCACCAGATCGCGATGGTTCACGCGGAAATATGCGCCCAGCGGCCGGCTCGCCGCATCATTCGATCTCTTCTCGGACAGCGTGCCCCCGCCCGCACTTTGCCAAAGTTCGAGTCTGCAGACACCGTGCTTCTGCCAGCCTTTCATCGCACCGCGACAGCTCGACCCTTCGTAGCGTTCGCCCGGCCATTCGTCGTAGCGGCGCGCCATGTCGTACAGCATGTAGGGGCTGATGGCTTCCCGGTCAGGCACGCGCCTGCGGGTGCGCATGAGGTAATGCACGACCGTTGCGAGGCCGAAGCCGGTGCACGCACCTTCGCGCCCCTGGTCGAGTATCGGCACCTTTGCCTTGCGATAGCTTTTTAGATCGCGATAGGTCGGCACTTCGACCAGCGTCGGCGTGTACATCAGATCCCGAAAGTCGAGCAAATCGGAGCGCGCCGTAAGCTGGCGTTCGCGCGCGGTGATCTTCGTGAAGTGTTTCGCAGTCTTACTTGCCATGATTTCCCCTCCTCTTAAAATCCGCCTCCGGTCCTTGTAAGGTGTCAATTTCGGATGCCACCTCAGGCACCGTGGCCAATGCCCGATAGTTCGGCGGTGTTTACACAGTCTGGGCCATGAGCCGACATTCATGCGCCAACAAGGGTACGCAGCCCCCTCTTTCTTGCGCCTAGACGATCTAATACGTCATGGAATGTTTGAGCCGCAGTTGATTACTTCGTTGTCGTCGTCGTGGTCGACGCGGGGTTAGCGAATAATGATTGGATCTCCAGCGCGATAATAAGCAAGTTCCGCGCACTGGCATTGGTAGCTGTCGTGAATCGTCTGTCCCGCAACGTCCAAACGGTAGCGAACCTCAAAGGTCGTATCGGAGCGGTTACCGTGGCTATCCCTGGTGCGAATCTGCGCTGATGCTCCACAATACCGCTGGTAGTGGTTGCATTATCACTTTTGAACGCAGTCTCAAGCCGGTAGGGAGGCACGAACTCGTAACGGAGCGCTGAGCCAACAAGCAGGATCAACAGGAGCCAGGAGATCTTCGGAGTCGACGCCTTACTTCTGGCTGCCCGTACTCCCGGAACATCACTCTGGCCCGCGAGAGTCTCTCCGGCTGTCGCGTGTTGCAGGGAGGACTCTGCATAAGCTCCGGAATGCTCCGCAGCCGCGAAAGATATAGAAGAATCGATGTTTTGGGTGTGCCCGTGCGGCAAAGTGCCAAATTTCGCATATGCGATCCGGCAACTGGGACATTCCCACTCCGGGGCCGTATCGGTCGGTTTGCGAACGTATCCGCATTTTGGGCAAGTCTGCATAGCGCTTCCCTCGTCGCCACACCCACGGCCTTTGGACGCCACGTTAGCGCGGTCGGCTTAGCAGGTCAAGGAATCCCAAACTCCCAGGCAACGCGCACCGCTGTGTTGCTGCGAACGTTGGCTCCGGCTTGGGAGTGAGCCTTCAGATTTATCGGGACCGGACGCTCGCTCCGGCAACCCGTAGCTTCATTTCCGCAATTTGTGATGGTCCGCTGTGGCCGAGCAGGCAACAGCCCGTCAATCTCGCCGAAGGTCTCCTATGCAGCGAAGGCCGAACGCCCGCCCGTGCAATTATTTCGCTTGGCCATTGACGCTTCTTGGCTGCATCGAGCCCATCGAATCGGGTCAATTCGGTTCGGATGGCCTCTCGGCTGAACGCGCCGTCGGGCGTGGGATATCATAGGCCACCATGCCCGGCGCACCGATCGCGACACTCTCCAAATCCGAATTATTCGCCCGTCTTGCCGCAGGGCTCGCCGGCGGCGTCACCGTGCTCACGCCCAACCGCCGCCTCGCGCAGGCGCTCGGACGCGAGTTCGACGCGGCCCAGGCCGCACAAGGCCGCGGCGCCTGGGAGTCGGCCGACATCCTGCCGTACGCCGCATTCGT
Organism: uncultured Enterobacteriaceae bacterium; assembly: GCA_964601155.1. GTDB lineage: Bacteria > Pseudomonadota > Gammaproteobacteria > Burkholderiales > SG8-39 > 2-12-FULL-64-23. Next base: position 21,628 of record CAZRMO010000023.1, read on the forward strand.
TGCGCGCTGCTATGAAGATCTGCTGTATTCCGAGCGCGCGTCCGGGCTGCCGGTGCTGCTGACGCCGGCGCAGGAGAGCGCCTTGTGGGAAGACATCATCCGGCGCTCGCCTGCGGGCGCGGCGCTGCTCGCCATTCCCGAGACCGCGGCGCTAGCGGCCGATGCGTGGCGGACCGGCCACGCCTGGCGGCTGCTCGACAGCCTGCGCTCGGGCGAGCTGAACGAGGATGCGGCCGCGTTTCGCGACTGGTGCGCACAATATTCGCTGCGTTGCGCGCGCGACGGGCATACCGACGCGGCGCTGCTGCCCGATCTGGTCGCGGCGCAGCTTGGCGGCAACGTGCTGCGCCGGCCGCAACAGCTGGCCCTCTACGGCTTCGACATCACGACGCCGCAACAGCAGGACTTGTTCGACGCCTTGCAGGCGGCGGATACCGAAGTGCAGGTCTGCGCGCCTGACAGGCGCGAGGCGAGCGTGCTGCGCCTTGCCTGCGTCGATGCGCGCGACGAAATCGGCCGCGCCGCGGCCTGGGCGCGCGCCCGGCTCGGAGCCGACCCGCAGGCGAGCATCGGCATCGTCGTGCCCGATCTCGCCAAGCAGCGCAATGCCCTCATGCGCAGCTTCCGCACGGTGATGGCGCCGGCCGCTATGCTGCCCGGCGCGGACGATCATCCATTGCCGTTCAATCTTTCCCTGGGCGCGGCGCTCAGCAGCTATCCGCTGGTGCAGGCGGCGTGCATGATCCTCGAACTGGCGGGGCGCGAACTCGACTTCGGCCGGGCGAGTCTCCTGATTCGCTCGCCTTTCATCGCCGCCGGCGAAAGCGAGGCCGCTGGCCGCGCCCGGCTCGATCTCGAATTGCGCCGCCGCGCCGAGCCTGCGACCAACCTCGAGCGATTGATCAGCACCATCGCCGCCGCGGGCGCCGGCGCGTATGCGCCGGAGCTGGCGCAGCGCTTGCGCCAACTGGCCGAGCTGCGCAAGTCCGAGCTGTTTGCCGCGCGCGCGCCTTCGGCCTGGGCGAAGGCCGTCACCGAAGTGCTGAAGCTCATGGGCTTTCCCGACAAGGGCCGCAGCCTCGATTCGGCGGAGTACCAGACGCTGAAGAAGTGGCACGAAGTCATCGCCGATTTCGCCAGGCTCGACCGCGTGAGCGCGAAAATGGGTTACGGCGAGGCGGTCGCACGCCTGCGGCGGCTCGCCGCGGAGACCCTGTTCCAGCCGGAGGCAGCGCAGGCGCCGGTGCAGATCCTGGGCGTGCTGGAATCGGCCGGCCTGGCGTTCGACCACCTGTGGGTGATGGGCCTCAGCGACGAAGCATGGCCGATCCATCCGCGACCGAATCCCTTGTTGCCGCTGCAGGCGCAGCGGCAGGCGAAGGTGCCCGAAGCGTCGATCGAAGCCACGCTCGCGCTCGACGCGGCGATCACGCGCGGCTGGCTCGGTGCAGCGCGCGAGGTGGTGCTGTCGCATCCCCAGGCCGAGGGCGAGCGCAAGCTGCTGCCCAGCCCGCTGCTGCGCGAACTCGCGCCGGGTGATATCGCGCTGCCGGAGTATCCGCGCCATCGCGACCTCATCCATGCCGCCGCAAGGATCGAGACGGTGCAGGACGCCGTCGCACCGCCACTTTCCTCGCTGGCTGCGCTCACTGGAGGCAGCGGCGTCATCGCCGACCAGTCCGCCTGCCCGTTCCGCGCGTTCGCGCGGCACCGCCTGGCCGCGGGATCGCCCGAAGCACCGCACGCCGGCCTGGACGCGATGGAGCGCGGCATCCTGGTGCATCGCGTGCTCGCCAGCGCCTGGGCCGAGCTGAAGAGCAAGGCGAATCTGGATGCGATCGGAGAGCACGACCTGGAAGCGCTGCTCGCGCGCGCGGCGGACGAGGCCGTGACGCGGGTAAAGCGCGAGCGCCCGGCGACGCTTGCCGGGCGCTTCGCCGAAGTCGAGAAGGGGCGCCTCGCGCGCCTCGCCCGCGCCTGGCTGGAAATGGAACGCGAGGCGCGCGGCGACGATTTCCGTGTCGCCGCGGTCGAGGACAAGCGCAGCCTGGTGATCGGCCCGCTCACGCTGCGCGGCAAGCTTGATCGCGTGGACGAACTCGAAGACGGCCGGCGCATCGTCATCGACTACAAGTCGACCGCAGCGCCCGCGAGCGCCTGGCTGGGCGAGCGGCCCGACGAGCCGCAGCTGCCGCTGTACCTCGTCGCGAGCGAGCCCGACGCCGTCGCGATCGCGTTCGCGCAGGTGAAGGCGGGCGAGATGAGGTTTGCCGCGCTGGCTGCGGACGAAACGCTGCTGCCGGTAAAGAAATCGCTGCCCGATATCGGCTGGGACGCGCAGCGCGCCGAATGGCGCCGCGTGCTCGCCCGGCTCGCGACCCAGTTCGCCGCCGGCGAGGCGGCGGTGCAGCCGAAGAATCCGCCGACGACCTGCCGCAATTGCGACGTGCAACCGCTGTGCCGCATCCACGAGCGCCCGGGGGCACCGATTTCCGATCAGGATGGCGAGGACGAACATGAATGAGGCCGCCACGATCCCCGACCTGCGCGCGCGCGAGGCGGCGCTGGCGCCGACGCGCTCCTTCATCGTGCAGGCGCCGGCCGGTTCGGGCAAGACCGAGCTTTTGATCCAGCGCTACCTCGGTCTGCTAGCCACCGTGAACGAACCCGAGGAAATCATCGCCATCACGTTCACGCGCAAAGCCGCTGCCGAAATGCGCGAGCGCGTTCTGCGCGCGTTTGCGGACGTGGCCGCTGGCAAGGCGCCCGAGTCCGAGCACGAGCGGCGCACGCAGGAACTCGCGCGCGCTGCGCTGGCGCGCGACGGTGCACGCAGCTGGCGCATCAGCGACAGTCCGGCGCGGCTGCGCATCCAGACCATCGATTCGCTGTGTGCGGCGCTGACGCGCCAGATGCCGCTGCTGTCGAAGTTCGGCGCGCAGCCCGAGAGCGTGGAGGACGCCGGCGCGCTCTATGCCGAGGCGGCGCGCGCCACGGTCGAGCTGATCGAAGCCAAGGACCCTGCGGCGGACTATCTAGAGCGGCTGCTGGTGCACCTCGACAACAACGTCGAGCGCGTCGAAGAACTGCTGGTGGAAATGCTGCGTCGGCGCGACCACTGGCTGCGCCATGTGATGGCCAACGAGCGCGCCGGGCTCGAGGGCGCGCTCGCGGCGGAGCGGCGCGCGGTACTCGCGCGCATCGAGGCGCTGCTCCCGGCGGCTGCGCGCGCAGAGCTGTTGCAGGTCGCCAACATCGCCTACGCCAAGCTCGGGCGGCCGCCGCTCGCCGCGCTGCCCGGCAGCGACGCAGCCGAGGACTGGGCCGCGCTGGCTAGCCTGCTGCTGACCAAAGACGATGGGTGGCGCAAGACGCTGACCAAGAACGACGGCTTTCCGGCGGGGACCGCGCACGCCGCGTCCAAGCAGCGGGCGCTGGCGCTGATCGCGCAGCTGCGCGCGAGCGAAGCGCTGCGCGCAGCGCTGGCCGACACGCGCAGGCTGCCGCCCCCCGCGTACAGCGATGCGCAATGGCAACTGCTCGAAGCGATCACCGCCTTGCTCAAGCGCGCGGTGGGGCAATTGAAGCTGGTGTTCCAGTCGCGCGGGCAGGTCGACTTCACCGAGGTGTCGCAGCGTGCGCTGCTCGCGCTCGAAGACAGCGAGGGCCCGACCGATCTCGCGCTCAGGCTCGACTACCAGATCCGGCACCTGCTCATCGACGAATTCCAGGACACCTCGATCAGCCAGTTCGAACTGATCGAGCGGCTCACCGCCGGCTGGACGCCCGACGATGGCCGCACGCTGTTCGCCGTCGGCGATCCGATGCAGTCGATCTACCGCTTTCGCGAAGCCGAGGTCGGGCTGTTCCTGAAGGCGCGCGCCCAGGGCATAGGCGGCGTGGTGCTGTCGCCGCTGGAACTGTCGGCGAATTTCCGCTCGCAGGCCGGCGTCGTCGACTGGGTGAATGCGGCCTTCGCGCAGGTGATGCCCGAAGTCGAGGACATCGCTTCGGGCGCGGTGGCCTACACCGAATCGCAGGGGGTGCACACGCGCCTGGACGGCGATGCGGTCCGCATCCATCCCCTGTTCTCCGGCGGCGCCGCCGGCAACGTTGGCGAAGCCGAGGCGGTGGCAGATATCGTCGCCGGCATCGCGGGTGCGGGCGCTGGACCGGGCGCACGCGAAAGCGTCGCCATCCTCGTGCGCGGGCGTAACCACCTGCGCGAGATCGTGCCGCAGCTCAAGCGCGCCGGCATTGCGTTCCGCGCAATCGAAATCGATCGCCTCGACGACCGGCCCGTGGTGCAGGACCTGCTCGCGCTCACGCGCGCGCTCGCCCACCGCGGCGACCGTCTCGCGTGGCTCGCCATCCTGCGCGCGCCCTGGTGCGGGCTCACACTCGCCGATCTGCACGCGCTGGCCGGCACCGATACCCCCTCTCCCGGCGAGCGGGGAGAGAGCCAGGCTGAGGTTCGCTCGCCCGAGGAACCAATCTCCAGCCAAGCGACCGTGTGGGAACTGATGCACGACCCGGCGCGGCTGGCGGCGCTCAGCGAAGACGCCCGCCTGCGGCTCGCGCGCGTGCGTGCGGTACTCGCCGCCGCGCTCGCCGCTCGCCTGCGTGCGTCCCTGCGCGATGCGGTCGAAGGCACCTGGCTCGCGCTCGGCGGCCCGGCCTGTGCCGCATCCGCGACCGAGCTGGAAGACGCCGCGAGCTACCTCGACCATCTCGAATCCGAGGAGGACGCCGGCGCCATCGCCGACTTCGCGGCGTTCGAGCAGGGCCTGGACCGGCTCTACGCCCTCCCCGACCTGGCCGCCGGCGACGATGCGGTGCAGATCATGACCATTCACAAGGCGAAAGGCCTGGAGTTCGATCACGTCATCGTGCCCAGCCTGGGCAAGAAGCCGCCGCCAGCGGACAAACAGCTGCTCCTGTGGATGGAACGTCCGGCCAAACTGGACACGTCAGCGGATACCTCGGGCGCGCGCAGAACCGGAGCCAATGCGCAGCTGCTGCTCGCGCCGATCGAAGAAACCGGCGCCGCGCGCGATCCGATCTATGCCTGGCTGAAGCAGCTCGCCGCGGAAAAAACCGCCTTCGAGGACGGCCGCCTGCTGTACGTCGCGGCCACGCGAGCGAAGCAGCGCCTGCATCTGCTCGGCGAGACGCGGCTGGAACGCAAGGAAGACGTGCAATCGGCGCGCCAGCCGGATGCGCGCAGCCTGCTGGCGAAACTCTGGCCGGCGGTGTCGGGCGCGTTTCAGCGCGCCGCCGCCGCGGCCCCGGCCCCGCCGGAGGCTGCGGCCGAGGGCGGCGATGCCGTACCCGATCAGTCGCTACGCCGCCTCGCGTCGGCCTGGATCCTGCCCGAAGCGCCGCCAGCGCTCGCCTGGGCCGCACCGAGCAAAACTGCGCATACGCAGGACGGCATCGAATATTCCTGGGTCGGCGAAACCGCACGCCACGCCGGCAGCGTGGTGCACCGCTGGCTGCAGCGCATCGCCGAGGACGAATTGAAGGGCTGGGACGCGGCGCGCATCGAGTCCCTGCGCGAGAGCTTCAACAAAGAGCTCGCGGCGCGCGGTGTCGAGGAGGCGCAGCTTGACGCCGCCACCGAGCGCGTGGCCAGGGCGCTCGCCAACGCGCTAACTGACGCGCGCGGGCGCTGGCTGCTCGGGCCGCAGCAGGACGCGCGCAACGAATACCGCCTCACCGCCGTGATCGAAGGCGCGCGGCGCAATCTGGTCATCGACCGCAGTTTCACCGACGCGAACGGCAAGCGCTGGATCGTGGACTACAAGACCAGCGGTCACGAAGGCACCAATGTAGACGGCTTCTTCGACCAGGAGCAGGAGCGCTACCGTGCCCAACTCGAGCGCTACGCCCTGGCGCTCGCGCATGGCAAGCCGGCGATGCTGGGACTGTATTTTCCGCTGCTCGCAGGGTGGCGGGAGTGGAACGCTTAGAATCTGTTGCGGAATGACTAGCGTTGCCAGGGTCATCCCGAGCAAAGCCGGGGGGCCTCGGAACGGAATGCGTTCTCAGAGGCCGGCTCCCCAAAAAATAGCGCTTGCCCTATTGACTTCCGACCGGTGTTGGCGATAATGATTCCTAAGGGCAAAGTCGCTGAAAGGCGGCCACGCAAAGCTACCGGCCTAAACGCACGACAAGAGCGCAAGGCAGCGGGGTTGCCGGTCCAAGGCCGTCATTCCGTAGGAAAATCCGTCGAGCCGCGCCGCCCTTCTTGATTAACATGCAACGCGAGGGCTGATCAATCGTGCGTGCCAAAAAACTCGGTCTATTGCTTGGTGCCATTGCGATTTCCTGCGCCGCACTTGGCGGCGGTACGGCATATGCGCAAGGCGTGACCAAAACCCAGATCCTGATCGGACAGTCGGGACCGCTAAGCGGCAGCAATAAGGATTTGGGCGTGGACATCCGCAACGGCGCGCTCGCCTACTTCCAAAAGTTGAATCAGTCGGGCGGCATCTATGGCCGCAAGATCGAGTTGCTCTCGCTGGACGACGGCAACGACCGCAAGCGCGCCGCCGCCAACACCGTCACGCTGGTGGAGGGAAAAGACGTGCTCGCGCTGTTCGGCTATGCCAGCGCGACCCTGAGCATGCCATCGTTGCCGACGGTGGAAAAGTACAAAGTGCCGTTCATCGGCCCTTTCACCGGCGCCACGGTGATGCGCAAATTGAATCCTTACGTGTTCAACATCCGCGCGAGCTATAACGACGAGCTCGAAAAGATGGTGGATTACTACACCACCACCGGAATGAAGACCTTCGCCGTACTCAACTACGACGATCCGGTCGGCAGGGAAAACCTCCAGGCGGTGGAGACGGCGCTGGCAAAACGCGGCCTGAAGCCGGTTGCGGTGGGCAGCGTGAAGCGCAACCAGACCGATATCAAAGATGCCGTTGCACGCGTGGTGAAGGCGGCGCCGGACGTAGTCATTGCAACCACGCTGTACCGGACTACCGCGGATTTCATCAAGCAGGCGAAGAAGGCAGGGTCCGCCGCGCAGTTCGCGAGCACATCATTTGTCGGCGCGAGTGCGCTGGCCGATGCGCTCGGTCCGGAGGGACGGGGCGTGGTCGTTACGCAGGTGGTGCCGCCCTTTACCGACGCATCGCTCCCGATAGTGCGGGAATACCAGGCTGCGATCGAAAAGGAGCTGGGCAAGAAGGAATATTCCTATACCTCGCTCGAAGCCTACATCGGCGCCAAGGTTCTCGGCGAAGCGATTCGCCGCGCCGGGCCGAACTTGAACCGCGCCAGCCTGCTCAAGGCGCTCGACACAATGCAGAATGTCGACGTCGGCGGCTATTTCATCGACTTCAGCCCGTCGAATCACAATGGCTCGAAGTTCGTCGAGCTGACGGCGATCAGCACCCATGGCCGCTTTTCCTACTGAACTGGCGCGCGAGCAGGCGTGAAGACCATGAAGCGGAAGCCCGCCATGTCCTTGACTTGCCCATCCAGGAAATCCAGGAGTGCATGGCTGAAGCCGGGGATTCGGATAGAGGAGGAGTCGCTGTGAGCGATGCGTCGAAGCGGCCGGTCAAGGTGCTCGTCATCGACGACAGCAACACCATCCGGCGCAGCGCCGAAATGTTTCTGCGCCAGGCCGGGTATGAAGTGATATTGGCCGAGGACGGCTTCGACGCCCTTTCCAAGATCACCGATCACGAGCCGCAGGTCATCTTCGTCGACATCATGATGCCGCGGCTCGACGGCTATCAGACCTGTGCCCTGATCAAACAGAACCCGCGGCTCAAGTCCACGCCGGTGATTATGCTTTCGAGCAAGGACGGCGTCTTCGACCGCGCCCGCGGCAGACTCGCCGGATCCGACCGCTACCTCACCAAGCCCTTCACCAAGGAAGGCCTGATCGAGGCGGTGAGCGATTACACCGGGCGGGATGCCGCCTCTTCCTGAAAATACGAAAGGTGCAACATGGCTATCAACACTATATTGATCGTAGACGACTCGCCGACCGACCGGCAGCACCTGAGCAACATGCTGTCGAGGAACGGCTTCAAGGTATCGACGGCAGAGAGCGCCGAAGACGCGCTGGCGAAGGTCAGGCAACAGCGCCCGGACCTCGTTCTCATGGACGTAGTAATGCCTGGGCAGAACGGCTTCCAGGCGACGCGTACGCTCACCAGAGACGAGGCCACCAAGGACATCCCCGTGATCCTGTGCACGAGCAAAGGGCAGGAAACCGACAAGGTCTGGGGCATGCGCCAGGGCGCGCGCGACTACGTTGTGAAACCCGTGGTCCAGGCGGACCTGCTGGCGAAGATCGCGGCGCTCGGCTGACATGGCTGCAAGACTCTCACTGCGCGATTACCAGCTGGAGCTTTCGGCCCGCCTGCAGCGCGCCGAGACCGGCGGCGGCGCAAGCTCGAAGCTCGGCCTGGAGGCCGGTGGCGCCGCCTGGCTGGTCGATCTCACCGAGGCCGGCGAAATGCTTCCGGTGCCGCCGATCTCGGCGGTGCCGCTCGCGCGCCCGTGGTTCCGCGGCGTCGCGAATATCCGCGGCAATCTCTACAGCGTGGTCGACTTTGCCGCGTTCCTGGGCGGCGAGGCCACTGCGGTCGGCGACCAGGCGCGGCTGCTGCTGATCAGCGACCGCTTTCGCGCCGGCTGCGCGCTGCTCGTCGAGCGCTCGCTCGGCCTGCGCAAGTCCGGCGAACTGGAGCCGCGCCCGCGCCGCGCCGAATCGAGGTGGACGCGCGCCGAATATGAGGATGCGGACGGCAGGCGCTGGAACGAGCTGGATGTACCGGCGCTGGTGCGGGACCCGGAATTTCTCGATGTCAGCGCCTGATGTGACGAGTGACGACCTTATGCAGCGACTTGCGGATAATCCGGCTCACAATCACTGCCCGCGAGGGCAAACTATTGCGCTAGGGGAACGGTATGGCATTCAAACTTGAAGCATTCAAAGCGCGGTTCCTCCGACGCGACACCGCTGCAGGCACCGCGCCGCGCGCCTCGCGCGCCGGCTTGCCGCTGGTCGGCCGGCTCACCGTCACGAGACAGCTCCAGGTCCTGACAGGCTTTCTCGTCGTCCTGCTGCTGCTCGATGCCGCCGTTGTCGTGATGGACGCGCGGCAGGCGACCTTCAACACCCTTTACGTCGCCTCCGTCGGAAAAATACGCATGCTGTCACAGCGGCTCGCCAAAGCGGCGCAGCAGGCCTCGCAGGGCAACCCGGTGGCCTTCAAGCAGCTGCGTGAGAGCCGCGACGAGTTCGCCGGGCTGGTCACGCTCCTTCGCAACGGCGGCGCGGCGGGCGGCGTGGAACTGCCCCCCACGCCCGCGCGCGTGCGCCCGGCACTCGACGCGCTGGTGACCAAATGGACGAAGAGCGAGCGCAACGCCGGGCTGGTAATCCGTGAGCAGCGTAACCTGGTCGCGCTGAGCAAGGCGGTGCGCGCGATCAACGAAAACAATCCGACGCTGCTCGAGCTGGCCCAAGAGGTCTATGCACTGAGCGTTCAGTCCGGCGGCTCGGTCCGCCAAAACGCCCTTGCCGCGCAGCTGGTCATGCTGACCCAGCGCATGGCCAAGAACGCAAACACCATGCTCGCGGGCGACATCGTCGACCCGGACATCGCATTTCTGCTGGGCAAGGACAGCCTTACATTCAGGGACACGCTGCAAGGATTGATGCAAGGCGACGCAAACCTGCGCATCGCGCGCGTGGTCGATCCGCAGTTGCGCGACAAGCTGGCCGAGCTCGACACCGCCTATCGGCAGTACCAGGCCAGTTCAAAGGACATTCTCGGCAACATACAGAAACTGGTCAGCGCGAAGCGGGCGGCGCGGGATCTGTTCAACGACAGCGAGACGCTGCTCGGCGCGGCGGAACGTTTGAGCACGGGCTACGAGGCGCAGCTTGCCGCGCGCCGGGTCAATTTCATCGCCATGGGCGCGGTGTCCCTACTGGCCGTCCTCGTCCTGCTCCTGATCGGCAAAGTGTACCGGGACGACACGCGCCGCCGCGCCGAGCAAAGCGAGCGGCAGAACCGCGCCAACCAGGACGCGATCCTGCGGCTGCTCGACGAAATCGGCAATCTCGCGAACGGCGACCTCACGGTGCGCGCCAAGGTGACCGAAGACATGACCGGCGCCATTGCCGACTCCATCAACTACACCATCGACGAGCTGCGCCGCCTGGTAACGGGCATCAACGACGCTGCGCAGCAGGTGACGGCGGCTACCCACGAGGCGCAAGCGGTCAGCGGGGCATTGCTGCAGGCGACGCAGCGCCAGGCAACGGAAATCGAGCAGACCGGCCAATCGGTGACGCAAATGGCGGGCTCGATGAACGCAGTGTCGCTGAGCGCGAACGACACGGCCAAGGTCGCAGAAACCTCGCTCAGCGCCGCGAAGAAAGGTGCGCACGCCGTGCAGAACGCAATCCGCGGCATGAATGAAATCCGTGACCAGATGCAGGAGACCTCCAAGCGCATCAAGCGTCTGGGCGAGAGCTCGCAGGAAATCGGCGAAATCGTGCAGCTGATCTCGGACATCACGGAGCAGACCAACGTGCTCGCGCTGAATGCCGCGATCCAGGCGGCGTCGGCGGGCGAGGCGGGACGCGGCTTTACCGTGGTCGCCGAAGAGGTGCAGCGGCTCGCCGAGCGTTCCGCGGAAGCGACCAAACACATCGCCGCGATCGTCAAGAGCATCCAACGCGATACGCAGGACGCGGTCGAGGCGATGGAGCGCAGCACGCGCGGCGTGGTCGAGGGTACGCAGACCGCCGACGAAGCCGACCGGGCGCTGCGCGAGATCGGGCAGATCTCCACGCGGCTGGCCGGGCTGATCACTTCGATTTCCAGCGCGACGCAGCAGCAGGTGGCTTCGGCGACCCAGGTCGCCGGCAGCATGAAGCTGATCCTCGGTGTAACGCAGCAGACGACCGAAGGCACGAAAAGGACCGCGCACTCCGCCACGCGCCTGACCGAACTCGCCGTGGCGCTGAAGAAATCGGTGTCCGGATTCCGACTGGCGTAATGGCTTCCCTGGCCGACACCACGACGCTGTCCTGGATCATCGCCGAGGTCGATCAGGCGCTCGGACGGGTAAGCCATGTCATCGCCAAGTTCGAGGCGGAGCCGGAGAATGCGGCGGTTCTGGGTGAGTGCCCCGAACACCTGCACCAGGTCAGCGGCGCCTTGAATATGGTGGGGCTCGCCGAGGCCACCCGGTTCTGCGACAGCCTCGAAGACAGTTTCGCGGCGCTGGACAGCTCAGCACCGAGCGTCGCGGCTGCCGGGGTGATCGGTCGCGGCGTGTTGGCGCTGAAGCAGTTCGTCGACACAGTGGCGCGCGGCGAGCCGAATGTGCCGGTGCGTCTGTATCCGGCCTACCGCGAGCTCGCCGGCCTGCAAAACAAGTCGGTTTGCGCGGAAAAAGACCTGTTCTTCCCCGATCTTACGCTGCGCACGCCCGCCCATCGCCAGCCAAATGCGCTCAAAGCTGCCGCGCTTCCCGCCTTCCTGCAGGTGCAGCGCGTGCGCTTCCAGCGCGGGCTGCTGGCATGGCTGCGGCATAAGCCGGGCGGACTGACTGACATGCGCGCAGCGCTCGACGCGATGCATGCCGTGGCGGCGCAGTTGCCGGAGCGGCGCGGTCTGTGGTGGGTCGCAACCGCGCTGATGGACGCCCTGGAGGAAGCGAAAGACACCCAATGGCTGGCCGAAGCCAATGTGCTGTGCAACAAGCTCGACTTCCACATCCGCGATCTGGCCGCGGGATCGCAGGCCCTCAATGAAGCGCTGATGCGCGAATTGCTCTATGCCATCGCCCGCTCGAGCGCCGGAACGCAGTTGCTCAGGCAGGTCAGGCAGGTGTTCGAGCTCGACCAACTCATTGCGGCGGCGGGACCTGCGGCGCCGGATCTGAGTTCCCTGCAGCCCGCGATCGCGGATGCGCGCTCGCGCCTCAAGGCCCTGAGCCGCGCCTGGCAGCACTATGTGACGAGCGACCCGGCAGGCGCCGTGCGCGTGCGCGAAATCACTGCGTCTCTGAGGGAAATGGCATCGGCGCTGCCCAACGCGCATTTCACCGGGCTGCTCGAAGCGATCGCGGCCGCCGCCGCGACGCTGCCCGAGCCGCGGCCCGCCGACGACCAGCGCCTGGTGATAGAAATGTCCGCGGCTTTCATGCTGGCGGAAAACATCCTCGAAGATTTCGGCAGGGATCCCGAGGATCTCGAAGCGCAGGTCCGCATCCTCAGTGCGTGGCTGGCCGACGCAGCGGCCGGCAAGTCCACGGGCGAGCCTCCGGCCGGCTTGCGTGTTGAACTCACGCAGCAGATCAGCTCGATGCAATTGCGCGCGCGGGTCGCCGCGGAAATCGGCGCCAACCTGCAGCAGGCGGAGCAAGTGCTCGACGCTTTTGCGCGCGGCACCGGGGCACGCGACAGCTTGCCGGCTCTCGCTCCGCTCCTGCGCCAGATCCACGGCGCACTCGCCGTGCTCGGTCTGGACCGTGCCCGCGAGGTGCTCGAGGCATGCGACGCGATGATTCGCGCCCCCGGCGAGATCGATATGGACTGGATCGCCGAAGGCCTCTCCAGCCTGGGCTATTATCTTGAGCCCTGCCTGGGCGGGCGCGAACCGCGCGAGCAGGCGATCGATCTCTTCCTCGATCGGTTCCGCAAGCGCGCGGCCCCTCCTCCGCCCCAGCCTGCGCCCGTCCCGGCGCAACATGACGAGGAACTGCTCCAGGTCTTTCTGGAAGAAGCCGGGCAGGTCCTCAGCGGCCTCGAGGCGGCCTTGCCGGCCTGCCGCGCCGAGCCCGGCGATGCAGAGGCCCTGGCGAAAGTCCGCCGCGGATTCCATACCCTGAAGGGCAGCGGGCGGATGGTAGGCCTGAACGATCTGGGAGATCTCGCCTGGGAGGTCGAGCAGGTGATGAATCGCTGGCTGGAAGACAAGCAGCCGGCGTCCCCCGAATTGCTCGAGCTGGCCGCCAATGCGGCGGGCTGCTTTGCCGACTGGTTGGCGCAACTGAAGTCCGGGCAGCCGGTCGCCGTCGATGCCGGCCCGATCACGGCGCAGGCGCGCAAGCTCGCGGAGGAAGAACCGAAACGGATATTCCTGGAGATCTATCTTAAAGAAGCTGCCGGACACGTCGCGACCCTGGTCGCCCAATACCAGCCTGCTGCCGAAGCGTCGGCCGACTTCATCCGCGCAGCGCATACGCTCGCGAGCTGCTCGCGCACGGCGGGGTTTGTCGCCGTGGCTGATCTCGCCAGCGAACTCGAGCAGTGGACGCCGTTCGCGGCTCGCGTGGTGCAGCCGGAGGACGTGGCGCTGGCGGGCGCGGTGATCGACAGGCTCGAGCGCATGGTCGCTGCGCTGCAGCGGGGCGAGGCGAGCGGCGACGCCGGCGAAGCGCTCGACCAGATGCGGCAGATGACAGCGCGCCTCAAGGCACAGCGCGTCATGCACGACGACATCGACGCGCATCTGCTGCCGGTGTTTCTCGAAGAGGCCGAGGAGCTGGTGCCGCAAATCGGCAGCGACCTGCGCGACTGGAAGGCGCAGCCGCAGGACCAGCGCATCGCCGACGCCTTGAAGCGCGCGCTGCACACGCTGAAAGGCAGCGCCCGCATGGCCGGCGCGATCCGCCTCGGCGAACTGACCCACATAATGGAAAGCCAGGTGGAAACGGCGCTCGAAGCCGGAGCGCTGCCGCCCGAGCTGTTCGGCGAGCTCGAGTCGAAGATGGACCGGGTCAGCGCCGATCTGGATCGAATGAAGCAACGCCAGGCGCCGGCACCTGCGCCCCCCTCTGCCGCCCCCGCCGCTGCCCCCGCCGCGATCGCCGAGCCGCTGGCGCCCTCCGGCGCCGCGGGCATGCTGCGCGTCAATGCCGACACGCTGGACTTCCTTATCAACGAATCGGGGGAGGTCGTCATTGCGCGCTCACGCATCGAAGCGGAACTGCGCCTGGTCAAGCAGTCGCTGGTCGACCTCGACGAGAGCATCGCGCGCCTGCGCACCCAGTTGCGTGAGGTGGAGATCCAGGCCGACAGCCAGATGCAGTCGCGCACTTCCATCCTGGACGAGCGCGACCGCGATTTCGATCCGCTGGAGTTCGACCGTTACACGCGTCTGCAGGAACTCACCCGCATGATGGCCGAGGGCCTGAACGACGCCGCATCGATCCAGCTGGCGCTGGTGAAGAGCCTGGACGAAACCGACGCCGCTTTGCTGCAGCAGGCACGCATCGGCCGCGAGTTGCAGCAGGACCTGATGCGCATGCGCGCGGTGCCTTTCGCGACACTGAGCGAACGGCTGTACCGCGTCGTGCGCCAGACGGCGCGCGAAACCGGCCGCAAAGCGGAACTCGAGATTCAGGGCGCGCAGATCGAGCTCGACCGCGGCGTGCTCGAGCGCATCGGCGCGCCGCTGGAGCATATGCTGCGCAACGCCGTGGTCCATGGCGTGGAGGATCCGCAGCTGCGCAGCGCCGCCGGGAAGCCGGAGACCGCGCGCATCGCGATCGAACTGCGCCAGGAGGCGAACGAGATCGCGATCATCGTCGCCGACGACGGCGCCGGCCTCGATCTGCAAACGCTGCAAAACAAGGCTGTCGAGAAAGGCCTGCTGGCCGCGGACCGGGAACTGAGCGAGCCGGAGCAGCATCAGCTTGTCTTTATGACCGGCCTGTCGACCGCCGGGGCGGTAAGCGCGCTGGCCGGACGCGGCGTGGGCATGGACGTCGTGCGCACGGAGATTGCGGCGGTCAACGGACGCATCGACATCGCCAGCACCCGCGGCGCGGGAACGACCTTTACGATTTTCGTTCCGCTTACCCTCGCGGTCACGCAAACCGTGATGGTGCAGGCCGGGATGAGCACACTGGCGGTGTCGTCGGCCACGGTCGAGCAGGTGCTGCGGCTGAAGGCCGATGCGATGGCCGGCCTCTACGAGAAGGGCCAGATCGAGTTTCAGGGGCGCCTGTATCCGCTGCACTCCCTGCGCCAGCTCCTCGGCGAGCGGGTCGCCGTGGAAATCCGGGACTACAACTCGGTGCTGCTGCTGCGCAGCGGAATTCAGCGGGTCGCCGTCCACGTCGACGCGCTGCTGGGTATGCGCGAGATCGTGGTCAAAAGCATCGGTCCGCAGCTTTCGCGGATCCCCGGCGTGACCGGCGCCACAGTCCTAGCGGACGGCAGCATCGTGCTCATCGTCAACCCGGTGCAGCTCGCTCAGCACAGAACCGCGGCGGGAGCGCGGATGGGCGAGGTCACGGGTGTGAGCGGCACGCGCCCATCCGCACCGCTGGTGATGGTGGTGGACGACTCGCTCACGGTGCGCAAGTTCACCAGCCGCCTGCTCGAGCGCGAGGGCTACCGCGTGATCACGGCAAAAGACGGCCTGGATGCGATCGAGAAACTCAGGGACCACCTGCCCGACGTCATGCTGGTCGACATCGAAATGCCGCGCATGGACGGCTTCGACCTCACCCGCAGCGTGCGCGGCGATGCGCGCACGCTCGGCATTCCGATCATCGTCATCTCGTCGCGCACCGCCGGGAAGCACCGCAGTCGTGCGGCGGCCCTGGGCGTTAGCGCCTTCATCGGCAAACCCTTCCAGGAGGCCGAACTGCTGCAAAACATCAGCGCCTGCCTGAGGCCGCAGTGAGTCCCCGGCTGCCGCAACGTCTGGGGAAGTACCCGGTCCTGCGCGAGATCGGCAGCGGCGCGACCAGCCGCGTGTACCTTGCGCGCGATCCATTTGCCGCCCGGGACGTCGCCATCAAGGTTTTCCAGTTCGACCACCATGCCGATCCGCAGGCGCAGCGCATGATGTTCAAGGCGTTTGTCGCCGAAGCCTCCCTCGCGGGCAAGCTCAACCACCCCCACATCGTCGATATCCTCGACGCGGCGCAGGAGGCCGACTACAGCTACGTCGTGATGGAGTACGTGCCCGGCACCACGCTCGAGGCGCACTCCGACGTATCCACCCTGCTGCCGCTCAACAAGGTGGTGGAGATCATCTTCAAATGCATCCGCGCGCTCGAGTACGCGCACCGGCACGGCGTCATTCACCGCGACATCAAGCCGGGCAACATTCTGCTGTCCAAAAGCGGCGAGACCAAGGTGAGCGATTTCGGCGCCTCGTTCCAGCAGCGCCCGGCGCAGGATACGACGCAGATCGCGGGCGTCGGCTCGCCCTCTTACATGTCGCCCGAGCAGATCTGCATGGAGACGCTCACGCAGCAGACCGACATTTATTCCCTGGGCGTCACCATGTATCGGCTGCTGACCGGACGCCTGCCGTTCCAGGCGTCGACGCAGGCAGGGCTGAGCCACGCCATCCTCTACACCAATCCAACGCCCCTGCTCAGCCTGCGGCCGGAACTGCCGCCGCTACTCGACGCGATCGTGATGCGCGCGATGCGAAAGGACCCGGCCGAGCGCTACGCGTCGTGGCTCGAGTTCGGCAAGGATCTGAGCCAGGCATTTGTGAGCCTGCGCCTCGTCGGCGAGTCCATCTCGGACTCCGAGCGCTTCAACAAGCTGCGCGGCTTCCCCTTTTTCGAGGACTTCAACGACGTCGTGCTGTGGGAATTGGTGCGGATCGGCGCCTGGAAGACCAATCCGGCGGGGAACACCTTGATCCGCGAGGGCCAAACGGGCGACGACTTCTATTTCCTGGTGGACGGCGAAGTCGACGTCAGCCTCGCGGGGAAAAGCATCGCCGTCGTGCAGCCGGGCGGCTGCTTCGGCGAAATCCTGTATTTCTCCGACCGCATTCGTCGCCGCACCACCACCATTACTGCGCGCAGCGACGTCACTGTCATCGAGATCAAGGCGGCATCGGTCCGCGCCGCCACCGATGCCTGCCAGGCGGCCTTCAACAAGGCATGCATGCGGGTGCTGATCGAGCGGCTGGTGCATTCCAACCGGCGCCTCGCCGACGCCGTCTAAGGGTCTATTTCAAAATGAGGGGATATCCCCTCCGGGGACTTCCTTAAGGGCGCCTCCCCTCATACTCCCCTACATTGGCCCATTGGAAAATTCATTTTGCAATGGGTTTTAAGCGTAGTCCCGCTCGAAGGCGCAGCTGCGCTTCGGCGGCTTGCGGTTTACGCTAGGCTGTATCATTTCACGATGGGGGAATGACGTGGCTGAAGCGCAGACGCAGGCCGGCGGCACGCCGGCACCGGCAGGAACCTTTGTCTATGTTTCCAATGCCGCCGATGGCGACATCGGCTGCTACCGCATGCAGCCCGACGGCATGCTGGAGCCGATCATGCGCGTAAAGGCCGCGGACCTCGTCGGCCCTCTGGCCGTGAGCCCGGACCAGCGCTTTCTCTACGCCGCGGTGCGCTCCCGGCCATATTCGGTGCACGTCTACGCGATCGAGCCGCACAGCGGAGCGCTGCAGCTGCTGTCGGTGTCGCCGCTGGCGGAAAGCTGCCCCTACATCGTGCTCGATCGCAGCGGGCGCTACCTGTTCGGCGCCTCGTACCATGCGCACCGGATCAGCGTCAACGCGGTCGGCGCCGACGGGCGCGTCGCCGCGACGCCGCTGCAGCTGATACCGGTCGGACGCAACGCGCACTCGATACGCTGCGACGAGAGCAACCGCTACGTCTATGTGCCGACGCTGGGCAGCGACCAGATATTCCAGTTCACTTTCGACGCGAACTCCGGGCGCCTTGCTTCCAACACGCCCGCGGTCGCGCAAATGCAGCCCGGGACCGGGCCGCGCCACTTCGTGTCCTCGGCCGACAACAAGTTCCTTTACGTGCTGAGCGAACTGCTGGCTACCGTGACGACCTTTGCGCTCGATGGCAATACCGGGCTGCTCGCCGAGATCGGCTCGGCATCGGCACTGCCGCCGGATACGCAGCTCGTGCCCGGCGCGCCGCGCGCGGCCGTGGGCACTGCCGATACCGCGCCGGCGCGCAACCGCGAGCGCGACATCTGGGCCGCCGACATCCACCTGACGCCGGACGGCAAGTTTCTTTACGTCTCGGAAAGGACCAGCAGCACGCTCGGGGGATTCAAGGTGAACGGCGCAAGCGGAAAACTGACTTACCTCGGCAGTACGCCCACCGAGCCCCAGCCGCGCGGATTCGCCATCGACGCGCGGGGCCGCTACCTGGTCGCCTGCGGGGAGAGGTCGGATACGATCTCGGTATATGCGATCGACGCGCAAAGCGGCGCGCTCGCGCGGCTGCAGCAATACCCTGGCGGCAAGGGCGCCAACTGGGTCGAAATCGTCGGCTTCGACTAGAAGCACGCGCCCAAAGGCCAATAAAAAACGGGGCGAAGCAATTTGAGCAGACCCCTAAAGGGCTACGCATTCGCAATGGTGCGTGTGCCGGTGCTCGCGACCTGCCGACGGGATTGGCGGGAGAGTTGCGCGGCCGGATTGAATTTTCTGTCATTTTTTCGTCTGCCTTTCATTCCGTGACCGGTTGATCAAAATCAACACCGAACAGTCCGGACATGAAATGCTGGAGTTGCTGCAGTTGGCCTTACTGATCGCCATTCCGGCAGTCTGTTTGGTGTTGATGTACCCGAGATTCGTCAGGCAAAAATGAAATCCCGATCTACGGCTGCGCCGGGCATCATGCGCAACGCTTTCCTGGCCCTCCTGCTGCTGGTCGCCGCGTGTTCCGGCGCGGCGCCAGTCTCGGCGCAGGATGCCAGGCCGGCCGAGCTCGTGCTGTTCTACGCTCGCGGTTGCCCGCATTGCGTGGCCATGCAGAGCTACCTTGCCACGCTGCATGAGCGATATCCACAGTTACGCGTGCGCGACTACGAAGTTAATTCCGATGCCGGCAACGCACGACTGTTCGAGCGCGTGGCCGACGCCTACAAATTCAAGATCGAAGGGGTGCCGACCGTGTTCCTGGGCGACCGCGTGTTCAGCGGCTACGCCGAGAGCATGCAGCCCGAAATCGAACGGCAAGTCCGGCGCTGCCTCGCGCAGGGCTGCGCGTCGCCCCTCGGTCGCGTTCGAGGCACAGCGCAGGCGCGCACCCTGACGCTGTCGGCGGTACTGTCCGGGGCCGCCGTCGATGCCATCAATCCGTGCGCGTTCGCGGTGCTGATCATACTGATCACCGCCGTGCTCGGCGCGGGCAGCCGGAAGCGCGCGCTTTACGCGGGCCTGGCGTTCTCCCTTTCGGTTTTCATTTCCTACTACCTGATGGGGCTTGGACTCTATTCGGCCGTAGAGGCCGCCGGTGTCACCCATGGGCTTTATGTCGCCGTCGCCGTGCTGGCCATTTTGATCGGCCTGCTCAATCTCAAGGATTACCTCTGGTACGGCAAATGGTTCATCATGGAAGTGCCGCTGAGCTGGCGGCCGAAGCTCAAGGGACTCATCCAGCATGTCACCTCGATTCCAGGCGCGTTCCTGATCGGCTTCGTCGTCAGTCTGTTCCTGCTGCCGTGCACGTCGGGGCCGTACATCGTGATTCTCGGCTTGCTGGCCAGGACCGAAACCCGCGCGGCCGCGATGCTATGGCTCGTGCTCTACAACGTGGTATTTGTCGTGCCGATGATCGCGATCACCGCCGCAGTCTATTTCGGACTGACGACCGCGGAGAAAGCCGAAGCATGGCGAACCAGCCACCTGCACATCATGCATCTGATTGCCGGTCTGATCATCCTGCTGCTCGGCGTTGCGATGATGGCTTCACTCTGGCTCGGGTACGTGTGAGGCGTGACCACTCTGCGCCGCACGCTTCGGCGCGGCCGCGATATGGACCCGGCCGGCACTTTCGGTGCCAGGTATAAATTGAGAGGAAGGCAGACCCCGCTTCGGCGAGGTTTTCCATTTCCGCGGATGTCCGCTTCGATCAGCTACGGTAATTGGCGGCGAGAATTTGAGTGGCCGGTGCCGTCTCGAACAGCTATTAAGGGGGAGGAAGTGCTCGAATTCAGTGGCAGCGGCGGGTTCACGACTGATTGCCGCGGCTCAGCTTTTTCGGGCCAGCGGCCCTAGTCGACCC
>CAZRMO010000024.1:0-12883 GCA_964601155.1 uncultured Enterobacteriaceae bacterium
ATGAAACACGTGATGCGTTGCGGCCAGGACGGGATGGATGCAAGGCGCGGCGCGCCGGCAAGGGTTGTTCCCTTGCCAAGTGGCGCAACGCCGCAGCCGCCCGTCCTGGCCGCAACCCGAAGGGACGTCGGCGTTTGGGCGCATCGCCGCGTTGCGCCGGCTTGCTTGGGGACCACCCAAGCTGCGCCGCCGCGCCTTGCGCTGCATCCCAAACGCCATAGTCGCACGCGCGTTTCATTGTGTTAGGGGCTCTAATCTTGCACGCGTTCCGCGTTTTCAGATGATCAGCTTCAGCCAGGTGCGCAAGAGTTATCGCGGCGGCCACGAGGCGCTAGCCGAGCTTTCGTTCGAGATCGAGGCCGGCGAACTGGTGTTCGTTACCGGTCGCTCCGGCGCGGGCAAGAGCACCCTGCTCAAGCTGATACCCGCGATCGAGCGTCCGACCAGCGGTACCGTGCTGGTGAACGGCCAAAACATAGGCAGCATGCGCCGCGCGGCCATCCCCTATCTGCGGCGCAATCTCGGTCTCATTTTCCAGGACCAGAAGTTGCTCTATGACAGGAGCGTATTCGACAACGTGATACTGCCGCTCGCGCTCACCGGCCACCCGCACAAGGAAGCGGCGCGGCGTGCGCGCGCGGCGCTGGACAAGGTGGGCCTGCTGGCGCGGGAGAGGGCCAACCCGATCACGCTTTCCGGAGGGGAACAGCAGCGCCTGTGCATCGCGCGTGCCGTGGTAAACCGCCCCGGCATCCTGCTCGCCGACGAGCCGACAGCCAGTCTGGATTCCGCGTCGGCCGACGAGATCATGGAGATGTTCCGCGCCTTCAACCAAGTCGGCGTAACCGTGCTGATCTCCACCCACGACGATGCCCTGCTGCAACGCGCGAACCCGCGCGTGCTCGCCCTCAAGCAAGGCAGGCTGGAGCAGTGAGCATCTGGCTGCGCCAGCACTGGCAGACGCTGGGTCTCACGCTCAGGCGGCTGGCAAGCAATCCCCTCGGGACGCTGCTCAACGTAACGGTGATCGGGGTCGCCCTGGCGTTGCCCCTGGGGGGCTACCTGCTGCTGCAGAGCCTCGGCGGCGTTGCACGCCAGTTCGCCGCTAACCCGCAAATCAGCCTGTTCCTTGCGCGCGACGCGAACAAGGCGGATATCGCGGCCTTGGAGACGCGCCTGAAGCAGCTTCCCGGCGTGCGCGCGCTGCGTTTCATTTCGCGCGATCAGGCCTTGGAGGATCTGAAACGGTCGGAGAACCTGTCCGATGTCATCGCCACCCTGCAAAACAATCCCCTGCCCGACGTTTTCGTACTCGAGACCGGCAGCAGCGCGGCGGAACTGGAAGAACTGGAACCACAGCTTAAAGCCCTGCCCAAAGTCGCCCACGTTCAGATCGACTCGGCCTGGGTGAAACGTCTAGAAAGTCTGCTGCAGCTCGGCCGGACGGCGGTGCTGATCCTCGCAGCGCTACTGGCCGCAGGGCTGGTGGCGGTGACCTTTAACACCATACGGCTGCAGATCCTGACGCAAAAGGACGAGATCGAAGTGAGTAAGCTGATAGGCGCAACCGACGCATTCATCCGCCGGCCCTTTTTTCACCTCGGCTTTATCCAGGGTGCGCTGGGGGGCCTCGCCGCCCTCGGCATCGTATACTTGTGCATGCGCATCCTGAATCGAAGCATCGTCGAACTGGCGCAGCTCTACGGCTCGGACTTCAGGCTCGATTTCTTCGGTTTATCGGACTGCCTCGCCCTGCTCGCCTTTTCCGCCATTCTGGGCTGGCTGGGAGCGCATATGTCAGTGAGTAGACACTTATCTGAAATAGAGCCCAGATAAAGCCTGACAGCCTGTCGCGACACCTTCCTTCAAGGAGTGGCCGCGGAACTTATTTCGCCATTGGCACTCGAACCCCGAGAGTGCTAAAATTGACCTGTGTCAGCGTGCGAAGCGGTGCAGGTCCCTAAGGGGTGCACCGCTGAGCGCTACATTAAAAGGAAGCGAAAATATGAATCAAGTTATGACCTTACCTGTGCCTTCCGCTTTAGGAAGCCTGGAGTCCTATATCGCGACGGTAAACCGCTTTCCGCTGCTGACCGCGGAAGAGGAGCTGCGCCTGGCGCGCAAGCTGCGCGACGAGAACGACATCGACGCTGCGCGCGCTTTGGTCGTTTCGCATTTGCGCGTAGTCGTGGCCATCGCCCGCGGCTACCTCGGCTACGGCCTGCCCCACGCCGACCTGATCCAGGAAGGGAACATCGGCCTGATGAAGGCGGTGAGGCGCTTCGACCCAGAACGCAATGTGCGCCTGGTGTCCTTTGCCATTCACTGGGTCAAGGCCGAAATGCACGAGTTCATCCTGAAAAACTGGCGGCTTGTGAAAATCGCCACCACCAAGGCGCAGAGAAAGCTGTTCTTCAACCTGCGCTCGATGAAAACAGGCCTGGGGCCGCTGTCGCAGGAGGCGATCGAAGACATGGCGCGGCAGCTTCGCGTCAAGCCGGAGGAAGTCAGGGAAATGGAAATGCGCATCTCCGGCCAGGACGTCGCCTTGGAGGGCAGCGACGATGACGAGCAAAGCTACGCGCCCATCGCCTACCTGTCCGATACGGATAACGAGCCCTCGAAATTGCTCGAGTCCGACGAATCCGAGCGCGTCGGCTCGGATGGCCTGAAAACGGCCCTTGCCAGCCTGGATGAGCGCAGCCGCCGCATTATCGAGGCGCGCTGGTTGCGCGAGAAGGATCCGGCGACGCTGCACGAGCTTGCGGCCGAATTCAAGGTTTCCGCAGAGCGCATCCGCCAGGTCGAGGCCAAGGCAATGCAGAAAATGAAAGGCGTGCTCGCGGCGGACTAAGCCGGGCGCCGGCGCGCCTACCCCTGCCTAAGCAGGGTACGCAGATCGGAAACCAGGTTCGCCCCGGGATCGCCGTAGTGCACGAACAGCCGCACCCGCCCCTGGGGATCGAAAACATAACTGCCGGCAGTATGTTCCAGCGTGTAGCTGCCGGGCGTGGGGCCCGGCTGCTTCTGGTAAAACACGTGGAATTCCCTGGCGGTCTTCGCCGTCGTCTCGACGTCGCCGTACAAGCCGAGGAAGCTCGGATCGAACGCGGCGACATATTGGGCCAGCAGCGCGCGCGTGTCGCGCTCCGGGTCGAGGGTCACAAACAGAACCTGCACCCGTTGTGCGTCCGGCCCGAGCTGCCGCATCACCGACTTCAGGTCCGCCAGGGTGGTCGGACAAACGTCGGGGCATTGCGTATAGCCGAAGAACATCACCACCGCCTTGCCACGAAAATCCGCAAGCGTGCGCGTCTTGCCGTTCTGGTCCGTCAGGCGGAACTGCCGGCAGCAGTCGCTGCCGGTGATGTCATTGCTCTTGAACCCCGGCTTGGGCATACCGCAGCCGGCAAGGACCAACGCGAAGAGCAAAACGCAAAAGCGGCGCAATTCATTAACGCTCACGGGAAAACGAGGGGAGGCACGTTCATGTTCCTCCTGAATCAGGAATCGTATCAGCCAGCCTGAAGCACACGCTCAGACATAGTGGTCCAGCAGCAGCGCGGTGAACAGGCCGGCCAGGTAGATCACGGAATAGCGGAACATCTGCTGCGCCAACCGGTCGCTGTAGGCGGTGTAGATTTTGACCGCGTAGTACAGGAACACGCCGTCCAGGACGAGCGCGGCGACCAGATAGATCCAGCTGCTCATGCCGTAGACGAACGGCAGCAGGGTGCTCGCGATCAGAATCAGGGTGTACAGCAGCACATACAGCCGCGTGAATTCCTGTCCGTGCGTGACCGGCAGCATCGGCAGGCCGGCGCGGTTGAAATCCTCGGTGCGGTACAGCGCGAGCGCCCAGAAATGCGGCGGCGTCCAGGCATAGATAATCAACACCAGCAACAACGCATCGGGCGCCACGTTCCCGGTGACCGCAGTCCAGCCCAGCAGCGGCGGCATCGCCCCGGAGAGCCCGCCGATGACGATGTTTTGCGGCGTCGCGGGCTTCAGCAGGATAGTGTAGATGATCGCGTAGCCGACAAAAGTGCCGAGGGTGAGCCACATGGTGAGCGCGTTGACATAACGGTAGAGCAGGAACATGCCGATGCCGCCGATCATGCCGGCGAAAACGACCGTCTGCAGGGACGTCAGCTCCCCGCGCGGCAAGGGGCGCCAACGGGTACGCGCCATTTTGGCGTCGATTTCCTGTTCGATCAGGCAGTTGATGGCAAAAGCCGCGCCCGCGAGCAGGGCGATGCCGGCGGCGCCGGCGAACAGCACGCGCAAAGGCACCATCCCCGGTGTGGAGAGGAACATACCGATCACCGCGCAGAATACGGCGAGCATGGTCACGCGCGGCTTGGTCAGAGCGTAGAACTGGCGCATGCGCTGCGCGGTGTCGTGCAAGATGAGTTGCGGGGCCATGAGCTTATCGAGAAAAAATGAGGGTGGAGTTTATCATGATGCGCAAACGCGCCTAACCTATGCGCGAAGCCCTTAGCAATAGCTTCAGATCCTTGTACATCCTGCTCGGATCGGCGTTCTTGGGGAAGCGCAGCATCAGGTTGCCATGCGGGTCGATCAGATAAATGTGATCGCGCGCCCCACCCGCCGGCGGAAACTCGGCGATGATCGGGCTGCCGGCGGCGCGCAGCATATGCGTGCCGTCGTACTCGCGCATCAGCAGCGTCTGTAGCGGCGCCTCGTCCAGGATCAGCCAGACACGCTCGACGCGCCCCATTTCCCGTCCCTGGGCGAGGCGCACTTGGCGCATGTCGTACAGCTTGGCCTGGCATTCCGCCGGACAAGCGGCCTGATCGAGTTGCAGCAGAACCCACTTGCCCCTGAGCGAGGACAATCTGAACGGGCGCTGATCCAGTCGGCGCAGCGGCGGATCGGTGAGCGTGCGCGGCGTAATTAGTTCGCCATAGTTCGTGCGGCTCTGCGGGTGCCAGTAATAATAGGCGATCAGAGCGGCGATGAAGGGCGCGAGGCACAGCGCCGCGATCGCCAGCATCTTGAGGCGCCCGGGAAGCGGATCAGGCAGTTCGTTTGAAGCTGAGCGCGACATAGGTAATCAGGATTGTGGTTGCGAGTGCGTACCACTGGAAGGCGTAGCCACGGTTCCGGTCCGCGCCGGTGTCCGGTCGCGACCAGGAGCGCACCAGGCCGTCGGCGGCCTTGCTCGTCTGCTGCAGCACGATGGGCTGCAACTTCAGTCCGGACCACTTTGCATAGCGCGCGAGCACTAGGTTCTCCCACACGATGCCTTCCTCGGTTCTTGCGCCCAGTTCGAGGATGTACTTGCTCGGCACGACGCCGATGCCCTCCACGGTCTGGGTCCCGGCAGGCGTCTTGATCTGCGGCAGGACATCGCGCCGGGCTCCCGCGGCCACCCAGCCGCGGTTCACCAGCACGTACCTGTCGCCACCGGCGATCTTCAACGGCGTCACCACCTGGTAGCCGGGAACGCCGTGCAGCACCTTGTTGTCGAGCAGGATGGTATGCTTGGCCGAATACTCGCCGCGCGCGCGGATGCGGCGGAATTCGTAGTCATGCACTTCGACCGGGCTCGGCGGCAAGGTACGCGCCGTCTGCTGCGCGGCGTCGTCAAGCCTGCGGCCGAGCGCGAGCCTTTCCTCGGCGCGGCGCGTCTGCCAGTTGCCGAGCGACACGGTGAGCGCGATCGCAGCCAGCGCCGCAACGCTTGGCACGAAGGCGGGGCGAAAACGCCTGTTTCCCAGCATCAGTGCATTGACCTTTTCTCTGGCAGGGCTTGTTTGACTGGGATACACTCAGCAAATTCCGTCGCTGCCCGCAATGAAAATCGTCGTCATCATATTCGTGGTCCTGATTCTCGCCAGCCTGGGCTCGGGCCTGTTTTTCCTGGTAACCGATCACGGTCACTCGAAACGCACCGTCAGAGCCCTGGCGCTGCGCGTCGGCCTGTCGTTTGTCCTGTTCCTGATGCTCATGGCGGGCTACTACTTTGGCCTGATCCCGGGAAAGCTCAGCTAGAGAAGTCCTTCAGGCCTCAGGAAAGGCGCCCCACAGCTTGCGGCGCATCGAAAAACCGCTGCGATACACCGCCCCGCCGTCGCCGATCCTCACGACCGCACGCAACCGCTTCTTTGGCGCTATATCCAGTAGACGAAAATAAACAGCAGCAGCCACACCACGTCGACGAAGTGCCAGTACCAGGCCACGGCCTCGAAGGCGAAATGGTGCTCGGGTTTGAAATGACCTGCGAACGAGCGGAACAGCATGGTGCTAAGCATGATCACGCCTACGGTCACGTGGAAGCCGTGAAAGCCCGTTAGCATGAAAAAGGTGGAGCCGTAGACCCCGCTGCTCAGGCTGAGGTGATGTTCCGAATAGGCATGGGAATATTCGAAGGCCTGGAAGCCGAGGAAAGTGACGCCCAGAACGATGGTCAGGAACAGCCACAGTTTGAGCTTTGCGCGGTTGCCCTCGATCATGCCGTAGTGGGCGATGGTGATGGTCACGCCGGAAGTCAGCAGCAGCAGGGTGTTGAGCGCAGGAATACCCCAGGCCGCCACCGGCGTGAATGCGTCCTTGAAGCCCGGACCCGCGCTTGGCCACTGGCCGCTGAAATGCGGCCACAGCACTTCCCTGCTGAGCAGACTGCCGAGATCAGGAACTGAGAGGACGCGTGCATAGAACAGCGCGCCGAAGAACGCGGCGAAGAACATCACCTCCGAGAAAATGAACCAGCTCATGCCCCAGCGGAACGAGACGTCCTCCCACTTTCCGTACTTGCCGCTTTCGGACTCGCGCACCACATCCCCGAACCAGCGGAACATCATGTATACGAGCAGGGCGAAACCGACGAGCACGCCATAGCGGCCGATCTCCGCTCCGTTGAACCACATCGCCGCGCCGCCCGCCATAAAGAACAGCGCGAACGAGCCGACGATCATCCAATGGGATGGCTGCGGTACGAAATAATGTTGAGCGTGATCGCTCATGTTGTTCTCCTCGATTTAAGTCAGCTTGCCGACGACAAAGTGCACCAGCAGTATCAAACTCAGCACCAGAACCGCTGCTCCGATCAGGCCGGCGACAATCACCTGATGCGGCTTTATCTGCACACTGTCAGTCTCGTAGTCGCGGCGCTTGCGTATGCCGAAGAAGGACCAGAACACCGCCTTCGCTACCTGCAGCGGCGAAGCCTTTTTTTGAGCTTGCGCCACCGTCACCCCCGGCCCACCTTGCGCACCGCGCCGCCACCGAGCATGCCCGATGCCACCACCCGCAGCCTCTCCGGTGCTCCTTGCGCCGGGGCGGAGGCCGCGCTCATTGCGCCAACCAGTACTTGAGCACTGTTACGACGAAGACCGCGAATGCCAGCGCGGTCAGGATCAGCGCAGTTCTCGTGTTTTTCGGGTTCCCGCCGCTCATGCAAGCACCGTGCATCACTTCACTTCCGGCTGCTCATGAAAGCTGTGATAGGGCGCCGGGCTCGGCAGGTGCGTCCACTCCAGGGAATCGGCGCCTTCCCACGGCCGGGCCGGGGCTTTCTCGCCTTTGCCCAACGGTCCGCACTTGAGCACGATGTACAGAAACAGCAGCTGGGTCAGGCCGAAGCCGAACGCGCCCACGCTGGCGATCTGGTTGAAATTGGTGAACTGGCTGGCATAGTCGGGGATGCGCCGCGGCATGCCGGCGAGACCGAGAAAGTGCATCGGGAAGAAAGTGATGTTGAAGAACACGATCGACAACCAGAAGTGCCACTTGCCCAGGGTTTCGTCGTACATGCGACCGGTCCACTTCGGCAGCCAGAAATAAGCTCCGGAGAAGATCGCGAACAACGCGCCTCCCACCAGCACATAGTGGAAATGCGCCACGACGTAGTAGGTATCCTGCAACTGCACGTCCACCGGCATGATCGCGAGCATCAGTCCCGTGAACCCGCCCATGGTGAACACGAAAAGAAAACCGACCGCGAACAGCATCGGCGTCTCGAAGGTCATCGAGCCCCTCCACATGGTCGCGAGCCAGTTGAACACCTTCACCCCGGTGGGCACCGCAATCAGCATGGTGGAGTACATGAAGAACAGGAGGCCGGCGGTCGGCAGCCCGACGGTGAACATGTGGTGCGCCCAGACGATGAACGAGAGGATCGCGATCGACGCCGTGGCGTACACCATCGAGGCGTACCCGAACAGCGGCTTCCTCGAGAATGCCGGGATCACCTGGCTGATGATGCCGAAGGCCGGCAGGATCATGATGTAGACCTCGGGATGGCCGAAGAACCAGAAAATGTGCTGGAACATCACCGGGTCGCCGCCGCCGGCCGCGTTGAAGAACGAGGTGCCGAAATGGCGGTCGGTCAGCGTCATGGTGATGGCGCCGGCGAGTACCGGCATCACCGCGATCAGCAGGTAAGCGGTGATCAGCCAGGTCCACACGAACATCGGCATTTTCATCAGCGTCATCCCCGGTGCGCGCATGTTCAGGATGGTGGTGATGATGTTGATCGAGCCCATGATGCTGGAGATGCCCATGATATGCAGGGCGAATATGCCGAGATCCATGCCCGGGCCCATCTGGATGGACAAGGGCGCGTAGATGGTCCATCCGGCCGCGGGGGCGCCGCCCGGGGCGAAAAACGAGGCGATCAGCAGCGTCCCCGCCACCGGCAGCAGCCAGAAACTCCAGTTGTTCATGCGCGCGAACGCCATGTCCGGCGCGCCTATCATCATCGGGATCTGCCAATTGGCGAAGCCGACGAAAGCCGGCATGATCGCGCCGAACACCATGATCAGGCCGTGCATGGTGGTGAGCTGGTTGAAGAACTCAGGCGTTACGATCTGAAGGCCGGGCTCGAACAATTCGGCGCGTATGGTCATCGCCAGCGCCCCTCCCACCAGCAGCATGGTGAACGAGAACCACAGGTACATCGTGCCGATGTCCTTGTGGTTGGTGGTCGTCACCCAACGCATAAATCCCGAGGGAGGATGCGCGTGATCGTCGTGATCCGCTGCGTGGCCGAGGGGGGTATCGATGACTGCGCTCATGCGTTTCTCCTGGAATTCGAATCGTTACTTGCGCGCTGCCTTGACTTCTGCCGGCTGCACCATGTCTCCCATCTTGTTGCCCCAGGCGTTGCGCTCATAGGTGATCACGGCGGCGATGTCGGTGTCCGACAGCTGCTTGCCGAACGCCACCATGGCAGTGCCCGGCTTGCCGTTGAGCACCCTGTTGATATGCGCCGCTTTGGGGCCGGTCGCGATCTTGGAGCCGTCCAGCGCAGGAAACATCGGCGGCCGTCCCTTGCCGTTCGCCTGGTGGCAGGCCACGCAATGGGCGGCATATACCTTCTCGCCCCTGGCCTTCAACTCGGCCAGCGTCCAGTGCTTGTTCGGTTCCTCGGCCGCAGCGGCCACGTTTGATTCACGGCCGGCGACCGCACCGGCCGCCTTTGTTTCCTGGCCGGCAGCCGCAACGGCCACCTTTGGTGCGTGCTTTGCGACCCACTGGGTGTACTGTTGCTCCGAGACCACCTTCACCACGATCGGCATGAAGCCATGCCCCCTGCCGCACAGTTCCGCGCATTGGCCGCGGTAAGTACCTTCCTTGTCGGCCCTGAACCAGGTATCGCGCACGATGCCCGGAAAGGCGTCCTGCTTGATGCCGAAGGCCGGCACCCAGAAAGAATGGATCACGTCAGCGGCGGTCGTCAGGATGCGCACTTTTTTGTCCACCGGCACCACCAGCGGGTGATCCACTTCGAGCAGGTAGTGCTCGTCCTTCGGCTTGCGGTTGTAGATTTCATCCTGCGGCGTGTCGAGCGTGGACAGGAACGAAATGCCCGCGCCTTCGCCTTTGAGGTAGTCGTAGCCCCATTTCCATTGGTAGCCGGTGACCTTGATGGTGATGTCGGGGTCGGACGTGTCCTTGTAGGCAATCACGACCTTGGTCGCGGGCCAGGCGATGCCGATGAGGATCAGGAACGGGATTATGGTCCAGATGATTTCCACGGTGGTGTTCTCGTGGAATTGCGCGGCCTTGTGCCCGACAGACTTGCGGTGGGCATAGATGGAGTAGAACATCACGCCGAAGACGAGGCAGAATATCACCACGATGACGTACATCATCAGCATGTGCAGATGGTAGATGTCGCTCGCGACCGGGGTCGCGGGAGGCTGAAAATTGACTCGGTAGTCGGCGGACGCCAACGCCGTGTAGAGCGCCAGCAGCAGGCCACCCATTAGTCGTCCAAGCACGCTATTCATCGTTCCCTCGCACTGGCAGGTAGACAGAGCCAAACATGTAGATCGCGCCAAACATGTAGACCGAGCCAAAAAAAGTTCGGTACCGTATCATACGAAAGCCGAGTTAATCAAGCTTTTCCCTCGTATTGCCGTCAGTAATCCGGAAATCAAGAAATCAAATCAGCGCGGCTTGGCGCGCGGCAATTCTAGCCTGACAATCGCGCTCCCGTCTTCGGCGAAGCGCTGCTGCGGCTTCCATGCGTGCCCGTAGACGATTTCGAAGCTTGCCGGCAGCCTGCCGTCGCGGCGCAGGTTCGCGTAGGCCGCGCGCATGGCGCTAAACACGCCCTTGCCGCTGAGCCCGCGCCTGCGCGCGGCGAGCGCATTCACCTGACCGGTCGCCCGCAGGTCGGCGAATAGCGCGTCCACGTCAGCGTAGGTGAGCGTGATGACTTCCATGTCCATCACCGGTTCGGCATAACCGCATGCCGACAGCATGTCGCCCAGATCATGCATGTCGATGAAGTCGTGCACATGCGCTGCGCCGTCGTGCGCGGCAAATGCGCTCCTGAGTTCCTTCAGGGTGTCCGGTCCGTAGCAGCTGAACATCAGCAGTCCGCCGACCTTCAGCACACGCCGCAGTTCCTTCAGCGCCGGTAGCGGATCTCCCATGCAATGCATGGCCAGATTGGACCAGGCGAGATTCACGCTCGCCGCGGCCAAGGGCACGGCAGCCAAATCGGCGCACAGGTAAGCCACGCGCTCGCCCGCGATGATTCGCCGCAGCCAGGCGCGCTGGCCGCGCGCGGCCTGCAGCATCGGGTAGGCGAAATCCAGTCCCAGCACTTGTGCCTGCGGATACACCTCGGCCAGGCGCCTGGCGCCGTGGCCGTCGCCGCAACCCGCGTCCAGTACGCACTGTGGTGCAAGCTTGATGTACTGCAAGCGCTCCAGCATGCGCATCTCCACTTCGCGCGCGAGCACGGCAGCGCCGGCGTAGCCGACCGCCGCGCGGGAATACGCGCGGCGCACGGCGCGGCGGTCTATCGCGGGCACGCTCAGCGCATGCCCCCCGGGAGCGCGGGCGCCACGCCCATGCTTGTTTCGGACCTCACGCGCGCAAGGCCGCTTCGAGCGCCTGCCCGACAGCGAGCAGGCGCCGGTCCTCCCCGGCCTGTCCCACGGCCATCAGGCCCACCGGGGCGGCGCCCGGCTCGTGGCAGGGAATGGACAGGGCGCAGCCGTCGAGAAAATTAACCACGCTAGTATTGCGCAGCATGGCGAGATTGGTCTTGCCGTAGAGCGCATCGTCGGTCTCCAGGGGGGCAATGGCTGGCGCGACCATAACCACTGTGGGCATGAGCAATGCATCGTAGGGCGCGGCCAGGCGCGCGCTCTCGGCGATCATGTCCATGCGCTGATTCAACGCGTCGATATAGTCGGCCGCGCTGATGTCGGCGCCGCGCAGGGCGCGCGATGCCACGCGCGGGTCGTACTCAGTCTCGCGGCGCGCGATCAGATCGCGATGCAGCGCATAGGCCTCGGCCACGACCAGACTGCCTTTCTGGTTGATCTGCGGCAGCCGCCGCAGGGCCTCGAAGCGCACGTCGGTCACGTGCGCCCCTGCCTGAGACAGCCGGGCGAGCGCTCTGCCGAAAGCCTCCGCCACGGCGCTGTCCAGTCCGTCCAGAACATAGTCCTGCACCAAACCCAGGCGCAGGCCCTTGAGCGGCAGCGCCGGCGGCACCAGCGGCGCTGTACCCACGAGTACGCTGTCGACGAGAGCGCAACAGGCCACGCTGCGCGCGATCGGCCCGATCGAATCCAGGGTGTTCGAGAGCGGAAAAGTTCCGTCGGTAGGGATGCGCCTGGCGGTCGGCTTGAAGCCGGTGAGGCCGCACAGCGCGGCCGGGATGCGCACGGAGCCGCCGGTGTCCGTGCCCAGCCCCATCGCCGCCATGCCGTCCGCTACGGACACCGCAGCCCCCGAAGACGAGCCGCCCGGAATGCGTCCGGTGGCGCGGTCCCAGGGATTTTTCGGCGTGCCGTAATGTGGATTGAGGCCCAGTCCCGAGAACGCGAATTCGACCATATTGGTACGGCCGACGATGATTGCGCCCGCTTGGCGCAGCCTGCGCACCACCAGGGCATCGGTCTTTGCCGGCGCGGAATCGGCGAGCACCTTCGACCCGGCGCGCGTGATGTCGCCGGCGACATCGAACAAATCCTTCACCGATATCGGTATGCCGGCAAGCGGCGAGGGCACAATCCCATGCACGCGCAAGGCATCGCTCGCCCGCGCTTCGGCCAGCGCCGATTCGCGGTGCGTGCGCAGGAACACGCGCGCGCCTTCGCCGGAGGGCGCGGCGATGCGCGTCAGCGCGTCCTCGACCAAAGCCTGGCTCGTCGTCTTGCCGGCGACAAGCTCGCCCGCGAGCGTCAATATGGATTTCATCCGCAGCCGACGCCGGCGGCGCCGGATTTGACCACCATCGGGTTCATGGTTACTCTGTTTCCGCTTGAGCGACCAGCGCATCTTCAGGGAAGCATTTCCACTTGTCAATTTCATTGCGCCCGTTTCTGAAAGCCGGCAGAACAATCGGGCATGCGCTGCTGGGCCAGGACTGCCTGCTGTGCCAGGCGGC
>CAZRMO010000024.1:12983-40770 GCA_964601155.1 uncultured Enterobacteriaceae bacterium
GCGGCGGCGCGCGCGGCCCGGACCTGATCGTGCCTCTGCCCCTGCATCCCGCGCGTCTGGCTGAGCGCGGCTTCAATCAGGCGGCCGAGATCGCCAAGGTATTGTCGCGTCTGAGCGGCATCGCCATGGACGCCCGGCTCGCGCGGCGCGTGCGCAACACTGCTGCGCAGACCGCGCTGCCCTGGCACGAGCGCGCGACCAATATGCGCGGTGCCTTCGCCTGCGACAGCGACCTTGCCGGCTTGAACATCGCCGTCGTGGACGACGTCATGACCACCGGCGCGACGCTGGATGAATTCGCGCGCACGCTCAAGAAGAACGGCGCTGCGCGCGTCGAAAATTGGGTGATCGCACGCACCACGCGCGATGTTTGACATCGTTCTCTACCAGCCGGAAATCCCGCCCAATACCGGCAATATCATCCGCCTTGCCGCCAACACCGGCGCCACTTTGCACCTGGTCGAGCCCTTGGGCTTTCGCCTGGAGGACCGCGAATTGAAGCGCGCCGGCCTCGATTACCACGAGTATGCCGCGCTGATCGTGCATAAGGATTGGCAAGCGGCCTGCGAACATCTGCGCGGCAGGCGCCTGTTCGCGTTCTCCACGCGCGCGCAGCACCGATACACGGAGCCCGCGTACTGCGCAGGCGACGCGCTGCTGTTCGGACCCGAAACGCGCGGCCTGCCGCCGGAAATACTCGGCAGCGTACCCGAAGAGCGGCGCCTGCGGCTGCCGCTGCGGCCCGACAATCGCAGTCTCAATCTTTCCAATGCGGTCGCGGTGGCAGTATACGAAGCTTGGCGTCAGCAGGGCTTTGCCGGAGCCGTCTAGGCGTTCGTTTCAAAATGAGGGGATATCCCCTGCGGGGACTTCCTTCGAGGCGTTTCCCCTCATACTCGCCTAAATTTGCCTGTTGCAAAATTCATTTTGCAACAGGTTCTACGCCTCTTCTCTTGGATCCCTAGCGAGCAATTGTTCCACCGCCTCGCGCGGCGAAACTCCGCCGAACAGAACGGCGCATACCGATCGGGTGATCGGCATATCCACGCCTGACTCTCTGGCGCGCTTCTCGACTGCTGCGGCGGTATGCACGCCCTCGGCCACATGCCCGAGTTCGCGCAGGATGTCCTCCAGTTTTCTGCCTTGCGCCAGCGCGAGGCCGACGCGCCGGTTGCGCGACAGCTCGCCGGTACAGGTCAGGATCAAATCGCCGGCGCCGGTGAGTCCGGTGAAAGTCTCGGGACGTCCGCCGAGCTTTACCCCAAGGCGGGTGATTTCGGCGAGCCCGCGGGTGATCAGCGCCGCGCGCGCGTTGGCGCCTAGTCCCAAGCCGTCGGCGATGCCGGTGGCGATGGCCATGACGTTCTTTACCGCGCCGCCGATCTCGACTCCGGTGATATCGCTGCTGAAATAAACGCGCAAGCGGGGCCCGTGCAGCGCGCGTGCTGTGACCTGGCTAAACGCGGCATCGGCGGCGGCGAGCGTGAGCGCCGTCGGCAATCCACGCGCGACCTCGAGCGCAAAACTGGGGCCCGACAAGGCGCCGAAAGCCTTGCCGCTGGTCAGCACGCGCGCGGCAATTTGATGCGGCAACTCGGCGCTTTGCGGTTCGAACCCCTTGCACAGCCATACCACTGGTTTGCGCAAGGGAGCGAGCCGGGCCAGCAGCTCACGCAGCGCCGCCGTCGGCGTCGCCACCAGTACGAGTTCCGCGTCTGAGACTGCGGCGGAAAATTCTGCCTCGACCCTGAGCTGCGGCGGCAAGGCGATTTCAGGCAGATAGCGCTGGTTACAGCGGGCCGCTGCGATCGACCGGCATTGCTCGCGGTCGCGCCCCCACAGCACCGTCTCGTGTCTGGCGCTGAGGCTCACCGCGATCGCCGTGCCCCAAGCGCCGGCGCCCATTACGGCAATTCTCATAGGGGATCAGCCTGGCGGGCGCGCCAGGCCCTTACAATCCCCAGACTTGGTCCGCGCGAACGTACCCGGTCTGGCCGTCGCTGTGGCGGACCTTGACCCAGGGACCCGGGCCAAGTTCGAGGATTTCCAGCGCGACCCCCTGGCGCGCCTGAAACGCCAGCGGCGCGGCGTCGTCAGCTTGTTGGCGCACGTCGGCGAGGGGCACCGTCACCACTACCGTGCGAACGTCGGACAGATCTTTTTTCTGCACCCAGGCGAGATCGCCGGCGACATCGCGCACCTTGATCCAGTTGTCGAGCTGCACGATGACTTCCACCGGGTAGAACCTGCTCGCGACGTACAGCTTGTTCGCCTTGACCGACGGTGCGTCGTACATCAACGCCGCACTGACGGCGATGGAGCGGAACTCCCCCGCCGCAAGCGCGGGCGATGCAATCAGCAGGAGCAGTAAGAGAAAGCGCCGCATGGCCGCATCAGGTCAATGTGCGATTTCTATTTTCGGTCCGGCCTGCCCCTGCTCCTGCTCCTGCTGCAGCCGTTGCATATAAATCGCGTCGAAATTCACCGGCGCCAGGTACACCGGCGGAAAACCGGCGCGGCCGACGATATCGGATACCGTCTCGCGCGCGTACGGAAAAAGTATGTTGGGGCAGGCGGTGGCGAGCAGCGGCTCGATGTCGGATTCCGGTACGTTGCGGACCTGGAAAATGCCGGCCTGAGCCGCCTCCACCAAGAACATGGTCTTGTCGCCCGCCTTGGCCGTCACCGTCACAGTCAGCACTACCTGGTAAAGCCCCTCGCTTATGGCCACGGTCTCGTTGTGCAGCTGCACGTCCACTTGCGGCTGCTCGCCGGACAGGAATATTTCGGGCGCATGCGGAATCTCCAGAGACAAGTCCTTGACGTAAACTTTCTCGATGCCAAATGTTGGTTGCTGCGTTTCGTCCATTTTATGTTCCCGTGATTGAAAATAAGGCGCGGCGCTCAGCTCTGGCCACGCAGCATCGGATCGAGCTTTCCGGCGCGATCAAGCGCAGCCAAATCGTCGAAGCCGCC
Organism: uncultured Enterobacteriaceae bacterium; assembly: GCA_964601155.1. Lineage (GTDB taxonomy): Bacteria > Pseudomonadota > Gammaproteobacteria > Burkholderiales > SG8-39 > 2-12-FULL-64-23. Next base: position 15,960 of record CAZRMO010000024.1, read on the forward strand.
GACGTGAACCTCGCCGATGTAGATCTGCGGCACGGTGCGCCGGCCGGTCTTTTGCATCATCTCGTCGCGGCGCGCGGAATCGAGGTCGATACGGATTTTCTCGATTTCAGTGACGCCCTTCGATTTGAGCAGCATCTCGGCACGCTGGCAGAACGGGCATACGGCGGTACTGTACATGCGGATCGTGGGCATGGAAACCTCTTTCAATATGAGGGGATACTTCCCCTCATGCTCATCTGAAATTGACCTATCGTGAAGCCCGCTGTGCGAGAGGTCCCGGCTGTGCTTATTTCTGCACCGGCAGGCCGGCTTGCTGCCAGGCCGAGAACCCGCCGCTCAGAACGACTGCATTGGAAAAACCGCGCTTTTTCAACGTTGCGACGGCTGTATTCGAACGATTGTCAGTGGCGCAATACACGATCAAGGGTTTGTCCTTGAATTTCTCGATATCGCCGATCCGCGCCTCGAGCTGCGACAGGGGCAGCCCGCGTGCATTGAGGATGTGCGATTGCGCGTACTCGGCCTGCTCGCGCACGTCGAGCACCAGCGCATCCTGCCGGTTGATCAACTGCGTCGCTTCCAGCGTGCTGACCGACGGGCCGCCCACTCCCCGCCGCAGCAGCGGCCATATCAGCATCACGCCGCTGACGAAGGCGATCCCAACAAGCAATATATGGTCCATTACGAATTTCACGCCTGCTCCTAACCCATGACAAAAATGATGTGGCATCCCCCCGGGAGGGCCTTCCCCCTCTACCGTCGAGCGGGACCGAGCAACGGGAATCGAGGCCTTCGGGGCACATCCTTTCACGCCCCCCCCTAATTCGCGGGCCGTCTCCAAAATTCCGAATTGGCCTTCAAGACTTGGACCGGAGTGGCGCCGGGGATTTCGCCCATCCTGTCGGCCGGCGTCACGACCGCGCAAATCGTCCAATGGACTGTTCGGTTATCGGCCAGACCGGAAATATCTCGCGCCGAAGCAACCCGAGCACGGTTTCCGATGCGGGAATATTATAAAATATTCGCAGGCTTACCGTACGGTAAAAAGGGATCGTCATGAAAAAAGTCATTCTGCTCAGACACGGCGAGTCCGTCTGGAACAAGGAAAACCGGTTTACCGGCTGGACCGATGTCGATCTGACCGAAAAAGGCGTGGAAGAGGCGGGAAAAGCGGGCGAACTGATGCGCGAAGCGGGTTTTGTGTTCGACGTGGCACATACTTCGGTACTCAGGCGCGCGATCAAGACCCTGTGGCTGGCGCTGGAGCGCATGGACCTGATGTGGATACCGGTGCTGCATTCCTGGCGCCTAAATGAACGCCACTACGGCGCGCTGCAGGGCCTGAACAAGGCGGAAACCGCGGCCAAGTTCGGCGATGCGCAAGTGCTCGCTTGGCGCCGCAGCTACGATGTCCCGCCGCCAGCGCTCAGCGCAGATGACCCGCGCTGCCCCGGCAAGGACCCGCGCTACCGCGAACTCGCCGCCAGTCAGGTACCTTACACCGAGTGCCTCAAAGACACGGTGGCGCGCGTGCTTCCCTATTGGAACCAGGCCGTCGCCCCCGACATACGGGCGGGCAAGCGCGTGCTCATCGCCGCGCACGGCAATTCGATACGCGCGCTGGTGAAGTACCTGGACAAGGTGAGCGACCAGGATATCGTCGGCCTCAACATTCCTACCGGAGTGCCGCTCGTATACGAGCTGGACGATGCCCTCAATCCCCTGCGCCACTACTACCTGGGTGATGCAGCGGAGGTCGAAAAAGCCATGCAGGCGGTCGCGAACCAGGGCAAGGCGAAGGCTTGAATCCGGCGCGGGCGGCGCGCGGAACGCGGCGGAAGCCCGAATCCCTGCCTCGCGTCCTGCGCGCCCTTTGCGCCAAGGGTTTCTTGCCGGCTTGCTTACTGATCGTTGCGCCTGCCGCATACGCCGCCAATAAGGCCGAGCTCGAGGCGCTGCACGGCCGCATCCAAACGCTCAAAGAGAATCTGAGCGGTGCAGAGGAAAACCGAGCGGAAGCGAGCGATGCGCTGCGTGCGTCGGAACACGGCGTGTCGGAAGCCAACCGCGTGCTGCACGATATCGGCGTGAAGCAGCGCGCGGCGCGCGCCGACCTCGTCCGCGTGGGCGCTCAGTCGCGCTCGCTCGAGGCAAGCATAGCCTCGCAGCGGCGCGAACTCGGACAGCTGTTGGTCATGCGCTACGTATCGGGTCGGCAAAGCTACCTGAGGCTATTGCTCTCCGGGCAGGATCCGAATCGGACCGCGCGCGAACTGCGGTACTACAGCTACATCTCGCGCGCCCAGGTTGATTCCATCCGCGCGCTGCGGTCCGACCTCGCCGGGCTGGCGCAACTCGAGCGCGAAGCGCGCGGCAAGAGCGCTGAACTGGCGGAACTGGAGGCACAACAGCGCGAAGCCCGCAAGGAACTGCTCGCGCAGCAAAAGGCGCGGCGTCTCGTGCTGGCGCGCCTGGCAACCAAGATCCGCTCGCAGCGCCACCAGATAGCATCACTGGAACGCGACGAAGCGCGGCTGTCGCGCCTCGTCGATAAGCTGGGAACGCTTAGCTCTCCGCCATCGAACGGCCTGCGCAACGAAAAACTGCCGCAACCCGGTCACGAGGGAGTGCCGTTTGCCTCGCTCAAAGGCAAACTCAGGCTGCCGATCCGCGGGGAACTAATGAACCGTTTCGGCGGTCCACGTAGCGGTGGCCGCCTGCGCTGGAAGGGTTTGTTCATTCGCAGCGCGAGCGGCCAGGAGGTGCATGCGATCGCCGCCGGCCGGGTAGTGTTCGCCAACTGGATGCGCGGATTCGGCAACCTGATGATCATCGACCAAGGCCAGGGCTACCTCACCATCTACGGCGATAACGAGGCGCTGCTCAAGCAGGTGGGCGATAAAGTCGCGGCAGGCGACGCCGTCGCGACGGTCGGCAACAGCGGCGGCAACCCGGATTCGGGTTTATACTTTGAAATTCGTTATCGAGGCAAAGCCTTCGATCCGCTGAGTTGGGTTTCTTTGAAGTAGAGGGGTAGCGTCTTTCATGAAAAACAAGTTGCACAAGGCGGGGCTGGTTCTGCTGGGGGTCATGGCGGGCGTGCTGCTGTCGCTCAATTACTCCGCGGTCGCCGAAAAGGCCCAATCGCCGCTGCCGGTAGAGGAACTGCGCGCGTTTGCGGAGGTGTTCGGCGCGGTCAAGAACAATTACGTCGAACCGGTCTCGGACAAGACGCTCATCACCAGTGCCATCAACGGCATGATCTCCGGACTGGATCCGCACTCCGCCTACCTGGACCGTGACGCCTACCGCGAGCTGCAGGTAGGCACGCAAGGCGAGTTCGGCGGCCTGGGCATCGAGGTCGGCATGGAGGACGGGTTCGTCAAAGTGATTTCACCGATCGAGGACACGCCTGCTTTCCACGCCGGCATCAAACCGGGTGACCTGATCATCCGACTGGACGAAACGCCAGTGAAGGGCATGAGCCTGAATGACGCGGTCAAGCGCATGCGCGGCAAGCCCGGCACGACCATCAAGCTTACCGTGCTGCGCAAAGGCCAATCCAAACCGCTGATATTCACCCTGAAAAGGGCCGTGATCAAGGTGCAAAGCGTCAGGTCGAAAATGGCTCAGCCGGGCTACGGCTACGTGCGCGTGGTGCAGTTCCAGGAGCGTTCCGGCGAGGACTTGGCGCACCAGCTCGAGGCGCTTTACAAGAAGGGCCCGCTCAAGGGCCTGGTGCTCGACCTGCGCGACGACCCGGGCGGATTGCTCAACGCGGCGGTCGGCGTTTCCGCTGCGTTCTTGCCGCACGACTCGGTCGTAGTCACAACCGACGGTCGCACCGCCGACGCCAAGCGCAAGTACATTGCCAACCCAGACGACTATCTGCGCGGCAGCAGCGACGACTATCTGAAAGGGCTGCCGGCCGCGGTCAAGAAGGTGCCGATGGTGATTCTGATCAACGGCGGCACGGCCTCCGCCTCGGAGATCGTCACGGGCGCGCTGCAGGACCACAAGCGCGCCTTGGTCATGGGCACCCAGAGTTTCGGCAAGGGATCGGTACAGACGATCATACCGCTGGGCAACAGCACCGCGATCAAACTGACGACCGCGCGTTATTACACACCCAGCGGGCGTTCGATCCAGGCCGAGGGCATCACCCCGGACATCGTCGTGCAAGAGCCCGGCATCGATGGGCACGCGTTCCTGCGCGAAGCGGACCTCAACAAGCACCTGTCCAATGACAAGGACCCCGCTGCAGGCAAAGAAAAGCCCGAGGCGCAACCAGACGAGCAACCCGGGAACGACAATGGCGCGGCAGCGGTCAAGCCGGTCAAATTCGGCTCGGACAAGGACTATCAACTGAATCAGGCCATCGACATGCTCAAAGGCCTGCGGATCCTCGAGGGGCGCTAGCTTTGGGGCGAACGGCGCGAGGAGAGTCCTCGCTGACGCCCCTGGATTTCCCGCACGATGAATGACGATCAGCTGCTGCGCTACAGCAGGCACATCCTGTTGCCCGAGATCGGCATCGAGGGCCAGGAGAAACTGCTTGCGGCGCATGCGTTGATCATAGGCGCAGGCGGCTTGGGCTCGCCGGCTGCGATGTATCTTGCCTCAGGCGGTGTCGGGCGCATTACGCTCGCCGACGGCGATTCAGTCGATCTCACCAACCTGCAGCGCCAGATTCTGCATACCACCGCGGCGGTGGGCCGGGCGAAAGCGTACTCGGGCAAGGACACCCTGGCGCAGCTGAACCCGGAGGTCGAGGTCGTCGCGATTCCGGAGCGCCTGGAGGGAGAGCGCCTGGCGCGGATCATTGCGAGCGCCGATGTCGTACTCGACTGCTCCGATAATTTTGCCACCCGCCATGCGGTCAACCGCGCCTGCGCCGCATATCACAAGCCGCTAGTCTCCGGGGCCGGCGTGCGTTTTGACGGACAGGTAAGCGTATTCGACCTGCGCCAGCGCGACGCTCCCTGCTATAACTGCCTATTTCCAGAAGACATCGAGGCCGAGGAAACGCGCTGCGCGGTGATGGGGGTGTTCGCGCCGCTTACCGGCATCATCGGCGCGGTCCAAGCTGCCGAAGCCCTGAAGCTGCTCTGCGGCGCGGGCGACACGCTCAACGGCCGTCTGCTGCTGCTCGATGGCCTGGCAATGGAGTGGCGCTCGGTCAGGCTGTCCAAGGACCCGGCCTGCAAGGTCTGCGCCGTTTCAAGCTAGCCGCATCGGCGACTGCTGTTGCCAAAGATTTGCGGCTTTGCCTAACCCAAAAGCATCGGCGCCTGCTGCTGCCACAACTCCGTCGGCAGGCGCTTGAAGCCGCTCTTGGCGTATTGGTGCCAGCGGCCGATGACGTAGGCGAGCATCAGGTTGGCCTGGGCAGGGACATCGGCGTCCGTGTCGATCTCGCCCTGGGTCGCCGCCAGCCGCAGCGATTGCTTGAGCGCCGCCTCGAGCCTGTCGTGCAGCTGGTTGATCCGCGCTTGTAGGCGCGCGTCCTCGTTTACCAGTGCGTCGCCGATCAGCACCCGCGTCATGCCGGGGTTTTTTTCGGCAAAGGACAGCAGCATGGCGGCGATTGCGTGGGTTTGTTTCAACCCGCTTTCCTGTTCGGCGCTGATTTTGTTGATCAGGCCGAATAGGGTCTCCTCGACGAAGCCGATCAGACCCTCGTACATCTGCGCCTTGCTGGCGAAGTGGCGGTAGAGCGCGGCTTCCGACACATCGAGCCGTGCGGCGAGCGTAGCAGTGGTTATTTTTTCACTCTTCGGCGCCTGCAGCATCTGTGCCAAGACTTGCAGGATCTGGTTCTTGCGTTCGCCGGCGCGAGTCGCCATAATCTCCTCCCAGGATGGGCAGACGAGCGCCGATTCTAGCCTATGCAGTTGGTAAGCGCTAACCTTTTTACACCCAAAGGCGCCCGAGCAGGCGTGGCAACTCGAGCACCGAGGCGGTCTTGACATCGACGTAGCCCGGGGCGCGCGGCTCGCGCGTGATCCACACTGTCTTCATCCCCAAGCGCTTCGCCGGCCGCAAATTTTCGCGGCTATCCTCCACCATGATGCAGCGCGAGGCGATGAGGCCATGAGCGTGCAGCAGGCTGCGAAAGGCGGCAAGCGAAGGCTTGGGATGGTAGCCGGTGGACTCGATGCAGTGCAGCGCGTCGAAGTGGCTGGCGACGCCCATCATTTGCAGCACCGCCAGCGCGTACGCGCGCGGCGCGTTGGACAGGACCAGCTTGCGCCCGGGCAGGCGCCGCAACATGGCAGCGAGTCCGCGCTCGTACACCACCATGCCGGACAGGTCGGGAAATGCATGGGTCTCGCGCAGGAAATGCTCCGGATCGGTGCCGTGATGGCGCATCATGCCCAGCAGCGTGGCGCCGTAGCTGCGCCAGTACTGCGCGCGCAAATTGCCGGCGTCGTCTTCGCTCAGTTGCAGATGCCGCTGCAGGTACGCGGTCATGCTGCGATTGATATGCGGAAAGATATGCGGCGATGCGTTGTGCAGGGTGTTGTCCAAGTCGAAAACCCAGTCAGGCCTTGTTGGCATGGTCGCCGCTCCAATCTAAAATCGCCGCATGCGGCTGACACCAAACTTCTCGCTCGAGCAACTGATCCATTCCGAGACCGCGGCGCGCGAGCGCATCGACAACACACCGGACGCGGACCTCGTCGACAACCTGCGGCTGCTGGCCGAGGGTCTGGAGCAAGTACGCATGCTCACCGGTTTTCCGCTGGAAATCTCCAGCGGCTACCGCTCCTCCGAGCTCAACCGGCGGGTCGGCGGCGCAAAATCCTCACAGCATACCCAGGGGCTGGCCGCCGACTTCACCTGTGCCGAGTTCGGATCGCCCGTGGATATTATCAAAGCCATCCGCGATTCCGACATCGAATTCGACCAATGCATCCTGGAGTACGCGAAATGGGTGCATATCTCGTTCAGCAGGGTGCCGCGCGGCAGGGTGCTGACGATTTATGACCCCGGGGAAGGTTATCTCGACGGCCTGCTCGACGAAAACGGCAGGCAGATTGCGTGAGAGCGTAACAGCAGATCCCTCGGCGCTGCGCGCGTCGGGATGCCCTGCCGGGCTTGCGCACGGCAGGGTCACTTGCCGCGTATCAGCGTGCCTACGCCCTCGTCGGTGAGGACCTCCAGCAGCAGCGCATGCTCGACGCGGCCGTCGATGATGTGCACACTTTTCACGCCGCTCCTGGCCGCATCCAGCGCGGAACTGATCTTGGGCAGCATGCCGCCGAAGAGCGTGCCATCGGCGAACAAGGCGTCGATATGCTTGGCCGTCAGGCCGGTGATAAGTTTGCCGTCCTTGTCCAGCACACCAGGGGTATTAGTGAGCAGCACCAGCTTCTCGGCCTTCAGGATTTCGGCGAGTTTGCCTGCGACCAGGTCGGCGTTGATGTTGTAGGACTCGCCGTTGGCGCCCACGCCGATGGGTGCCACCACCGGGATGAACCCGCCGGGTTCGAGCACCGAAATCAAATGCGGATCGATCGCTTCGATTTCCCCGACCTGGCCGATATCGAGCATTTCCGTCGGCCTTTCCTTGTTGGGCAGCATCAGCTTTCTCGCGCGGATGAACGCGCCGTCCTGTCCGGTAAGCCCCACCGCCTTCCCGCCGGCCTGATTGATCAGCGTGACGATGTCCTTGTTGACGGCGCCGCCCAGAACCATCTCCACCACGTCCATGGTTTCGGCGTCGGTGACGCGCATGCCCTGCACGAACTCGCCGGTCTTGCCGATGCGCCTGAGCAGGGCCTCGATCTGCGGCCCGCCGCCATGCACCACCACCGGGTGCATGCCCACCAGCTTCAACAGCACCACATCGTGCGCGAAGCTCTTCTGCAGGGCCGGATCGGTCATGGCATTGCCGCCGTATTTGACGACGATGGTCTTGCCGTGGAAGCGCTTGATGTAAGGCAGCGCTTCGGCCAGCGTCTGGGCCTTGAACCCGGGTACGGCAGGGTTGGACATGGAACTTGACCTTGGGGTCCGTTGCAAAACGAGGGGATAGCCCCCCAGCTCCCCTGCATCAAGGGCCGATTCAGCAACACTGAATCAGGCGCCCAAGGCGGGTGCCCGTATTTTAGCGCCCTGAAACGAAAAAAGGCGGCTTGGCGCCGCCTTTTCCCGATAGCGAAGCTACCGCCTGCTGCAACGGCCTGTTACTGAATCGTCAGTTGGCGCCCGGCCGCATCAACTTTCTTGGGCAGGGTCAACTCGAGCACGCCGTCTACGAATTTGGCGTTGGCAGCCGACTGGTCGATATCCGTTCCCAAGCGGAACGCGCGTGCAACCTTGCCGAAGTAACGTTCGCGATGCAATACCTGTTCGTTTTCCTTGACTTCCTTTTCCGCACGCGCCTCGGCGCTGATCGACACCTGGTCGCCCTCGATGTTGACTTGGATGTCTTCCTTCTTCACCCCGGGAATTTCAGCGTGCACCACATAGGCGCCGTCCCTCTCGGTCACGTCGATTTTGATCCGCCCCGGCGCTGCCGTCTGGCCCTCATACGCCACCGGTCGCACAAAAAATCCCTTCAGAAGATCGTCGAACACGTCCCCGAAAGGTTCATAACGCGAAATATTCGCCATGGTCATGCTCCTTCCAAAATGTTGGTCAGCGGCCTCGCGGCCGGTACACTGAATATGGGGAAGAGCGAGCCGGTTTCAAGGGCCTAAATTTTCGCGCTGGCGCCGAGTTCGCGCACCTGCGCCTGAACTTCTATGGTCTTGAAGGTCTTGTCCTTGGCCTCGAAACGCAATTTGATCGGCACGGACTTGCCTTTCTTCAGCGGTTGTTTCAGGTCCATCAGCATGACTTGGTAACCGCCCGGTTTCAGCTCCACCGATTTACCCGCCGGCAGGTCCAGCCTGGAGATCTGGCGCATTTGCATCACGTCGTTCTCCATTTGCATTTCGTGGATCTGCACCGAGCCTGCGACCGGGCTCTCCACCGCAACCAGCGTCGCCGCCTCGTTTGCGGTGAGCTGCATGAAAACGCCGGTTGCCTTTTGACCGCGCACCGTGCCGTGCACCCAGGGTTCCCTGATGGTTACCTCTTGCGCATGGACCACGCTGGTCGGGAGCCCGCCTCCAAGCACTAGGCCGATGGAACCGAACAGCACGGCTCGTGTGGAATGTTTCATGTTTCTCTCCATGGAAAGTTAAAGCTTCCCTAATTGCGAAATCCGGGGATCCGTCCTCTTAGGCTCGCTTGGATCAGGCGCCGTTTCGCTTAATGCCGCGCGAGCCATTTACAACACATACCGCGCCAGGTCTTCGGACTGCGCCAGCTCTTTCAGCCGCGCATCGACATAGGCAGCGTCTATGGTGAGGGTTTCGTCATTGCGTTTGCCCGCGTCGAAGGAAATTTCTTCCAGCAGCTTTTCCATCACGGTATACAGGCGCCGCGCGCCGATGTTCTCGGTCTTCTCGTTGACTGCGTGCGCGATCTCGGCCAGCCGTTTAACGCCATCCGGCTGGAAGCGCAGCGTCACGCCCTCGGTCTCGAGCAGGGCTTGGTACTGCCGCGTCAGGCAGGCGTCGGTCTGGGTAAGGATGCTTTCGAAATCGGCTACCGACAGCGAATCGAGCTCCACCCGTATCGGCAGCCGCCCCTGCAGCTCCGGGATGAGGTCCGAGGGCTTGGCCATATGAAAGGCGCCGCTGGCGATAAACAGGATGTGGTCGGTCTTGACCATGCCGTACTTGGTCGTGACCGTGGTGCCCTCGACCAAAGGCAGCAGGTCGCGCTGTACCCCTTGGCGCGACACGTCGCCGCCGGACATCTCGGAACGGCTGGCGATCTTGTCGATCTCGTCAAGGAAAACGATGCCGTTCTGCTCGGCGTTGGCCAGCGCGCCGGTCTTGAGGTCCTCGTCGTTGATCATCCGTGCCGCCTCTTCCTCGGCGGTCAGCTTCAGGGCCTCGCGGATTTTCAGCTTGCGCGTTTTCTTGCGGTTGCCGGACATGTTCTGGAACATCCCCTGGATCTGCGAAGTCAGCTCTTCCATTCCCGGCGGAGCGAAAATCTCCATTTGCGCGGATGCCGCGGCGACCTCGATTTCGATCTCCTTGTCGTCGAGCTCGCCCTCGCGCAGCTTCTTTCTGAACTTCTGCCGCGTCGCCGACGCTTCGCTGCCGTCGGCAAGCGCGGCGGGACCGGCGTCTTGCCGGTCGAAAGCGGCCGCGCTACGCGCCGCCGGCAACAACGCATCGAGGATGCGCTCCTCGGCTGCATCTTCGGCTCGGCTTTTCACCTTGCGCATCGCCTGTTCGCGCGTCTGCTTGACGCTGATCTCGACCAGATCGCGCACGATGGTATCCACGTCGCGGCCGACGTAGCCTACCTCGGTGAACTTGGTCGCCTCGACCTTGATGAAGGGCGCGTCGGCGAGTTTCGCCAGGCGCCGCGCGATCTCGGTCTTACCCACGCCGGTCGGTCCGATCATGAGGATGTTCTTTGGTGTGATCTCGTGACGCAGGGGTTCGGCCACCTGCTGCCGGCGCCAGCGGTTCCTCAGCGCAACGGCGACCGCGCGCTTGGCGCGGTCCTGGCCGATGATGTGCTTGTCCAATTCGTGGACAATCTCCTGCGGGGTCATTTGCGACATGGTTTATCACGCAAAAATATTAGACAACGCCGCCCTCGGTCTTGTTCCCTCATTCTAGGGTCTCGATCACGCGCTGCTGATTGGTATAGATGCAGATGTCGGCGGCAATGCCGAGCGACTTCTCGACGATTTCCTTGGGCCCAAGCTCGGTGTTCTCCAGCAGCGCCCGCGCCGCCGATTGCGCGTAAGGACCGCCCGAGCCGATGGCGAGCAGGCCGAGTTCGGGTTCGAGCACGTCGCCCATGCCGGTGATGATGAGCGAGCTTTCGCGATCCGCCACGGCCAGCATCGCCTCCAGCCGCCGCAGCACGCGGTCGGTGCGCCAGTCCTTGGCCAGTTCTACCGCAGAGCGCAGCAGGTTGCCTTGGTGCTTCTCCAGCTTGGCCTCGAAACGCTCGAACAATGTGAAAGCATCGGCCGTACCGCCGGCGAATCCGGCCAGGATACGGTCGTGGTACAGGCGCCGCACCTTGCGTGCGCCCGATTTGATCACGATATTGCCCAAAGTGACCTGGCCGTCCCCGCCGAGCGCGACGGTCTGGCCGCGGCGCGCGGACAGGATGGTGGTGCCACGGAATTGTTCCATATCAGGGTCCAGGGTCCCTTAGGGTCGATTTCTGTAAGTTGGGGCGGTTTTGCCGGAATCAAGCCGGCAATTTCGCAATAAAACAGCTCCGTCGCCCCAAGACCGACTAGGCGCCACAAAAGCCGAAACCAGCTAAAGCGCCGCCAGTTGCCCCAAAAGGGTCAGGCCGCGGGCTTAGCGCGAAAAAAAGGGCGCGCCTCAGACGCAATCGCCCCCGCGCTCCGGGTCAATGCCGGACGCTCCCGCCCGGCCGCGGCCGCGGCCGGGGCCGGGGCCGGGACAGGCACACGACATACGGCGATTCTAATCCAAGTCGCTCGGCTGGCATGCCCTGCGCGGGTTTGCGCTAGCCGGCCAGGCACTGCTTCAGGCCCTGAACGAACAACTCTTCCGGCAGGTTCCTGCCGATGAACACCATCACGCTGGCGCGCTGCTCCTGCGGCCCCCAGGGCTTGCCCACGTCTCCGCCCATGAGCATGTGCACCCCTTGAAATACCACCCGGTTTTCGTTCTGCTCCAGCCACAGCACACCCTTGTAGCGTAGCAGGTCCGGACCGTGCACCTGAAGCATGCCGGAGAGAAACTCCTCCAGCTTTACGCCGTCGAAAGGCGCATCCGCGCGGAACACGAAGGAATGCACCGCGTCGTCGTGTTCATGCTCCCTTTCCTCGAGGAAGCCGGGCTCGATCTCCAGAATGGCGTTCAGGTTGAAACCGCGGATGTCGAGAATATCGGCGAGCGGCGTCTCGCCGAAATGCACCTGCTTGATCGGCGCGCGCGGATTGATCCTGACCAGCCGCGCTTTAAGCTGCTCGTGCTCCTCGGCGCTGACCAGATCGGTCTTCGACAGCAGGATGCGGTCGGCGAAGCCCACCTGCTCCTGCGCCTCGCGGAAATCGTCCAGTTGCTGCTGCGCGTGCTTGGCGTCCACCAGGGTCACGATCGAATCGAGCAGGTAGTAGTTGCCGATGTCCTCGTCCATGAAAAACGTCTGCGCCACCGGCCCGGGATCGGCCATGCCCGTGGTTTCGATGATGATGCGCTCGAAATCGAGTTTGTTCGCCTCCCGCTTCGCCTGCAGTTCGCCCAGGATGCGCACCAAGTCGCCGCGCACGGTGCAGCAGATGCAACCGTTGTTCATCTCGACGATCTGCTCGCCCACGTCCTGCACCAACAGCTCGTTGTCGATGCCGGCCTCGCCAAACTCGTTTTCGATGACGGCGATGCGCTGGCCGTGTTGTTCCTTGAGGATGCGATTGAGCAGCGTGGTCTTGCCGCTGCCTAAAAAGCCGGTAAGTATGGTCACCGGGACCATTTCCTGTGGTTTCATATGCGGTCTTGGCCGGGTTGGCGCGATTCAAAGCGGCGATTATCGCCTAAGCACGGGCAAGTAGCAGTCCTTTCAAGTAGTCTCCCTCGGGAAACGACAGCAGCACCGGATGATCGGCAGCGGCGGCAAAGCGGCCTACGATGGATGCCTCGACGCCGGCATCGAGCGCCGCGCCGGCGAGGATCTTCTGGAACAGTTCGGCGGAAACGCCGCCGGAACATGAGAAGCTTGCGAGGAGGCCGCCTGCGCGCAGCAGTTTCAGCGCGAGCAAGTTGATGTCCTTGTAACCGCGCGCGGCCTTTTCCGCGAACGCAGCCGTAGGCGCAAATTTGGGCGGGTCGAGCACGATCATGTCGAAACTGCGGCCTTGGTCACGCAGGAGGCGCAAATATTTGAACACGTCGGCTTCCTGCCACTCTGCGCGCGCGGCGTCCAGATCGTTGCGGCGCAGGTTGTCCTGCGCCTGCGCCAGCGCGTCGGCCGAACTGTCCACCGAGAGCACCGATTGCGCTCCGCCAGCAAGCGCATTGAGGCTGAAGCCGCCGCTGTAGCAAAAACAGTTGAGCACATCGCGCCCCCGGCTAAGCTCGCCGACGCATTTGCGGTTGTCGCGCTGGTCGAGATAGAAACCGGTCTTGTGCCCGGCGGCGACGTCCACGCCATAGCTGAGGCCATGCTCGCGCATCTGCACGCCGGCGCCGGGCAGGGCGCCGAGGAGCACGCCGCTACGCGCAGGCAGGCCTTCGAGCGCGCGCACGTCCGCATCCGAACGCTCATATACGCAGGCGCAGCCGGTCAGATCGCGCAGCGCTTCGGCGAGCTCGTCGCGCCAGCGCTCTGCGCCCGCGGAGAGCAGCTGCAGCACGACCACGTCGCCGTAGCGATCCACGATGACGCCGGGCAGGCCGTCGGACTCACCGTGCGCGAGGCGCATCGCGTCGCTGTCCTGCGCTCGCAACAGCCGCTCGCGCGTCGCCGCGGCCCGGCGCAGGTGTGCGCGCAGCAAATTGCCGTCGATGCGCTCCGGTTCGCTCCAGCTCCACACCCGCGCGCGGATCTGCGATGCCGGACTATAGGCGGCCCAGGCAAGGAATTCGCCGCCGGCCGCGCGCACCGCCACGGTATCGCCTACACCAGGGTCGCCCTGCACGCGCGCCACTGCGCCCGAGAATATCCAGGGATGCCGGCGCAGGAGCGATTTCTCACGTCCCGGCTTGAGGATCAGTTGCTTCATGGCGCGGCATGATAAGCCGTTTTTCAAAACAAAAGGTGCAAGCTCGAAGAGTTGTCATTCCGGGCGAAACGAGGAATCTGCTTTTTGTGCGATCAGAAACCAGATTCCTCGGCCGTCGCCGAAGGAGACTTCCTCCGGGGCTTAGCCCTCGGAATGACAGTCCCGGAAGATACGCTTACTTCTTCTTCGCCCGCGGATGCGCAGCGTCGTAGGCTTTTGCCAAGTACTGGAAGTCCAGGTGCGTGTACACCTGCGTCGTCGATATGCTCGAATGCCCGAGCATCTCCTGCACCGCGCGCAGGTCGCCCGAGGATTGCAGCACGTGCGTCGCAAACGAGTGGCGCAGCACATGCGGATGCACATGCACCGGCAATCCGGCGCGCCTCGCCCACGCGGCCAGGCGCGCGCGCACCACGCCGGCGGCGATGCGCTCGCCGCGCGCCCCGACGAACAGCGCCGGCACCCCGGGCCGGGCAAGCGAGGCGCGCGCGCTCAGCCACGCCGCTATCGCCGCGCGCGCCTGCGCGCCCACCGGCACGCTGCGCGTCTTGCCGCCCTTGCCGGTCACGGTCAATTCGGCATCGCGGCCGATCGCGTCGGCGTGCGCCAGATCGAGACCGACCAATTCCGCGAGGCGCAGCCCGGAAGAGTATGCGAGTTCGAACATCGCCTTGTCGCGCAGCTCGGGCGGCGTTTGCGCCGCCACGTCCAGGAGCTGTCCCGCCGCTTCGGGCGAAAGTGCCTTGGGCAGGCCCTTGGGCGCCTTGGGCGCGCGCAGGCCGAGACAAGGGTTGGTGCTGTAGCCGCGGTGGCGCGCCAGCCAGGTGAACAGCCCGCGCCAGGCTGACAGTATGTGCGCGATGGTGCGGCCGGACAGACCGCGCGCATGCAGTTGCGCCACGCCGCGGCGGATGTGCTGCGGCTGCATGCGTTCGAGCGCGACGCCAGGGTTGAGCGCGAACAGAGCTTCGATGTCCTTGCGGTAGTTGCGCCGCGTGCCCGTGGCGAGGTGGCGCTGGTGCGACAGGTGATCGAGATAGGCTGCCAACAGCGCGTGGCGGGGATCGGGCGCGCTCGCCTGATCCGCCGGCATGGCTACAAGTAGCGCGCGAGCGCCGCGCTCAGCAATTCGCCCAGGCGCTTGAGATAGAGCGTGCCCATCTCCGGGTAGAAGCGCCCGGCGTCTTCGCTTGCGAGCACCAGCAGGCCGACGCAGGTCTTGCCGCGATCGCGCAGCGGTATGCAGGCGGCCGAGCGCAATTGCTCCGCCGCCTCGCCGAACCAGGACAACATTTCCGTGGTGGCATCGGCGCCGCAGACCGGATGCTCCAGGCCAGCTGCATAGCCGCGCAGTTCCTCGCTCACCGCCGAAAATTCCAGGCCGTCTCCCGCCGGCGCGGCGGCATCGGCGCGCCAGAGCCGCAGCGCCGCGTGCGGCACTGCGAAATCCTCGCGCAGGTTGTAATACAGCGCCTGCAGCATGGCTTGCAGGTCGCCGGCGGAGAGCAGCGCGATGCACAGGCGATGCATTTTTTCGCCTATCGCGTCGTTCTCCTCGCCGAACTGGATCAGCTCCGAGAGTTTGCCCTCGAGCATTTTGCTTTTTTCGCGCAGAGTGAGAATCTGGCGCTCGGAAATCGGGATGGCGCGGCCGCCATGCGGATGCGGAATGTAGATCTGCGCCAGCAATTCGGCATAATCCTCGAAAAAACCGGGGTTGTCCCGCAGATAGCGTATGACGTCTTCAGCTTTCATCGATTTCCATTTCTCCCTCGAACACGGTGACCGCGGGACCGGTCAGCCACACCGGATTGTCCGCGCCTTCCCAGCGTATCGTCAAATCGCCGCCGCGGGTGGTCACGCGCACGCGCGCATCGAGCAGACCGCGGCGTATGCCGACCGCCACGGCGGCGCATGCGCCCGTGCCGCAGGCGAGCGTCTCGCCAGCGCCGCGCTCGTATACGCGCAGGCGGATGCGTCCGCGGTCCTCGACCTGCATGTAGCCCGCGTTGACGCGCGCTGGAAAGCGCGCATGGCGCTCGATCAGCGCTCCCTGCTCGGTTACGGGCGCGGTGTCCACGTCCGGCACCAGCTGCACCGCGTGCGGATTGCCCATGGACACGACGCTGATTTCGACCGTCGCGCCGCCCACTTGCAGCGGCTGCACCAGCGCGTCGCTGTCAGTGACGAAGGGTATGCGCTTCGGCGCGAACACCGGCGCGCCCATGTTTACCGTGACCTCGCCATCAGCTTCCATCCGCGGCACGATGATGCCGGCGGCGGTTTCGACGCGGATTTCGTTCTTGTCGATGAGCCCCCGCTCGCGCACGAAGCGCACGAAACAGCGGGCGCCGTTGCCGCACTGTTCCACTTCGCCGCCGTCGGCGTTGAAAATGCGGTAGCGGAAATCGGTGCCACCCGTGCGCGGCGGTTCCACCAGCAGTATCTGATCGCAACCGACGCCGAAATGCCGGTCGGCGAGCCGGCGCAATTGTGACGGCGTCAGTGCGAGCTTCCGGCTGACGCCGTCGAGCACGACGAAATCGTTGCCCGCGCCCTGCATCTTCGTGAATGCGAGCCTCACAAGGCTTTCTGCATGACGTAATCGTCCATGACGTAGCCGCCGCCGATGTCGGCAACCACGGTTTCGACCACCTCGTAACCGTTCTTGCGGTAGGCGGCGATGGACTTGAAGTTGTGCTTGTTGACGTTGAGCCGGACCGCGTCCGCGCCACGCCGGCGCGCCGCGTCCTCGACATGCGCGAGCATGCGGCTGCCGTAGCCGCTGCGCTGGAAGTCCTGGTGCAGATAGAGCTTGTCGAGCTTCATCGAGCGCCCGTACAGCTCGTATTGGGCGAAGCCTATCATGCGGCTGTCGAGGATCGCCTGGTCCCACCAGGCGCTGCCACTTTGCATTTGCGCGCGGATGATGGCCGGCGTGTAGCGCTGCCCCAGCATGTAGTCGATCTGCTCGTGGGTGATGATGCCCGGATAATGATGGCGCCAGATGACGCCGGCGAGCTCGATGACTGAGTCTATGTCGCCCTCGGCCAGCGGCGCGATACGCAATTCGCTAAGCAAGGCACAGCCTCGTGTAATCGCGCAGGACACAGCGATCCATGACCACGGTCATTCCGGCAGCCTGCGCGCGCTCGGCCGCTTCCTCGTTCCAGATGTTCTCCTGCATCCAGATGCGCTTCAGGCCGATGCGCAGGCACTCTTCGACCACTTGGGGGACGTACACGGAAGCGCGGAAGACGTTGACCAGATCGATGCGCTCGGGTACCGAGGCGAGGTCGGCATAGGCCTTCTCGCCCAGGCCCTCGCCGATGCCGGGGCGCACCGGGATGATGCGAAAACCGAACCGCTGCATCTGCCGCGCGACGCCGTGGCTGGGTCGGCCGGGTTTGGGCGAAAACCCCACCACCGCGATGGTCTTGACGCTACGCAGCAAGTCTTTGATCTGTTCCGGTTCGGGATTGGCAAAAGGCATAGGGCGATTTTAACCGCAAAGACCGCCCGGAAAAGCTGCGGGCGTGCTCCCGCCGGCTGGTCTTGTCACCCGTGGCGGCGAAGGTCGTTCCCGCGGCTCAATAGCCTCAATACCACGCGGCCTTGCCCGGCGGCCGCGTCTTGAAACGCTTATGCACCCATAGATACTGCTCCGGCATCTGCCGCACCTGCTCTTCGATGAAGGCGTTCATGCGCCGCGTGTCCTCTTCGATACTCGCGCCGGGGTAATTTTCCCAGGCGGGAAGGAAGCGCACGACGTAGCCTTGGCCACCGGGCAACATGCGCGTGACGCAGGGCAGCACGCGCGCGCTGGCGAGCCGCGCCAGGCGCGACACGCCCGTGATGGTGGCGGCAGCGACGCCGAAGAAAGGCACGAAAATGGTGTCGCGCTCGCCATAGTCCATGTCCGGCAGATAATAAAACGGCAGCCCTGCCTGCATCGCGCGCAGCGCCGGACGCACGCCGTCCTGGCGCGAAAGCAGCTGCAACCGGCCAAAGCGCATGCGCCCGGCATAAAGCACCGCGTCGAACACCTTGTTTTTCTGCCTGGAATAAATCGACACCATCTCGAAATCCATCGCCAGGCGCGCCCCTCCCATGTCGAGGCCGACGAAATGCGGCGCGAGCAGGATCAGCGGCCCGCCGCGCGCCGCCTCGAAATGTTCCATGCCCTCGAAGCGCACCAGCCGCCGGATGCGTTCGGGCGAACTCCACCAGAGGATCGCGCGCTCGAGGAAGGTGCGGGCAAAGGCCTGGAAATGGCGCCGCGCCAGCGCCTTGCGCTCCCCGGCTGGAAGTTCGGGTAGACAGCGCTCCAGGTTGATCAGGCACACGCGGCGGCGCTCGCGGCCGAGCGCGTAGAGCAGCGTGCCGAAGCCGCTACCAATTGCGCCAAGCAGCCGCAGCGGCAGCAGGCGCAGCAGCCACATGAGGGCGAGGCCGAAGCGGGTCAGCATGAGCCCGCCGGCGCCAGGCGCGGGCCGCAGCGTGCAGCGCCGCGCCAGCCGCTGGATACGCGCCCCTGTCTTTGCGCTCCGGGTACCCGTTTCATTTCGGTGCTTGCACTCCAGCGGGCACCTTGTAACGGTTATATCCCCAGCCATACTGCGTTGGACACAGCCGAATCAGCCCCTCGAGCGCGCGGTTCAGCGTACGCGCCGGCGATTCGCCTTCGAGCGGCGCGGTCATGGGCGCCAAGTGCAGATGGTAACCCCGGCCCTGCGGCAGGCGCTCGGCATAGGCGAGGATGGTCTGCGCGCTGGAGGCCTCGGCCAGCCTGCCGGCGAGGGTCATGGTGTAGGCCGGACGGCCGAAAAACTCGGCCCACTCGCCCTCGCCCACCCCCGGCGCCTGGTCCGGCAGGATGCCGACCGCCTCGCCGCGCTTGAGTGCGCGTAGCAGCACGCGCACGCCTTTCAGGTCGGCGCTGGCCATGTGCAAATTGGGCCGGGCGCGCCCGGCGAGCATCAGCGGCTCCAGCGCCTTTTTCTTCGGCGGCCGGTACAGCGCGGTGAGCGGCGAGTGGGCGGGTGCGCGCCAAGCATAGTACTGCGCGGTGATTTCGAAGCAGCCGAGGTGCGGCGTGAGGAAAATAATGCCGCGGCGCTGCGCCAGCGCGGCCTCGACCAATTCCCAGCCGGTGATCTGCACCACCGAGCCGGCCACCGTTGCATGCGGGCGCAGCCATATCGCGGGCAATTCCAGCAAGCCCTTGCCGGCTTCGGCGATCGCCTGATGCAACAGCGCAGCGTCCACAAAGCCGGCCACACGCAGATTAGTCGACAGACAGCGGCGATAGCGCGGCGAAACAAGATAGACGACCCATCCGCAAAGCGCACCCAGATGGTGCAAGACGGAAAGGGGCAGAACAGCCAGCAGGCGTGCCAAGCCTAGAACCACGGTGCGTCACTTTGGCATTGCATCAAGGCATGTTATCATTGCTGGTTCTTTCAACATATTATAGAGAATAGAACCCAATGATGAACTCTTTCCTGTTCACCTCGGAATCGGTCTCGGAAGGCCATCCGGACAAGGTCGCCGACCAGATTTCCGATGCGGTTCTCGACGCCATTCTAGCGCAGGACAAAACCTCCCGAGTCGCGGCCGAGACCCTGGTCAAGGACAATCTTGTGGTGCTCGCCGGGGAAATCACCACCGGCGCGCGCGTAAATTACAACGAGATCGCGCGCAAAACCATCAAGCGCATCGGTTACGACGATCCGAAAATCGGTTTCGACACGCACACCTGCACCGTGATCGTCGCCTATGGCGAGCAATCCAAGGATATCGCCCAGGGCGTCGATGAAGGCAAAGGCCTGGATCTCGATCAGGGCGCAGGCGACCAGGGCCTGATGTTCGGCTACGCCTGCGACGAAACGCCGCAGCTGATGCCGGTAGCGATCAACCTGTCGCACCGCCTGGTCGAGCGCCAGGCCGAGCTGCGGCGCGACGGGCGCCTGCCCTGGCTACGCCCGGACGCGAAGTCGCAGGTCACGGTGCGCTACGTCGATGGCAAGCCGGACGTAATCGACACCGTGTTGCTGTCTACCCAGCATGCCCCCGGTTTGACGCACAAGCAGATCGAAGAGGCGGTGGTCGAGCAGATCATCAAGCCGATACTGCCCAAACATCTGGTCAAGGGCCAGATCAAGTACCTGGTCAACCCGACCGGCGCCTTCGAGATCGGCGGCCCCAAGGGCGACTGCGGCCTGACCGGGCGCAAGATCATCGTCGACACCTACGGCGGATCGGCGCCGCACGGCGGCGGCGCGTTCTCCGGCAAGGATCCCTCCAAAGTGGACCGCTCCGCTGCCTACGCCGCGCGCTACGTCGCCAAGAACATCGTCGCCGCGGGCCTGGCGAGCAAATGCCAGATTCAGGTGTCCTATGCGATCGGCGTGGCGCGCCCCACCAGCGTCATGGTCACGACCTTCGGCACCGGCAAGGTTTCCGATGAAAAGCTGTCCGAGCTGGTGCTGAAGCATTTCGACCTGCGCCCGAAAGGCATCGTACAGATGCTCGATCTGCTGCGCCCGATCTACGAAAAGACCGCGGCCTACGGCCATTTCGGCCGCGACGAGCCGGAATTCACTTGGGAGGCGACGGACAAGGCGCAGGCGCTTGCCGCCGATGCCGGCATCAAGATAGCGGCCGTGGCCTAAAGCCGGTCTCCCCGGTTGCAGCAACGATGGGCGGCCGCCAGCCGCCCATTTTCTTTTGTGCGCCGGGGCTCAGCCCTCTTCAACAAGAGGCGTGCAAGGTACTTGCCTTTGCGCTCCGCGTCGAAATTGGGGTAGAATGCGCGTCCCTCGAGGAGCGTTGCGACGGATTTCCCAACCCGCCAGGCTCGAGGTGTACACCAACTGCAACGGCGCTCGCGAACCTTCTACTTGAACGAAAGGAGCGCGTAAATGGGCGCAATACCGAAAAGCAAGACTTTCACAGACTGCAAGGTCGCCGACCTGTCGCTGGCCGACTGGGGACGCAAGGAAATTCGCATCGCCGAGACCGAAATGCCGGGTCTGATGGCGATACGCGAGGAATACGCCGCCAAACAGCCGCTCAAGGGCGCGCGCATCACCGGGTCGCTGCACATGACCATCCAGACGGCGGTGCTGATCGAAACCCTGCAGGCGCTGGGCGCGCAGGTGCGCTGGGCCTCGTGCAACATCTACTCCACCCAGGACCATGCAGCGGCGGCGATCGCCGCAACCGGCACTCCGGTATTCGCCGTAAAGGGCGAGTCGCTGGCGGATTACTGGGAATACACCCACCGAATTTTCGAGTGGCCCGACGGCCAGTTGTCCAACATGATTCTGGACGACGGCGGCGACGCCACCCTGCTGGTGCACCTGGGCGCGCGCGCGGAAAAGGACGCATCCGTCCTCGCCAAGCCGACCAGCGAAGAAGAAACCTGCCTGTACGCGGCGATCAAGCAGCGGCTCGCGGCCGAACCCGGCTGGTATTCAAAGCGCCTCGCCGCGATCAAGGGCGTGACCGAGGAAACCACCACCGGCGTGCACCGCCTGTACCAGATGCACAAGGAAGGCAAGCTCGCGTTCCCGGCGATCAACGTCAATGATTCGGTCACCAAATCGAAATTCGACAACCTGTACGGCTGCCGCGAATCGCTGGTCGACGGCATCAAGCGCGCCACCGACGTGATGATCGCCGGCAAGGTCGCTCTGGTGTGCGGCTACGGCGACGTGGGCAAGGGCTGTGCGCAGGCGCTGCGCGCGCTGTCGGCCCAGGTCTGGGTCACGGAAATCGACCCGATCAACGCGCTGCAGGCGGCGATGGAAGGCTATCGCGTGGTCACCATGGAGTACGCCGCCGACAAAGCCGACATTTTCGTCACCGCCACCGGCAACTACCATGTGATCACGCACGATCACATGCAGAAAATGAAAGATCAGTCCATCGTCTGCAACATCGGCCACTTCGACAACGAAATCGACGTCGCCTCGGTGGAAAAATACAAGTGGGAAGAGATCAAGCCGCAGGTGGACCACATCATATTCCCGGACGGCAAACGCATCATCATGCTGGCGAAAGGCCGCTTGGTGAACCTGGGCTGCGCCACCGGGCATCCCTCCTACGTCATGTCCTCGTCCTTCGCCAACCAGACCCTGGCGCAAATCGAGCTCTGGACCGAGGCGCAGAAAGGTTCCGGCAAGTACCCGATCGGCGTCTACGTGCTGCCCAAGCTCCTGGACGAGAAAGTGGCGCGCCTGCAGTTTGGAAAGCTCAACGCCATGCTGTCCGAGCTTACCGACGAGCAGGCAGCTTACATAGGCGTGCCCAAGGAAGGCCCGTACAAGCCGGACTCCTACCGCTACTGAGCAGGACGACCGCGGAGTGGGGGCGGTTTAGCGCCCCGCCCCGCGGTCATCGCTCGTCGCCCCGACATGCAATCCCAGAAGAAATATCAGCCCGATTTCAGCTTCGAATTCTTTCCGCCGAAAACGTCGGAAGGCATGGACAAGCTGCGCGCCACCTGGAGGCAGCTGATCCAGCTCAAACCCAGGTTCTTCTCCGTCACCTACGGCGCCGGCGGCTCCACGCAAGACCGCACCTTGGAGGCGGTACTCGAAATCCAGAAAGACGGCGGCCAGGCAGCACCGCACCTGTCCTGCGTCGGCTCCTCGCGCGCCGATCTCGCCGCCACGCTGGCGCTGTACCGGTCGCACGGCCTGCGCCATATCGTCGCGCTGCGCGGCGACCTGCCCTCGGGCGCGGCCGGCGCGGGCGAACTGCGTTACGCCAACGAACTGGTCCAGTTCATCCGCGAGACTACCGGCGATCATTTTCACATTGAAGTCGCCTGCTATCCGGAGATCCACCCGCAGGCGCGCTCCGCCCGGGACGATTTACAGGCATTCAAGCGCAAGGTAGACGCGGGGGCAAATGCGGCGATCACCCAGTATTTTTTCAATGCCGACGCCTATTTCCGCTTCATCGACGACTGCGAGGCGCTGGGCATGGACCTGCCAATCGTACCGGGCATCATGCCCATCGCCAATTTCTCCCAGCTCGCGCGGTTTTCCGATGCATGCGGCGCGGAGATTCCACGCTGGCTGCGGCTGCGGCTGCAAAGCTACGCCGACGACATCGCGTCAATCCGCAGCTTCGGCCTGGACGTGGTCACCGAACTGTGCGACCGCCTGCTGTCCGAAGGCGCACCCGGCCTGCACTTCTACACCATGAACCAGGCCGCGCTGGTTTCTACGATATGGCAAAGGCTAGGACTTTAAGTACGTTCGACGGCGAACACCGCTCAGCCGCGCACGCGCGCCTTGCCGTTGCGATAGCAGAATAGCGGCACGTCCATACTGTCCAGGCGCGCGTCCTTGCCGATATAAGCCGCGATTTTGGCAAGCACGAACTCGGTGACGTCGGCGACCGGCATGCGCAGGCACTCGGCGATCGGCCGCCACCCGAGATCGAGCAATTCGCCGCTGCCGCCCAGCTCGCCTTCGTGTCCGCAAGCTTCGGCGACGAAGAACCTTGCATGGAACCGGATAGGGCTCGCCGGTGGCGTGATCGCGCGCGCCAAATAGTCCAGCCGGTGCAATTCGGGTAGCAGACATCCGTTGCGGACTTCGCCCAGTGCCAGCCCGGTTTCTTCCCAGGTCTCGCGCAGCGCGGTTACGCCGAGCGCGCGGGCCCGCGCCGCACCACCACTCAAGGCGACACGCGTCTGCACGTGCTCGCGCAAGCCGGAGTGCAATGGTGCGACGTAGTCTTGGGCATCGACGCGGCCGCCGGGGAAAACATAGACGTCCGGCAAGAAACGATGCCCACGCGCGCGCCGGCCCATCAGCACCTCGACCTCGGCGCCCCCACTACGTAACAGGATCAGGCTCGCCGCGTCGCGCGGCCTAACCGGCCTAACCGGCCTCACCATCCTCGCCACCTCCGCAAGCGAACACGTCGCAGTACCTCTTTCCCTTGTCTGCCGATCAATCATCGATTGGCCGCTGTTGCGTTCATGTGCAGCAGCCAGCTGGTCCGAACCCGTCGAAATCACAGCTTTGGACGACTTCACCGTCGCGTGCGGTTCAGCACTGTCTATGGCCGGAAGTGGATTGCCTTGAATCCAACCATGAGGAAGATCCAATGACCGATTTTGATGATACCCCAACTTCGCAGCAGCTAACGAAGACCCCAATCCTGCCTGCCATGCCATTCCTCGCGCTCCAGCCGAGCCATGGAACTGAAGCCAGTCATCGGCCAGTTGCTCGGCCGCTTGGTCGGCCGCTTGGTCGGCGTGCGAACACGCCCCAAACGGCGCACAATACACCTGTGTCAGTTTCGCTATCCTCCGCATGGCGCGGGACAAGGTTGCGCGCTTACTGGCAAACGCGTTGGTCGCGCATGCGCGGATTCGCGGGGACTACGGTTACGCATCGCCCTGGTTCACGCACCCGACAATTTGCGGCGCCGCGCATCGAAGGCTCATGGACACTGCACCCCAGACTGCTACCCGGACAATCGACTTCAAGGCCGCCGCGCGCGATCTGCTGCCCGCCGGCGCCAGCTACGACGCCTGTCTAAGCTGCGGCCTATGCTCCGCCGGCTGCCCTGCCTCCGGCCTGGAAGGCATGGATCCGCGGCGCTTCATCCGCATGGCCATGCTGGACATGAACGAGGAGCTGTCCACCACGCCGTGGATCTGGACCTGCACCCAATGTCAGCGCTGCAAGTACATCTGCCCGATGAGCATCGATGTCTCGGTGCTGGTGGGCCTGGCCCGGGGCGCCTGGCCGACCGAGAAGAAGCCCAGCGGGATCGTGCGCTCCTGCGAGGCGCAGTTGCGCTTTCCGGGGACCAGCGCGATGGGGCTGCAACAGGAGGATTTCGTCGATGCCGTCGAAGAGACGGTGGCATCGGTGCGCGGGCAGAACGATCGCTTCGCCCGCCTCGAGGCGCCGATCGACAAACAGGGGGCGCACTTCTTCGTCAACCAGAACTCGCGCGAGCCGGCCACCGAGCCCGAGGAGATGG
>CAZRMO010000025.1:0-39480 GCA_964601155.1 uncultured Enterobacteriaceae bacterium
CGGGCATGACTTTGTAATAGGGAAAATGGCCGTTGAAGAACGGCTCGTTGACGCTGACGTTCTTCAGCGCCCGGATGCGCTTGTCCAGCTCGCACTCGATCACACGATCGATAAGCAGGAACGGATAGCGGTGGGGCAGGTACTCGAGGATTTCCTGGATGTTCAAGCTTTCTTCTCCCGCGTTGACAGGCGTTGCTCCGGATTGCGCAAACGTTCGCGCAGCGAGTCCATGTGATGCAGCAGGGCCGTATGGCGCGCCCAGCTGCGGCTGTCTTCGGCCGGGTGCCCGCCGTACGTTCCGGCCTTCCGAATCGACTTCGTGACCACGGCGGCTGCATGAATGACGACGCGATCGGTGATGTCGAGGTGTCCGACGATATTGGCGGCGCCGCCGATCATGCAATGTTTACCGATGCGCGTACTGCCGGCGATGCCGGTGCAGCCGGCGATCGCCGTATGCGCACCGATGCGTACGTTGTGCCCGATCTGGATCAGGTTGTCCAGCTTGACTCCATCTTCGACCACCGTGTCATCCAGCGCCCCCCGGTCGATGCAGGTGTTGGCGCCGATCTCGACGTCGTCGCCGATGACCACCGCCCCGATCTGCGGAATCTTGCGCCAGATGCCCTGCTCCAGGGCAATGCCAAACCCATCGGCGCCGATCACGGCGCCGGAATGCACCAGCACACGCTGGCCCAGGCGACAACCCGGATACACGGTGACGCGCGCGTGCAGCCGGCTGGCTGCGCCGATCTCGACCGCATCGCCGAGGTAGCAACCCGCCCCTATCACCACTCCTCTGCCCAGCCTCACGCCGCGGCCCACATAGGCGCCGGCGCCGATGCTGGCGCTGACCGGAACCCGCGTCCCGCGCTCGACGACTGCGGTCCTGTGCACCCCGGGTTTGGCCACCGGCGGCGGATTGAACAGGGAGGAGACCTTGGCGAAATACAGATAAGGATTGTCGCAGACGATGCGCGGCAACTGCGTCAGGCCGCTATCTGCCTTGCTGAGGATCACCGCACCGGCCCCCGTAGCGGCCAGCTGGCTGCGGTATTTGCCGTGGCTGAGGAAACCTATGTGCTGCGCCGCGGCGTTCTCCAGCGTCGCAACTTGGCTGATCGGCGTCTGTGCGTCCCCTATTATCTCCCCACCGAAGCGTTCGACGATCTGGGCCAGGCGATATTTCTTGGCCTTAGCCATCTGCGCCGGCTATTTCTGCGCCGGCTTGTCTGCCAGCGCCTTGATCACCTTGTCCGTGATGTCGATGCGCGGGCTGGCGTAGACGGCCTCCTGGAAAATGATGTCGTACTTCTCCGATTCGGCGATCGCCTTGATGGCGCGATTGGCTTGCTCGAGAACCGCGGCGAGTTCCTCATTGCGCCGCTGGTTTAGATCCTCGCGGAATTCGCGCTGCTTGCGCTGAAAATCCAAGTTCAGTTCGCCCAATTCACGCTGCTTGTTGCGGCGTTCGGATTCGTTCATGGTAACCGAGTTTTTCTCCAGGTCTTCCTGCATCTTGCGGACCTTGGCGGCCATTTTTTGTATGTCCTGATCGCGCTTGGCGAATTCCTTTTCGATCTTCTTCTGCGCGCGCACCGCCGGAGCGGCCTCGCGGAACACCCTTTCGGTGTTGACGAAACCGATTTTCACATCGGCAGCGGCAACGCCGCTGCCGATCAACATGCTCAATGCGATGAGTGCAAGTGCAAGTTTTTTCAAACTGACCTCCTCGAATCCTAAAAGACCTGGCCCAGCTGGAATTGCAGGTGCTGAATCCCATCCCCCGGCTTGGCGTTTAGCGGTTTGCCGTAACTGAGGCGCAACGGCCCCATCGGGGAGTTCCAAATGAACGAAAGGCCGGTCGAATAACGCAAATCCGAAAGACTGATCTTCTCTCCCGCCCCCCACACCTGGCCCGCATCCAGGAACACGCTCAAGCGCATCGAACGGTCTACCCCGGCTCCCGGCAACGGAAACAGAAGCTCTGCGTTCCCGACCAGGCGCCTGGTGCCGCCGAGGATGTTGTGTTCGGAATCGCGTGGGCCCAGCGAGTAATCATCGTAACCGCGCACCGAGGTGACGCCGCCGGCGTAGAAGTTTTTGTAGAACGGAAGCGGTTTCCCGGCCATGCCGCCGGCCGTCCCCATTTCGCCGTTGAGCATGAGTGTATAGGTGCGCGACAGCGGGTGAAACCATTGCGCCTGCCCGGTAAGTTTGTAGTATTTCAGCGTTCCACCCGGCAGCCCCACCTCCATATTGGCGCGGAGGATGGATCCTTTGGTCGGCGCCAGCGCGTTGTCGCGTTGATCGCGTACCCATCCGATCGACCCCGGAAACGCGGTGTTGGTATCGCCAAAAATGTTGACGAAATCCAGGTACCGTTGCGGGCTGGCTGAATCGATGCCGAGCCTGGTGTTCTCGGCGCCAAGACTCAAGACGAGATTGTCCACCTCGGTCATCGGAATACCATAGCGCACCGCCGCGCCGGTGGTGTTAGTCGTGTAATAACCCAGGCCGAGCATGGAAGCGTCGGTGCGTCGGTCGTAGAGGTCGAAGCCGCGGCTGACGCCGTCGACGGTGTAATACGGGTTGGTGTAGCTCAATCCGAGATTGCGGTTGATCCTGCTCGTGCTGATTTGCAGGGTGACATGCTTGCCGCTGCCGAAGATGTTCTGCTGCGTGATCGAGCCGCTCAGTATGAGTTTCTCCGACGACGAAAAGCCGGCCCCAATGGTGATCGCGCCGGTCGGCTTTTCCTTGATCTTGAAATTCACGTCCACCTGGTCCGAAGTGCCGGGCACGGGCGGCGTCTCGACTTGCACGTCGGTAAAGTATCCCAGCCGATCCAGGCGTTCCTTGGATTTCTGTATCTTGTCGGCGTCGTAGTAGGCGCCCTCGAGCTGCCGCAACTCTCGGCGGATCACTTCGTCGCGGCTGCGGTTATTGCCCGAAATGTTGACGCGGCGCACATAGACCCTCCGCCCCGGGTCGATCATAATCGTCAACGCGACTTGCTTTGTCGCTTTGTTCAGTTCCGGAACCGCGTTGGCGTTGGCAAAGGCATAACCGTCGTTGCCCAGCCGGTCGGTTATTTTTTTGGTGCTTTCGTTGAGTTTCTGGCGCGAGAAGGTGTCCCCCGGCTTCAGCTCGATCAGTTTGCGCAGTTCGGCTTCTGGCAGAAGCATCTCGCCTCCGAGCTTGACGCTCGACACGGTGTACTTCTCGCCCTCGGTGATGTTGATCGTTATGTAGATGTCCAGCTTGTTCGGCGAGATCGAGACCTGCGTCGAATCGATACGGAACTCGAGATAGCCGTTGTTGAGATAAAACGAACGCAAGGTCTCCAGGTCACCGGCCAATTTCTGTTTGGAGTACTGGTCGTTCTTGGTGTACCAAGTCAGCCAACCTGGCGTCTGCAGCACGAACAGTTGCAGCAGATCCTTTTCCTTGTACACCCTGTTGCCGATGATTTTGATCTCGCGGATCTTGGCGACGTCGCCTTCGTTGATGGAAAAAGTGATTCCCACCCGATTGCGCTCGAGCGGCGTAACCGTGGTGACTACGTTGGCGGCATAACGCCCGCGCGCGAGGTATTGGCGCTTGATCTCCTGCTCGGCCTGGTCGAGCAGCGCCTTGTTGAAGGACCGTCCCTCGGCCAGGCCGATTTCGCGCAGCCCTTTGCGCAATGCTTCCTTGTCGAATTCCTTGTTGCCGATAAAATCGATCTGCGCCACGGCCGGGCGTTCCTCGACGATCACGATCAGTACATCGCGCCGTTCTTCCAGGCGCACGTCTTTGAAGAAGCCGGTGGCGAACAATGCCTTTATCGCCGCTGCCGCTTTCGCCTCGGTCATGGTTTCGCCCACCTTGACCGGCAGGTAGCTGAACACCGTGCCGGCCTCGATGCGCTGTATGCCTTCAACCCGGATATCGCGCACCACGAACGGCTGGAACGCGTGCGCGACGCCAAACCACAGGCAGATGAATGCGCCGAAGAGGTACCTGGTCATGTTAAGTTCAGCCGGAAATCAAGCGGTTGATATCGTTATAGAAGGCAAATGCCATCAGAACCAGCAACAGCGCCAACCCGAGCTTCTGGCCGATTTCCATTATCCGATCCGACACCGGGCTGCCCTTGAAAATTTCGATCGTATAATACATCAAATGTCCGCCATCCAATAAGGGAATCGGCAGCAGGTTGAGCACCCCGAGGCTGAGGCTGATCAGCGCCAGAAAATTCAGGTAGGACACAAATCCGAGCTGTGCCGATTGGCCTGCATAGTCAGCGATGGTAACCGGCCCGCTGAGATTCTTCCATGACACCTGCCCGATCAGCATGCGTCCAAGCATCTTCACGCTGAACGCCGACATGTCCCAGGTTTTTTGCACCGCCTTCACCAGAGCTCGCGCGGCACCGTAGCGCACCACCGTGACGAGTTCGTCCAAAGCCTGCTTGTCGATCTTCGCCGCTGCACCAATGTGCCCTACCGTCGAGCCATTCTGCTCCACCGTTGCAGGAACGAGCGCGAGTTCGCGTCGCTCTGTTCCCCGCTGAAACGCCAGTCGCAGTTCGACACCCGGGTGGCTGCGCACCAGCTGCACCAGTTCATTCCAGTTGGCGACGGATTTGCCGTTGACCGCAAGGATTCGATCGCCCGCCTGCAGGCCAGCATGCTCGGCCACGCTGCCGGCCACGACCTGTCCGATAACCGGCTGAATTTCCGGTTGGTACAGGCGCAGGCCGATCAGTGCCAGGGTATCGCCCTCAAGCTCCTCCGCGTTGAAGTGCGACAAATCGAGCGTGCGCCAGTCGAGATGGTGGTTGCTGCCGAGCACCTCCACCTTCACCTGTGCGTGCTCCAGCGCAAGCTGCATCATGCGCCAGCGCACCTCCTGCCAGGACCCGACGTGTACCCCGTCGATGGCGCGTATGGTGTCCCCCCGCTTGAACCCGGCACTTGCCGCCGGCGTGTGCGGCTGCGGCGCAGCCACGATCGGCCGCGCCTCCTGCACCCCATGCATGAACAGGGGCCAGTACAGCAATATCGCGAACAAAAAGTTCGCCAGCGGACCGGCAAGGACCACGGCGTAACGCCGCCACACGCTCTTGCGATTGAAGGCGCGGCCGAGTTCCTGCGGCGCAACCTCGCCCTCGCGCTCGTCCAGCATCTTGACGTAGCCGCCCAGCGGCACCGCCGCCACCACCCATTCAGTCTGATCGCGTCCGAGCCGCTTTTTCCACAGCGGCAAGCCGAAGCCGATCGAGAAGCGCAATACCTTGACGCCGCAAAGCCGCGCGACCAGATAGTGGCCGTACTCGTGGACGATGACCAGGATTCCCAGCGCGGCCACGAACGCGGCGACAGTATGCAGCAGGGTCATGGCTTGACCGTCATTGCCTCGAGCTGCAGCCGCGCACAGCGGCGCGCAGCTGCGTCGGCGTCGAGCACGTCATCGAGGCCGGCAATCGCGCGCGCGGGCAATGCGTTCATCACCGCCTCGATCACCGTCGTTATGGAGAGAAACGGCAAGCGCCCCTCGAGAAAGCCGGACACCGCGACCTCGTTC
Organism: uncultured Enterobacteriaceae bacterium; assembly: GCA_964601155.1. GTDB lineage: Bacteria > Pseudomonadota > Gammaproteobacteria > Burkholderiales > SG8-39 > 2-12-FULL-64-23. The sequence goes on from CAZRMO010000025.1 coordinate 5,572, forward strand.
GCTGCGTTGAGCGTCGCCGGGCTGGTCCCGCCCTCCCGCAGAGCGCGATATCCCAGTCGCAGCGCCGGAAAACGCGTGAAATCCGGCGCTGTGAAATCGAGCCTGCCGATGCGAAACAGATCGAGCGAGTCCACGCCAGCCTCAATCCGCTCCGGGTAGCCCAGTGCGTGCGCGATCGGCGTGCGCATGTCCGGGTTGCCGAGTTGGGCGATGACCGAACCGTCCGCGTATTCAACCATCGAATGCACCACGCTCTGCGGATGAATCACGACCTCGATCTGCTCGGGCGTCGCGCCAAACAGCCAGTGCGCTTCGATAATTTCGAGCGCTTTGTTCATCATGGTCGCCGAATCTACCGAAATCTTGCGTCCCATGACCCAGTTCGGATGGGCGCAAGCTTCGTCCGGCGTCACGCTTTGCAGATGTGCGAGTGTCGTTTCGCGGAACGGCCCGCCGGAAGCGGTCAGCAACACGCGCCGCACCCCGTGCCCGTCGAGTCCGCCGGAGCGTGAACCGGGCAGGCATTGGAATACGGCATTGTGCTCGCTGTCTATGGGCAGCAACGTCGCGTGATGCGCACGCACGGCTTCCATGAATATCGGCCCCGCCATGACCAGGGCTTCCTTGTTCGCGAGCAGCAGTCTCTTGCCCGCGCGCGCCGCCGCGAGCGTGGGCACCAGACCGGCGGCGCCGACGATGGCGGCCATGACGCAATCGGTTTCCGCATGGGCAGCAATGAATTCCAATCCCTGCTGCCCGATCAGGATTTCCGTGACGTCCGGTTGCAGTCGCTTGCGCAGGAGATCCGCCTGGACCGATTGCGCCACCACCGCGTAGCGCGGCCGATGGCGCAGGCACAGTTCGCCCAGTTCATCGATGCGTTCGTTCGCGCTCAGTGCGAAGATGCGAAAGCGCTGCGGATGGCGCGCGGCCACGTCCAAGGTGCTACGCCCGATCGAGCCGGTCGCTCCCAGGATGACCAGGTTCTGCAGCCGGCTCACCACAGGTATACCAGCGCGGCAAGCGGCAGAACGGCGGTAAGCGCGTCGATGCGGTCAAGTACGCCGCCGTGCCCCGGGAGCAAAGCGCCGCTGTCCTTGACCCCGGCACGCCGCTTCATGGCCGACTCGAACAAGTCCCCGTAAATGCCCATTGCGGCAAGCAGCCACAGAACCAGCAGGATCCCGATTGGGCCGAAGCGCGTGGATATGAACCACTGCGGAAAATATGCCTGCCACGCGAAACTCCACAATACCGCATAGGCGCCGACTGCGAGCAGCGCCCCGCCTATGCCTTCCCAGGTCTTGCCGGGGCTGATCGAGGGCGCGAGTTTATGCCGGCCGAAGCGGCGCCCGGCGAAATAAGCCGCGGTATCGGAAATCCATGCGACCGACATCAGCAGCAACAGCAGCGCCGGGCCGAGGCCGCGCAGTTCCACCAGCGCGAGCCAAGTCGGCACCAAAACCACGAGACCGGTCAGCCCCGCCAGCCAGCGCGAACGCGGCAGCCATGAACGCCACAGCCACAGCGGCACCACGATTACCCAGAACAGGCTTGCGATCAGGTAGAGCGCAATGTGCGCTTCGTGCTGGCCGACCGGGGAATTGACCCGCCCCCAGCCAAACAAGGATGCGCAGCTAGCCGCCACGAGGACCACATACAGACCGCAGCCCATACGCCCGAGTTTGATCAGCTTGGCCCATTCCCATGCCGCCGGGATCAGCAATGCGCCGGCAAACCCGGCCCACGCCCGGGGTGAAAGCCAGAACAAGGCCGCAAGAAGCAAGACCAACAACACCAGCGCCGTAATCACCCGTGTCTTGAGCATCGCTCAATAGCCCCCGCCGGCTCGCACAATCAGGCGGGCTCTTTTTTCGAGACGGGCGCCTGACCGGCGAGTTCCAGCTGCTCGCTGGTGCGGCCAAAGCGGCGTTCGCGCCGCTGATAGGAGGCGATCGCCCGATCCAGCGCGGCCGAATCGAAGTCCGGCCACAGCGTATCGGTGAAATAGAACTCGCTATAGGCGAGTTGCCACAGCAGAAAGTTGCTGATGCGCTGTTCCCCGCCGGTGCGTATGAACAGGTCGGGCTCGGGCGCGTAGGCCATGGCAAGACAGCCGGCGAGCTGCTCTTCGGTAAACGCGCCGTGCTGCTCCGGCATTGACTCGACCAGGCGCCGCATTGCCTGTAGCAGATCCCAGCGCCCACCGTAATTCGCCGCGATGGTGAGCGTCATCTTATTGTTGTCTTGGGTGAGGTGTTCGGCGCGCTCGACCAGATCGGTGATCTTCTTGCCGAAGGGCGCGAGTTCACCCACTACGCGCAGGCGTATGCCGTTGCGGTGCAGCTTCGCCGCTTCCCGCTCCAGCGCCATGATGAACAGCCCTTTCAGCATCGACACCTCTTCTTCGGGCCGGCGCCAATTCTCCGAGCTGAATGCGAACAGGGTCAGGTATTCGACGCCCCGCGCCACACAGGCTTTGACCGCTTCACGCACGATCTCGACGCCGCGCTTGTGCCCCGCCGCGCGCGGCAGCATGCGCTGCTTGGCCCAACGTCCGTTGCCATCCAGGATGATTGCGATATGGCGCGGAACCGAGTTCACTTGCGGGATATCGCGCGTCGAACTGGGAAATGAAGACATGGATGTCTCGGTCTCGGGCGCCCGGCTCAAACTGCCATCAGGTCGGTTTCTTTAGCGACGAGCACCTTATCGATCTCGGCAATGAATCTGTCGGTCAGCTTCTGAACCTCGTCCTGCGCGCGGCGCTCGTCGTCCTCGGAAACAGTTTTTTGCTTGAGGAGGTCCTTAAGATGGTGGTTGGCGTCGCGCCGCAGGTTTCTCACTGCCACCTTGGCATTCTCGCCTTCACCCTTGACCACCTTGATCAATTCACGCCGGCGTTCCTCGGTCAGCGCCGGCATCGGCACGCGGATCAGCTCTCCCTGCGACGAAGGGTTGAGCCCAAGATCCGACTCGCGGATGGCTTTTTCAATCACCGCTCCCATTTTTTTCTCCCAGGGCGCAATACCGATGGTGCGCGCGTCGAGCAGAGTCAGGTTGGCAACCTGATTCAGCGGCATTTGCGTACCGTAGTAATCGACGGTGATGTGGTCGAGGATGCCAGTGTGCGCGCGCCCCGTGCGCACCTTGCCAAGGTCGGTTTTCAGCGCCTCGAGCGACTTCTGCATCTTCTGCTCGGCGGTCTTCTTGACGTCAGCGATCATGCTCACCCCTCCTTCAGCTATGTACCAGCGTTCCCTCGTCCTCGCCCATCACCACCCGTTTCAGCGCGCCCGGCTTGAAGATGCTGAACACATTGATCGGCAGTTTCTGGTCGCGGCACAAGGTCAGTGCAGTCGCGTCCATCACCTTCAGGTTCTGGTTGATCGCGTCGTCGAAGCTGACCCTGGCATAGCGCCGCGCCTGCGGATTGGTCTTCGGGTCGGCGCTGTAGACGCCGTCCACCTTGGTCGCCTTGAGCACGATATCACAGCCCATTTCGGTGCCGCGCAACGCCGCCGCGGTGTCGGTGGTAAAAAAGGGATTGCCGGTACCGGCGGCGAAAATCACGATCTTACCCTCTTCCAGATAACGCATTGCCTTGCCGCGTATATAGGGTTCCACCACCTGCTCGATATTGAGCGCGGATTGCACTCTCCCGTTCAGCCCGCCGCGGCGCATCGCGTCCTGCAGCGCCAGCGCATTCATCACCGTGGCCAGCATACCCATGTAATCGGCGGTAGCACGGTCCATCCCGGCGGCAGCCGGTGCTACACCGCGAAATATATTGCCGCCGCCGATCACCACCGCTATCTCCAGGCCCAGCGCCGCCACGACTGCGATCTCCGCGACGATGCGGTCTATCGTCGATCGGTTGATGCCGTACGCATCCTCGCCCATGAGGGCTTCGCCCGAGAGCTTGAGCAGGATGCGCTTGTAGGCTGGCGCTTCGGGCACGGCGCTCAACCTGCCGCGGCTTTAGCCTGCGCCGCCACCTCAGCGGCGAAGTCACTGGATTTCTTCTCTATGCCCTCGCCCACCACGAAAAATTTGTAGCTGAGCAGCTTGGCGTGCTTTGCGGCAAGCATCTTTTCCACCGTCAGCTTGTCGTCCTTGATGAAAGCCTGACCGAGCAAGGTGATTTCGCCGAAAAATTTGTTGAGCCCGCCCTCGACCATTTTCTCCGCGATATTGGCCGGTTTGCCCGACTCCTTCGCGCGAGCGGCGAGCACCTCGCGCTCGCGCGCGATCGCCTCCGGGGCAACCTCGTCGCGCGACATGAACTGCGGCTTGGCGAACGCAATGTGCATCGCCAGATCCTTGCCGACTTCGTCCTCGCCCTCGAACTCGACCAGCACGCCGATCTTGACGCCGTGCAGGTACTGGGCCAAATTTGCCCCCGTCTGCACCCGGTGAAAGCGGCGGATGCTCAGGTTCTCGCCGATTTTCTGCACTAGAGCCTGGCGTTTGGCTTCGACCGTGGCGTCCCCGAGGCGCAACGCCGAGAGCGCTGCCACGTCGGCTGGGTTCTGCTCCGCCACCAACTGCGCCAGGGCCGAAGCGAACTCCAGAAAGTCCGCGTTCTTGGCGACAAAATCGGTTTCGCAATTGAGTTCCACCAGCGAGGCGCACTTGCCGTCTGCGGAAAGATAGGCGCCTACCACGCCTTCGGCGGCAACGCGTCCGGCGGCCTTGTTCGCTTTGGCACCGCTCTTGATGCGCAACAGGTCTTCCGCCGCTTTCAGCTCGCCGTCGGTTTCCACGAGCGCTTTCTTGCACTCCATCATGCCCAGACCGGTGATTTCGCGCAGCTCCTTCACCATCGCTGCGGTAATATCTGCCATTTATTCGCTCCTCATAGTTCAAAAAAAGGGGCATGCGCCCCTTTTGTTCCTTAATGCCGTTGGGCCTAGCCAGCCGATTCTTCCTGGGCTTCCAGTTCCACGAACTCGTCCCCGCCAGCGGCCTCGACGATCTCCTGCACCGACATGTCCCGGCCCTCGAGTATTGCGTCGGCCACGCCGCGCGCATACAGGCGGATGGCACGGCTGGAATCGTCGTTGCCCGGAATTACGTGTGCGATGCCTTCAGGCGAATGGTTGGTGTCGACCACCCCGATGATCGGGATGCCGAGTTTGGTTGCCTCGACTACCGCCCCCTTCTGGTAACCGACATCGATAATAAATAGGGCATCGGGCACACCAGTAAGTTCCTTGATGCCACCGAGGCTACGCTCGAATTTAACCAGCTCCCGCTGGATGCCTAAGGCCTCTTTCTTCGGCAACTTTTCCAGGCTACCGTCGGCGAGCATCGCCTCCATCTCCTTCAAGCGCTTGATCGATTGCTTGACGGTCTTGAAATTGGTCAACATCCCGCCCAACCAGCGATGGTCAACATAAGGCGCGCCGCAGCGTATCGCCTCTTCCTTGATGATTTCGCGCGCTTGGCGCTTGGTACCTACGAACAGGATGGTGCCCTTGTTCGAGGACAGCTTTTTCACATATTTCATCGCCTCCTGGTACATGACCAGGGTCTTTTCCAGGTTGACGATGTGGATTTTGTTGCGATGGCCAAAAATGAACGGGGCCATCTTGGGGTTCCAGAAGCGGGTTTGGTGGCCGAAATGCACCCCGGCTTCCAGCATTTGACGCATAGTAGTAGACATTGAAACTTCTCCGTTTAGGGTTGGTCATAGCCGCCCGGCTCGTCATAACCCCGCAAGGGGCACCCTAAAGAGGGGGCGGACAAAATTTAGCCAAGTAATTTGGCTAGCTATAAAGTATACCATGAAGGTTCCACTCCATTCAAGAAATCCACGACTAAACAGCGGATTAAACTTCATTAACGCGCTTGCGCGCGGTTGTCGATGGCGGCGTTGCGCGCGTTCGCAGGCGCCGCGGCGCAGGCTGAACGCGCGCGCGATGGCCGCGAATCGAGGCAAACGCGCAAAGCGAAGCTTCCCTTAGTCCTGGCTATCCTTTATGCTTCCCACCCTTTGAGCCCGGTGCGCAGATGACGATCCACATCAAGACTACGGAAGAAATCGAAAAAATGCGCGTCGCAGGACGGCTCGCGGCCGAAGTGCTGGATTTCATAACACCGCATGTCCGGCCCGGGATCACGACCGGGGAACTCGACAGCCTTTGCCACGACTACATGGTGAAGGTGCAGAAAACGGTGCCCGCGCCGCTCAATTATGCGCCACCGGGCTACCAGCCCTACCCCAAGTCTATCTGCACCTCGATCAATCACCAGGTTTGTCATGGCATCCCGGGGGAGAGGCAGCTGAAACACGGCGACATCGTCAATATCGACATCACGGTGATCAAGGACGGCTACCACGGCGATACCAGCCGCATGTTCTATGCCGGCGAACCCGCGATCCAGGCGCGCCGCCTGTCTGAGACGACCTACGAATGCATGTGGATGGGCATACTCGCCGTCAAGGCAGGTGCGCATCTGGGCGACATCGGCGCAGCGATCCAAAAACACGCCGAGGAGCACGGCTACAGCGTCGTGCGCGAATTCTGCGGCCACGGCATAGGCAGGAAATTCCACGAGGAGCCGCAAGTGCTGCATTACGGCCGCGCCGGCACCGGCATAGCACTGCAACCAGGCATGATATTCACCATCGAGCCCATGATTAATGCAGGTAAGCCGGCAATCCGCGAACTTTCGGACGGCTGGACTATTGTGACCAAAGATCACAGTCTGTCTGCGCAATGGGAACATACGATACTCGTGACCGAGGCCGGGCACGAGGTGCTCACTCTATCCGCCGGCACACCGGCCCAACCCGGCCCGAAAGCCCCTCGCCCTTGATACCCAATGCGCAATTGGCGACGGACACACCGCGCTCCGCCCTCAGTCTGCGTGAGCAGTTGCAGGCCGGCCGGCGCGAATTGCGCGAGCAATATGGCGCAGACGACAATGCGCGGCGCATGCTGCGGCAGCACCGGCAGCTGATAGATCGGTCGCTCAGGCGTTTGTGGAAGGAAGCGGCCCTGCCCGGCTCGCTCACGCTCGCCGCAGTGGGCGGCTATGGCCGCGGCGAGCTCTTTCCCTATTCCGACGTCGATATCATGGTGCTGCTGCCGCACGAGCCGGATGCAGAGCTCAAAGCCAAGCTGGAGGCCTTGATTGGCGGTCTCTGGGACGCCGGCCTGGAGCCCGGTCACGGCGTCCGCACGATAGAGGAATGCGTCTCCGAGTCGGCCAAGGACATTACGGTGCAAACCAGTCTGCTCGAAGCCAGATGGCTCGCCGGCAGCCGCAGCCTGTTTGCCGACTTCACCAGCGCCATGCGAGGGCATCTCAATCCCCAGGCCTTTTTCCAGTCCAAGCGCCTGGAGCAGGAGCAGCGCTACGGAAAATTTCAGGATAGTCCCTACAGTCTGGAGCCCAATCTGAAAGAGGCACCGGGAGGGCTGCGCGACCTGCAGGCGATTCTATGGGTCAGCCGCTCCGCCGGCCTCGGTGAGGACTGGACGAAACTTGCGGCGCGCGAGCTGATCACCGCTGCGGAAGCACGCCAACTCGCCCGCTATCAGAAATTTCTGAGCGAATTGCGCGTCCGCCTGCATTACATGGCCGGCCGCCGCGAAGATCGGCTGTTGTTCGACTACCAGAGCGGCCTTGCGGCGCAGTTCGGCTACGTCGACACGCCGAGCAAGCGTGCGAGCGAACAGCTGATGCAACGCTATTACCGCACTGCCAAGGCGATCACGCAGCTCAATACCCTGGTGCTGCAGAATATCGCGGTGGAACTGTTTTCGCGCGAGGATACCAAGCCTGAAATCATCAACGAGCGCTTCCAGGCTGCGCACGAGCTGCTGGAAGCGCGCGACGCCGATCTGTTTGAACGCCAGCCCAACGCCATTCTCGAAAGCTTCCTGCTTCTGCAGCAGCACCACGAATTGAAGGGCATGAGTGCACCCACGCTGCGCGCCTTATGGCGCGCCCGCGCCGGAATCGATGCGCGTTTTCGCCGCGACCCGGTCAATCGCGCGCTGTTCCTGCAGATACTGCAGCAGCAGCAAGGACTGGTGCACACGTTGCGGCGCATGAATCAATATTCGATCCTCGGCCGCTACCTGCCCGCATTCGGCAGGATCGTCGGGCAGATGCAATACGATCTGTTCCATGCCTATACCGTGGATCAGCACATACTCAATGTGACCCGCAATCTGCGCCGCTTTACCATGGTCGAATTCGCCCACGAATATCCGCAGTGCAGCCGCCTGATGGCAGGATTCGAGCGCCACTGGCTGCTGTACATCGCGGCGCTGTTCCACGACATCGCCAAGGGCCGCGGCGGCGACCACTCCAAGTTGGGCATGCAGGACGCGCGCAGCTTTTGCCGCGCGCACGCGCTGACGCGCGAAGACACGGAGCTGGTGGTGTTCCTGGTCGAGCACCACTTGAGCATGTCCTCCGTGGCGCAGAAGCACGATCTGACCGACCCCGACGTCATCAGTGCATTCGCCGCCACCGCGAAGACCGAGCGCCGGCTCACCGCGCTGTATCTGCTCACCGTGGCCGACGTGCGCGGCACCAGCCCCAAGGTGTGGAATGCATGGAAAGGCAAGCTGCTCGAAGACCTGTTCCTGCTTTCACGGCGCCTGCTGCGGGGCAACGGCATCGGCTTCGAGGAGGATATCCAGGCCAAGCAGGACGAAGCGCTGCGCCTGCTGCGCCTATATGCGCTCTCGGACGAAGTCAAGGACAGGCTATGGAGCCAGCTCGACGTGGCCTATTTCCTGCGCCACGACGCGCAGGACATCGCCTGGCAGACGCGCACCCTGCACTACCGCGTCGACGCCGACCGGCCGGTGGTGAAAGCGCGCTTGTCGCCCATAGGGGAAGGGCTGCAGGTCATGATCTATACGCGCGATCAGCGCGACTTGTTTGCGCGCATCTGCGGCTATTTCGAACAGATCAATTACAGCATCGCCGACGCTCATATCCATACCACGCGCCACGGCTATGCGCTGGACACTTTCCTGTTGCTCGGACCAGGCAACAATCCGCACTACCGCGACATGATTAACCTGATAGAGACCGACCTGGCCGAGCGGCTGCAGCGCCAAACGCCGCTGCATCCCCCCACCCGCGGCCGGGTGTCGCGCCAGCTCAAACATTTTCCGATCACGCCCGAAGTCAACATCCGGCCGGACGAAAAAGGGGCGAGCTATGCGCTTTCCATCCTCGCCGGCGATCGCCCGGGCCTGCTCTATGCGATCGCGCTGGTGCTGGGCAAGTACAACATCAACCTGATTACCGCGAAGATCGTGACGCTGGGCGAGCGCGCCGAAGACGTATTCCTGGTCTCGGGCGAGGCGCTGGCCAATCCCAAGACGGTGCTGCTGCTCGAAAGCGACCTGCTGGACGCCTTGCGACACCAATAGACAGCAGATCGAGTCGATCGAACGTGCCGCTGCCGCGGGCTGCGGCGCTCACTCGTCGAGCACTTCCTCGCCCGGAAACAAGGCCTGGATGAAGCCGAACTTGCTGAAATCGCGGATGCGCATCGGATACAAAATTCCCATCAAGTGGTCGCATTCGTGCTGCACCACGCGCGCATGGAAACCGCTGACGCTGCGATCGATGGGTTTGCCCTGCTCGTCAAAACCTTGGTAGCGCAAGCGCGTATGCCGCGGCACCATGCCGCGCAGCCCCGGCACGGACAGGCAGCCTTCCCAATCCTCTTCGAGTTCGTCCGAGAGTGGCGTCAGTGCCGGATTGATGAGCACGGTGTCCGGAATTTCCTCCACGTGCGGATAACGTGGATTGCGTTCGACGCCGAAAATCACCACTTGCAGACCGACGCCTATTTGCGGCGCGGCCAGACCGGCCCCGCTCAAATGCGCCATGGTGTCGCGCATGTCGGCCAGGAGCGCGCGCAGCTCGGGCGTATCGAATCGCTCCACAGCCTGCGCCTGTTCCAGCAGACGCGGATCGCCCATCTTTAGCACCTCGCGAATCATGGCGTTGCCTCCCTCATTTTCATGCCGCCGCCTCCTTCAACTGCATCTTGTATTGACGTTCGCGCTGTCGGCTGGCCGGCGGCATTCGCGGCCGGTCGCATCCCCGTATCGCGGGGCGGCCGATGAGGTGAAGCAGGGGCCCCATCTACAAGATGGGGATGCGACCCGAACTCGGACGCATGGGGCCGCCGGCCGCCCACGGCCGCCTTCGGGGTCAGATCCCCGGCTCGCGCCGGGGCCCCTCTTCCTCCCTTCGGCGGCCCCTGCTCCCTGCTCATGCCGCCACCTCCTTCATCGTCATCTCTTCTTGACGTTCGCGCTGTCGGCGGCCGGCGGCATTCGCGGCCGGTCGCATCCCCGTATCGCGGGGCCCCTGCTCCCTGCTCATGCCGCCACCAGTTGTTCGAAAATCCGGCGCACGCGCGCCAACGATTGCTGCAACACCTGTTCGATGTCCTCCAAGCGGACGCCGTGCACGCTGTCGCCGCGGCCGGCGGCATGATTTGCGACCACTGCGATGGCGGCGTATTCGAGACCCGCCTCCCGCGCCAACGCCGCTTCAGGCATGCCGGTCATGCCAACAACGTCGGCGCCGTCGCGCTCCAGGCGGGCGATCTCCGCCGCTGTCTCCAGCCGCGGACCCTGGCTGGCGGCATAGACGGCGTCCTGTGCCACCGCTTCACCGCAGACGCGGGCCGCGTCGAGAATGCGGCGGCGCAACGGCACCGAATACGGTTCGGTGAAATCGATATGCGTAACGGGTTGGTCCCCGCCCTCGAAGAAAGTGTTCTTGCGGCCCCAGGTATAGTCGATGATCTGGTGCGGAATCGCGATCGCCCCGGGGAGCATGTCGGCGCGTATTCCGCCCACCGATGCGACCGAAACCACGCCGTCCACCTTCTGTTCTTTCAGCGCCCAGATATTGGCGCGGTAATTCACTTCATGCGGCGGAATCGTATGCCCATAGCCGTGGCGCGCGAGAAACACCACGTCCGCGCCGGCGATGCGGCCGAAAGTAAGTGCGCCCGAAGGTTCGCCGTAGGGCGTGCGCACTGCCAGGCGGCGGCTAACATCGAGATTGGACAGCTGGGTGAGCCCGCTGCCGCCGATGATGGCTAACATTGGCTGGCTAGGAACAAAACGAGGCGGTGTAGTCTTGGCATCGGGACGGCGGCGATATTATCACGGCGGGCTGCATGCGCGCGGTCGCTTTTAGCGCAGTCGCGCCTCACGCCTCTGCGCCCTGCGGCAGCGCGTAGATCGCGGGCAGATTGCGCCAGGATCCGTGCACATCCATGCCGCATCCGAACACGAAGCGATCCGGCAGGGAAAGACCGACGAAATCGGCGCTGATCGGTTTGGCCGAGGCTTTCTTCTTATCGGTAAGGACCGCGCTGTAAAATGCCTTCGCGCCCTGGCCTAGAACGCGCTCGCGTATCGCCAGCATGGTGTAGCCGATGTCGAGAATGTCGTCGAGTACCAGTACTACCCTGCCGACGACATTGCCCTTGGGTTCGACTTTCCACTCCACGCCTCCGCCGCTGGTAGCCGTGCCATAGCGCGAAGCATGGATATAATCGAAATCCAGCGGAAAGCTCAGCAGCGGCAGGATGCGCCCGGCAAACACCACCGCTCCGCCCATCACCGACAGCACTAATGGATACTGATCTTTCAGCTTCGCCGTTATTTCCGCGGCGACGCGCTCGATAGCCGCATCTACGGCGGCTGCGCTGTGGATCAACTCCGCCGATTCCAGAATCTGCCAGGCGCGCGCTGTTTGGTCCATACGCTGCAGTAGTTTCCCGGACTAGAGCGACTTCAGGTAGGCAGTGAAAGCGGCCCCGGTCTCGGGGTGCTTTTTTCCGTACTCGACCGTGGCCTGGAGATAGCCCAGCTTGGAGCCGCAATCGTAGCGCTTGCCCTGAAAACGATAGGCCAAAACCTTTTCCTCCTGCATCAGCGCGACGATGCCGTCGGTCAGCTGGATTTCGCCGCCGGCGCCCGGCTGCACCTTGGCCAGGTGATGAAAAATCCGGGGACTCAGAATGTAGCGGCCCACTACGGCCAGCGTGGAGGGGGCATCTTTCGGCTGCGGCTTCTCGACCATGGCGCTGACCACGCCCGGTTCGCCGCCGTCGGTCTGCACGATGCCATATTGGTGCGTATTTTTGCGCGGCACCTCTTCCACGCCGAGCACCGAGCACTGATATTGCTCGTACACCTTGACCATCTGACTGACCACAGGCGGCGTACCGTCAATCAGGTCGTCGGCCAGAATGATCGCGAACGGCTCGTCGTTGATTACGGGCTCGGCGCACAGCACCGCGTGGCCCAGGCCCAGCGGCTCCGGCTGGCGGATGTAAATGCAGTTGATGCGCGACGGAACCACGTTCTGCACGAGCTCCAGCAATTCCTGCTTGCCGCGCGCCGCGAGCTCGGCCTCGACCTCGTAGGCCTTGTCGAAATGATCCTCAATGGTGCGCTTATTGCGGCCGGTGATGAATATCATGTCGGTGATGCCCGCTGCGACCGCCTCCTCTACTGCGTACTGGATCAGCGGCTTGTCGACGACAGGCATCATCTCTTTCGGACTGGCCTTGGTCGCCGGCAGGAAGCGGCTGCCCATGCCCGCCACCGGAAATACACATTTGCGTACGCGTTTCATCGGTTTCCTTTAAGCAATTGCAGCAAGCCAGCCTCATCGAGCACGGTTATGCCAAGTTCTTTCGCTTTGGCCAGCTTGCTGCCGGCCTCCGATCCCGCCACCACATAATCGGTCTTGCTCGATACCGATCCGCTCACCTTGCCGCCTTGTGCCTCGATCAATTCCTTCGCCTGTTCCCGGTTCAAATCGGGTAGCGTCCCAGTCAGTACGAAAGTCTTGCCTGCCAGCTTCGCCGCCGGCGCCACTCCAGGCGCACCCTCCAGCCAATGCACACCGCATGCGCGCATCTGTTCGATCACTTCGCGATTGTGCGCCTCGGCGAAAAATTGCGCGATCGAAAGCGCCACCACCGGACCGATGTCCGACACCTGCTGTAATGTTGCCTCGTCTGCCTGCATCAACCGGTCCAGGCTGCCGAAGTGGCGTGCCAGTTCTTTGGCAGTCGCCTCGCCCACGTTGCGTATGCCCATGGCAAAAATAAAGCGCGCGAGGGTGGTGTTCTTAGAGCGTTCGATCGCATCGAGCACATTTTGCGCCGATTTTTGCGCCATACGTTCGAGCCCGGCCAGCGCCATGAAGCCCATGCGATACAAATCCGCCGCAGTGTTGACGATATGGTGATCGACCAGTTGATCGACCAGCTTCTCCCCCAGTCCTTCAATGTCCATGGCGCGGCGGGAAGCGAAGTGCAACAAGGCCTGTTTGCGTTGCGCCGGGCAGACCAGGCCGCCGGAGCAGCGCGCCACCGCCTCGTCAGGCAATCGGACCACAGCGGAGCCGCATACCGGGCACTTTGCAGGCATCTTGAATTCGGCTGCGTCGCTATGACGCTTTTCCTTCAGCACCGCGACGACCTCGGGAATGACGTCGCCGGCGCGGCGCACGCTCACCGTATCGCCGACTCGCACGTCCTTGCGCCGCAGTTCGTCTTCATTGTGCAGCGTCGCATTGGTGACGGTTACCCCGCCGACGAATACGGGTGCCAGTCGCGCCACGGGGGTGAGCGCGCCGGTCCGGCCCACCTGCACCTCGATCGCCAACACTTCGGTTCTTGCTTCCTCCGCCGGAAACTTGTGCGCGATCGCAAAACGCGGCGCGCGCGAAACGTAGCCGAGCCGCTCCTGCGCGGCGAGCTTGTCGACTTTGTACACCACGCCGTCGATTTCATAGGGCAAATCTGCGCGCTTCGCGCCCATTTGACCGTAGAACCGCAGCAACCCTTGCACGCCGCTGACTACGCGCCGCTCCTGACAGACCGGCAGCCCCAGTTTTTGCAGCCAGCTTTCCAGTTCGGCATGCGTTTCGGGCACGGGTGCGGACGCGCCCTCGATCACGCCAACTGCGTAGGCGAAGAAGCGCAAAGGCCTTTGGGCCGTGATCCGCGAATCGAGCTGGCGCAGGCTGCCCGCGGCGGCATTGCGCGGATTTACGAATTCTTTCTCGCCGTTGGCACGCTGGCGCTGATTCATCTGTTCGAAATCGCGCCGATACATCAGCACCTCGCCGCGCACTTCCAGCAATCGCGGCGGCGTCTCGCTGCGCAAGCGCAGCGGAATGCTTTTCACCGTGCGCAGATTGGGTGTGACGTCCTCGCCGGTATAGCCATCGCCGCGCGTAGCGCCCTGAGTGAAGTGCCCCCGCTCGTAGCTGAGGCTGATGGCGAGGCCGTCGAACTTGGGTTCAACCAGATATTCGACCTGGTCCAGCTCCAGGCCCTCGCGTACGCGCCGGTCGAAGGCTTCGACCTCTTCCTCGGAAAAAGCGTTGTTGAGCGAGAGCATCGGAATGCGGTGCGCAAGCTGCTCGAACTGCGGCAGTGGCGCACCGCCGACATGTTGAGTCGGCGAATCGGGGTCGGCCAACCCAGGATACTCGCGCTCTAGATCCTGCAGTTCGCGGAACATGCGATCGTATTCGGCGTCGCTCACCAGCGGCTGGTCGAGCACGTAGTATTGGTAGTTGTGGCGCTCGATGTCCGCGCGCAGCTTACGCGCCCGCGCCTGAACTGGCTGTGGCGCCGCCATTAGGAAAACAGGCGCAGTGCCAGCGGGCTGCCCGCAGAAATTCCCTGTTGTTCCATGCTGGCGTAAAGTGCCTGCAACTGGGCACGTATCCTGCCAAGCCCAGCCTCATCCAGCGGCCGGCGGTTGTCGTCGACGATCCCCGCCGACAGTGTCTCGGCCAGGGCGCGTGCGATTTCGACGTAGCGATCGAAGGCGGCGATGCCGCCCGGTGCTCTCGCAACGTCGAACAACAGAGTCAAGCCCCTGCTTGCAAGCGCCTTCATGCCCTCCGCCGAGAACGCTGGCCCTTCGGTATTGCACAAGGTATAGAGTTCCAGGCCGGCATCGTCGCGGCGGCAAAATCTGCCCCCATGTTCCAGCGTGAGTCCATGCGCTTCGGCGAAAGCGCGAATCTTGGTGCCGGAAAACGAGTTGCCCCGTGCGACCAGGTTGAGGCCGATTTGCACATCGACCTCCGCGCACAGCGCATCCAGTTGCTGCGCCCGCTCGAGCGCGGCAGCGGACTCCGACAGGGTGCAGTCTGCGCCGATTGCTTCAGTCACCGCCTGCACCATGGCAGTGAAGTCGGACAGGTCCTCCTGGCTGGCAGCACCTTTGCGGTCGACCAGCTGCAAACCTGCGCGTAGCGTCTCGTATTCACCGGCGGCGGCCAAGGGCTCCCAAGCCGCCGTTTGCCGATTGTAGCCTTCCCAACTGACCGATTTAGCGGGGCGATCCGGACTTTCGACGATCGCCGCAGAAATTGCCTCCCCAGCGACGGACTCCTGCGCCTGTAGGGTGGCGATGAAATCGATGCCCGGATCGAGCGTGCCGCCGGCTTGGGAAGCGCCGCCCGGCGCCCCAGACAGGATCGGCTCGATGCGATCGACGGAGCCGTCCTTGCGCCGGGGCACGTCCTGCGTTCCCAAGAGGACATCATCGTGGCGCGACCCGAAGACCTCCTCGGACTGGCGCTTCAGTCTCGCTTCTTGCAGCTTGTTGTAGACGATCACGCCTACAACGACCAAAACACCGATTACAAGCAAGGCGAGTTGCAACTCGCTCATTTGTACCGCCTCCACACGAATTCCGCGGCGCACAGGGACGCCAGTCGCCCACGGCCGCCTACGGGGTCAGATCCCCGGCTCACGCCAGGGCCCCTCTTCCTCCCTACGGCGTCCCCTGCTCCTAGGCTCATGCTAACCGCCTCCGTACGAATGCCTCAACGCATGCACCGCGCTGTCGGCGACCGGCCGCATTCGCCCGGATCGCATCCCCGCTACGCGGGGCCCCTGCTCCTAGGCTCATGCTCGCCGCCTCCGTTCGTGTGCCTCAACGCATGCGCCGCGCTGTCGGCGGCTGGCCGCCTTCGCCCGGGTCGCATCCCCGCTGCGCGGGGCCCCTGCTCCTAGGCTCACGCGGCTAGTTCCTCTTTCATTCGCAGGGCTTCGTCGATGTCGACTGCGACTACCCGCGAAACGCCCGACTCCTGCATGGTCACGCCCACGAGTTGAGCCGCCATTTCCATGGTGATTTTATTATGGCTGATGTAGAGAAACTGGGTGTCGGCCGACATGCGCTTCACCAGTTCGCAGAATCGCTCGGTATTAGGATCGTCCAGAGGTGCGTCCACCTCGTCCAGCAGGCAGAACGGTGCGGGATTGAGTTGGAACATGGAAAACACCAGCGCCAGCGCGGTAAGCGCCTTCTCGCCACCGGAAAGCAGGTGGATCGTGGAGGTTTTCTTGCCCGGTGGCTGGGCAATGACCTGCACACCCGCGTCCAGTATCTCCTCGCCGGTCATGAGCAGACGGGCCTCGCCGCCGCCGAACATGCTGGGGAACAACTGTCCAAAATGCCCGTTCACGGTATCGAAAGTCTGTTGCAGCATCTCGCGCGTTTCGCGATCGATACGGCGGATCGCCGCGTCCAGCGTTTCCAGTGCCAGGTTAAGGTCGGCCGCCTGCGCGTCGAGGAAGCCTTTGCGCTCGCGGCTCGTCTGCAGTTCCTCCAAGGCGGCCATATTGACGGCGCCCAAATCGTTGATGGCCTGAGCCAGCCGGTTGATCTCGGCTTGCAGCGCGTTGGGCCGCATACCCTTTTCCAGCATGGCCGCAAGCGCCTCTTCGTCGGCGCCGGCCTCGAACAACTGGTTGGCGTACTGTTCTTTGTTCAGCCGCGCCGCCTGCTCTTTCAGGCGCAGTTCGTTGATGCGGCTTCTAAGCGGATCGAGCTTCTGTTCGCTCGCGAGCCGCTCCTCTTCGGCGCTACGCAGACCTTGAGCCAGTTCCTCCTGGCGCGAACGGGCGGCGCCCAAGGCTTGCTCGCGCCGCACTCTTTCCTCGAGTTGAGCCTGTAGACGCTGCTTCAAGTCCTCGTCCTGCTGTCCTGCGAGGTCGGCTTTGAGCTGCTCCAGTTGTTGTGCCGCCCCGCCAGATTGCTCAAGAATTACTTGAATTGACGACTGTATCTCATGGATTTTAGAGGAACATTCTTTATCGTAAAATACCGACTCCTGCTCCTCATGCTCGGCTTGCTGCAGCGCCTGACGCTGGGCGCCCAGCGCGTCCTCGGCCAGCTTGTAGGCCTGTTCCGCGGACTGTACCTGGACCGCAGCGGCTTCCATGACCTGCTGATGGCTGGCCAGGCTGGCCTCGGCCGCCGCCAAGCCGGCGCGCTCGGTTTCCTGTTGGTGCGCTATTTCATCCAATTCGAGCTGGATCTGCCGGCTACGCTCCTGAAAACGCTCAAGCCCTTGGGCGAGCCTGAGGTTCTCCATCTGCTGCTCGTGCGCCTGCTGCTTCAGCGCCGCCGTCTCCTGCCGCAGCAGAGCCAGACGCTGGTTGTGGCCTCCTAGGGCCGCCTCGACCACATGCTGCTCGGTGCGCGCCTGGCGCAATACCTCTTCACACTGGCGCAACTGGGCGCTGAGCTCCTCGATTTCACGCTGCCGCGCGAGTATGCCGGTGTCACTCGGGTCCGGCGCATGGAAACTGACCGCGCAACGCGAAAACTGATGCCCCTCGCGGCTCACAAGGATCGCGCCAGGCGGCAATGCCAGCCGGTCTGCGGCACTGGGTGCGCTTTCCACCGCGTACACGCCGCGCAACCAATCCTGCATCACGCCGCGCACGGTTTCATCGTGGATTTCCAGCAGGCTCTCCAGCGGACGCATGCCGTCCAATGGCGCCGCCTGCGCAACCGACACCGCTGCGTACACGCTCAATTTCGCCGGCGGTGCGTCCTCCAGCATGCGCTGCAGTAGTTCGGGCTGTGCCACTTCCACCGCGTGCAGCTTCTCGCGCAGCACGGCTTCGAACGCAGCCTCCCATCCCGCCTGGACGCGCACCTGCTGCCACAGGCGCGGCAGCGTATCCAGCCGGTGCTTGATCAGCCATTCGCGGATCTGCGCGTTGCTCTCGACCTGGTCCTGCATCTGCTTCAGGGTCGCCAGGCGCGAATCCAGCCCGGCCTGCTCGCGCTGCTGCGTGTCCAGCTTTTCCTGGGCGGTGCGGCGCGCGTTCTCCAGATCCGGCAGCTGTTCGAGCTGGGCCGTAAGCTGGGTGTCCTTGCGCGCGAGTTCCTCCGCGAGTTCGGTGATCCGGCGCTGCTGCTCTTCGATCGCGGCCGCGTCCGGTTTGTCCAGGCCCTCGTGTTCCGCCGTCAGGCGCTCCTGGCGCAAATCCAGAGCCTGCAGGGTCCGGTCCGCGTGGCTGATGTGGGTCTGCTCGATCTTCAGCGCCTGTTCGGTCTGCGCCAGCGCGGTGCGCTCGGCGGCCAAGCCGGCCTGCGTCGCGCGGAACGCCTGTTCGGCTTCGGGCAGCTTGGTCGATTCCGCCGCTACCCGCTCGCGCGCCTGCTGCAGCCTCTGTCCCGCGCCCTCCTGGCGTTCCTGCCACATGGTGAGCGCGCCGCTCAACTCGCTCGCCTGCTGCTGCCATTGTTCGCTTTGCGCAGTCAGCTGGGCGATCTGGTTTTCCAGCCGGGCGCGGCTCTCGCCGATGTAGCGGATCTCGGTTTCCAGGCGCTGCACTTCGGCGTTGGCGGCATAGAGTTCACCCTGGGCGCCGCTCAGCACATCGCCTGCGGCGTAATGCTCGCTACGCACGTCTTCCAGGCGCTTCTCGATTTCGCGCAGCCGCGCCGTCTCGGCCTCAAGCTCGTTCGCCGCTCGGTCGATCTCGCGCGCGTGGCGCTGCGCTTCGTTCTCGGCCTCCGTCCTGCGCAGCAGCCACAGCAGGTTCTGCTTGCGCTGCATGTCGCCCTGCAGCTCCTTGAACTGCATGGCGACCTGGGCCTGCAGATCGAGCTTGTCGATCTGCAGCGACAACTCCTCGCGGATATCGGCTACCCGCGCCAGATTCTCGCGCGTGTCATGCAGACGGTGTTCGGTCTCGCGCCGCCGCTCCTTGTACTTGGAGATGCCCGCCGCCTCCTCCAGAAACACGCGCAAATCCTCGGGCTTCGCCTCGATGATGCGCGCGATCATCCCTTGCTCGATGATGGCGTAGGCGCGCGGCCCCAGGCCGGTACCCATGAATATGTCCTGTATATCGCGCCGGCGCACATGACTGTTGTTGATGTAGTACAGCGATTCGCCTTCGCGCGTCAGCACGCGCCGCACCGCGATTTCCGCATATTGCGACCACTGACCGGCTGCCTTACCCAGGCTGTTGTCGAAGGTCAGTTCGACGCTGGCGCGAGCTACCGGCTTTCTCTGCGCCGAACCGTTGAAAATGACGTCCTGCATGGATTCGCCGCGCAAGGCTGCCGCGCGCGACTCCCCGAGCACCCAGCGTACGGCGTCGATCACGTTGGATTTGCCGCAGCCGTTCGGGCCGACAATGCCGACCAGCTGGCCCGGCACGGCGATGGAGGTCGGATCGACGAAGGACTTGAACCCGACTAGTTTGATTTGAGTGAGGCGCACTGGAATGTTTTCAGAAAACCGGTTTTTGACCGGATTTATTCGGAGTTATAGGCAACCGATATAATAGCATCTTAACTACGTTTTCCGAGCCTCGTATGCCCACCAAACCAAGCAATAAGCCGAGCACGTTCGACAATCCAAGCCCTGGGCGCGACTATTTGATTCATATGGAGATTCCGGAATTTACCTGCTTGTGCCCGCTCACCGGCCAACCGGATTTCGCGCATCTGGCGCTGGACTACATTCCGCAGCGCAAGTGCCTGGAATTGAAAGCTCTCAAGCTCTATATCTGGTCCTACCGCAACCAGGGTGCGTTCCACGAGGCGGTCACCAACCGCATTCTCGATGATCTGGCCGGGGTTACGCGGCCGCGGTTCATGCGTTTGACGGCGAAATTTTACGTGCGCGGCGGAATTTTCACCACCGTGGTGGCCGAGTATCGCAAAAAGGGCTGGAAACCGCTGCCCGCGCTGGACTTGCCGCGCTTCGAGCGTTCCTCCAGCACCACGCAGGCCGATTGACAGGCGCCCGACAGCGGAATTCATCCGTAGACGAGGAACAGTTCGCCGCCGCACTGTACGGCGAATATAATGTGACCTACTGCCCGGCAGCTAGCGTGATCATAAGGGGATCCGGTGGTGCCGATAGGCGTATGCCCCGGCCAAAGCACCAGGATATTCGACCGCAAAAACCGGCGCGGTGCTTTACGGGCGGCTGCGCACCGGTTCGCGTGTGGTGTCGGGCAATCAGCCTTCGGCTGATGGGAATACAGCCTGTACTGGGCAGTCATCGTCAAACGACGTAAATGCCAGGACCCGCGCCAGAACCAGTATCAACGAGTTGCTCCGCGGCGATTGAGGGTACAGGCCGTGCCCAAAGGAAGGCCGGGCCGTTGGGTCCTGCCCGGGCCTAGCACGGTATGCTAATGGGAGAAAAACAATGTCTGCGATGAAGCGTCTGTTCCAGTTGATGGCGGATAAAAAGGCTTCCGACATCTTCCTTTCGGTGGGTTCGCCGATCAACATCAAAATCAATGGCACGGCCATGCCGATCAACCAGCAGATTATGGATTCGGCCAACATCACCAGTCTGCTGTACGAAGTCCTCAGCGACAAGCAGAAGAAGGAATTCGAGGACACGCTGGAACTCAACATCGGCTTTCCCATGGCAGGGATCGGCAGCTTTCGCATCAGCGCGTTCCGCCAGAAAACGACGCCGGCCGTGGTGGTGCGCTATATCCCCGGTGAAGTGCCCAATATCGATACGCTGGGCGTGCCACCGGTGCTGAAGGAAGTGATCATGGAAAAGCGCGGCCTGATCTTGATGGTCGGCGCTACCGGCTCGGGCAAGTCGACCACGCTCGCCGCCATGCTTGATCTGAGGAACGCCACCAAGTCCGGCCACATTCTGACGCTGGAGGACCCGGTGGAATTCGTTTTCACCAACAAGAAATGCATTGTCAACCAGCGCGAAGTCGGCACCGACACATTGGATTTCCGGGTGGCACTGAAAAATGCGCTGCGCCAGGCGCCCGACTGCATACTCATCGGCGAGATCCGCGACAAGGACACCATGACGGCGGCGATCGCTTACGCCCAGTCCGGCCATTTGTGCCTGGCAACGCTGCACGCCAACAACAGCTATCACGCGATGAATCGCATCATCAGCTTCTATCCGCTGGAAAATCGTCCTGCCTTGCTGCAGGATCTGGCAGCAACGCTCAGAGCGGTGATATCGCAGCGCCTGGTCAAGAGCATCAAGGGCGGCCGCTTGGCGGCCGTCGAAGTCCTGCTTAATACGCGCTACACCGCCGAGTTGATCGACAAGGGCGAAATCAGCGAAATCAAGGAAGCGATGGAGAAGAGCATGACACCGGGCTCGCAGACCTTCGAGCAAGCGCTGTTCGAGATGTACCGGGATGGCCGGATCAGCAAAGAGGAAGCCTTGGCCAACGCCGATTCTGCCACCAACCTGGTGTGGATAATGAACCAGTCCGAGGGTGCGCCGCCGGTCGAAGGCGGCGCAGCGGCGGGGGAAAAACCCCAACAGGCGGACCCCTTCGGGACCACCGGCAATTTCAGTGATTTCAAAGTTGTAATCGACGAGAAGACCTAGGGTCTGCGCCTTGGCCCCGATCAGGCCAGCTGTTCGATCTTATTCGGAACACCATGAGTTCAGCCACATTGGAACTTGCGCGACAACTGATGCGGCTGCGCTCGATCACGCCGGACGACGCTGGCTGCCAGGAACTGCTTGCCCAGCGGCTCAAACCGCTGGGCTTCGCGCTGGAAAAGCTGCGCTGCGGTGAAATCAGCAATCTGTGGGCGCGCCGCGGCAGTGCCAAGCCGGTGCTCTGTTTTGCCGGACATACCGATGTCGTACCTACCGGTCCGCTGGACCAATGGTTCTCCGATCCTTTCTCGCCCAGCGTACGCGAGAACAAGCTCTACGGCCGCGGCGCTGCAGATATGAAGTCCTCGATCGCCGCCTTCGTCTGCGCCGTCGAGGAATTCGTCGCGGCGCACCCGCAGCACCATGGTTCGATCGCGCTGCTGCTCACCTCGGATGAAGAAGGCGCGGCCGTGGACGGGACCGTCCGAGTGGTGGAGAGGCTCAAGGCACGCGGCGAACTGCTCGATTACTGCATCGTCGGCGAACCCACTTCGGTAAACAAGCTTGGCGACATGATCAAGAACGGCAGGCGCGGCTCGCTTTCTGGCACGCTCATTGTCAAAGGCGTTCAGGGCCATGTCGCCTATCCGCACCTGGCAAAGAATCCGGTCCATCTGGCTGCGCCAGCCCTAGCCGAACTCGCCGCGACCGAGTGGGACGGCGGCAATGCGTTTTTCCCTCCGACGACCTGGCAGGTTTCCGACATCCACGGCGGCACCGGCGCCGCCAACGTCATTCCGGGCAGCATGGAAGTGCAATTCAATTTCCGCTATTCCACCGCGAGTACGCCAGAAACCCTGCAAAGCCGGGTGCAGACCATCCTCGAGCGGCACGGCCTCGATTACGGACTGAATTGGTTGCATGCTGCGGCACCCTTCCTTACCCCTGAGGGCGAACTGGTCGCTGCAGTACGTGGTGCGGTGCGCGCGGTGGCCGGACTGGAGCCGGAGCTGTCCACCGCAGGCGGTACCTCAGACGGACGCTTCATCATCGACATCTGCCCGCAGGTGCTGGAACTCGGCCCGGTAAACGCTTCCATCCACAAACTGAACGAGCACATCGAAGTCGGGGAACTAGACGCGCTCAAGACCATTTACCGGCAGGTGCTCGAACGCCTGCTGCTGCCGACCTGAACCCGGAGCGTAACCGCCGGGTGACGCTGCGCGCGGTGTTGCGCGAAGCGGTCACACAGTTCAAGCGCGCCGGCCTTGCGTTCGGCCACGGCACGCATAACGCGCGCGACGAGGCCGTCTATCTCATTCTGCATACGCTGAAACTGCCCCTGGGCGAGCTCGACTCCGTGCTCGAGCGGCAACTGAGCCCGCGCGAACTCGATGCCGTTCGCGCCATCCTGCGGCGGCGCGTGCGCGAACGCACGCCTGCGGCCTATCTCACCCACGAAGCCTGGCTGGGCGAGTTCAAGTTCTACGTCGACGAGCGTGTCATCGTGCCGCGCTCCTTCATCGCCGAACTGCTGCGCGATGGACTGGCGCCCTGGGTGAGCGACGCGCGGCGCGTGCGCAGCGTACTCGACCTGTGCAGCGGCTCGGGCTGTCTCGCAGTGCTCGCCGCACATGCCTTCCCCAATGCAAGCATAGACGCGGCCGACCTTTCGCCGGCGGCGCTGCAGGTGGCGCGCCGGAACGTGAAGAGCTATGCCTTGGCGAAGCGTGTACGGCTGGTCCGGACCGACCTGTTCGATCGCCTGACAGCGTGCCGCTACGACTTGATTCTGTCCAACCCGCCCTATGTGGACGCAGCGGCGATGCGCGCGCTGCCACGCGAATACCGGCGCGAGCCGCGCCTCGCGCTTGCCGGCGGTCGCGACGGTCTGGTGCTGGTGCGCCGCATGCTGGCACAGGCCGCCGCACATTTGAACCCCGGCGGCCTGCTCGTCGTCGAAATAGGGCATAACCGCGCTGCCTTGGAAAAGACCTTTCCGCGCCTGCCTTTTGTTTGGCTCGAAACCAGTGCCGGTAACGATTTCGTATTCTTGCTAAGCCGCGAGGACCTTCCATGAAAACGCTCAACGATTTGCTTACGCTCGAATGCCTGCCTGCCGACTGGCGCCAGGCCACCCTGATCGGCCGCGCCTGGCTTCCGGGCCAACCCGCGGGTCCTTCGCCGATTGCGCTGCGACCCGACGGCGGGGTCGTCGACCTCGCCGCCGTCGAACCGACCATGAGCCAGCTGCTCGAGCGCGACGACCGCGTCGCCCTCGCCCGCTCTGCGTCCGGCAGGATCATCGGCTCGATCGAGGCGCTGCTCGCGAACAGCGGCGACGGCACGAACCCTGAGAAACCGCGCCTGCTCGCGCCGAACGATCTGCAGCCGATCAAGGCCAGCGGGGTGACCTTCGTGCAAAGCCTGCTGGAACGGGTGATCGAAGAGCAGGCGCGCGGCGATACCGCCAAAGCCGAAGCGATACGCGCGCAGGTGATGCACATCATCGGCGACAACCTTGCCGCTGTGAAACCCGGCTCGCGCGAAGCAGCCGAAATCAAGCGCGTGCTGGTCGCGCAGGGAGCATGGTCGCAGTATCTGGAAGTAGGCATAGGCCCGGACGCGGAAATCTTCACCAAGTCGCAGGTGATGTCCGCGGTCGGACTGGGCGCAGAGGTCGGCCTGCATCCGAAATCTTCCTGGAACAACCCCGAGCCGGAGATCGTGCTCGCCGTCAGCTCCGCGGGCGAGACCGTGGGCGCCACGCTGGGCAACGACGTCAACCTGCGCGACTTCGAAGGTCGCAGCGCACTGCTGCTAGGCAAGGCCAAGGACAATAATGCATCCTGCGCGATCGGTCCCTTCATCCGCCTGTTCGACGAGCATTTTGGCATCGATGACGTGCGTCAAGCCGAATTGGCACTCGAAATCGCCGGAACCGACGGTTTCGTGCTCGAGGGGATGAGTCCGATGAACAAGATCAGCCGCGACCCGCTGGACATTGTCACCCACGCCTGGGGCCCGAACCACCAGTATCCGGACGGCTTCATGCTGTTTCTCGGCACCATGTTCGCACCGGTCAAGGACAGAGGCGCGCCGGGCATGGGTTTCACCCATGAGATCGGCGACCTCGTGAGTATTTCGACGCCGAAACTCGGCCGCCTGGTGAACCGCGTCACTACCTCGGACCTCGCGCCGCCCTGGACTTTCGGCATCGGCGCGCTGATGCAGAATCTCGCAGCGCGCGGCCTGCTGCGGCAGGCGGGGTAAAATCGGACGCATTGAGCGCCATTCGGAGCGGACTGCATGACGACGCATGAACATCCAACTAGTGTGCGCGCAGCCGTGGTCCAGGCCGGCGCGGTACCCTTCGACAGCGAAGCCTGCGTGGACAAGGCCATCGACCTGATCGCCGAGGCCTCCGGCATGGGCGCGAAAGTCATCGTTTTTCCCGAAGCCTTCGTCCCTGGCTATCCCAAAGGCGTCAACTACGGCCTGGTCGTGGGCGCGCGCGACCCGGCCGGGCGCGAAGAATTCCGCCACTACCTCGAAGCCGCGATCGAGGTCCCGGGTCCGCAGACGCAGCGTTTGGGCGAGGCCGCGGCGGCACACGGCGCCTATGTGGTCATGGGCGTCATCGAGCGCGAGGGCGGCACCTGCTATTGCACCGTGCTGTTCTTCGGGCCGGACGGCGCTCTGCTCGGCAAACACCGCAAGCTGATGCCGACGGTGATGGAGCGGGTGATCTGGGGCTTCGGCGACGGCTCGACGCTAACCGTGGTCGACAGCCCCTACGGCCGCATCGGCTCGGTCATCTGCTGGGAGAATTACATGCCGATGCTGCGCATGGCGATGTATTCGAAGAATGTCGCGCTGTATTGCGCACCCACCGCCGACGACCGCGACACCTGGATCGCATCGATGCAGCACATCGCGCTCGAAGGGCGCTGTTTCGTCCTGACCGCCTGCCAGTTCATCCGCAAAAAAGACTTCCCCGCCTCGGTGCGCGTATCTCTTGGCGATTCGCCTGACAGCGTGATCATGCGCGGCGGCAGCGCGATCGTGAACCCCTTGGGCCAGATCCTCGCCGGTCCGCACTTCGGTAGCGAAACCATCCTGACCGCGGACCTGGATCTCAAGGATATCGGCCGCGGCAAATTCGACTTCGACGCCACCGGGCACTACAGCCGGCCCGACGTGTTTCAGCTGAGCGTAAACGAGGCGCCGATGAAGGCGGTGAATTTCGACAAATCGCTCGACAGGCCCTGAGCCTAAAGCTTGGAAAAATCCAAGGTCGCGAAGTAATCGTCCATCGTTTCCGCGCGCCGGATCTGCATGACGGATCCGTCTTCGCGCAGCAGCAGTTCGGCGGAACGCAGTTTGCCGTTGTATTGAAAACCCATCGCGTGGCCATGGGCGCCTGCGTCGTGGATGACGAGCAGGTCGCCGGCATTGATTTCGGGGAGCTGTCTGTCGATCGCGAACTTGTCGTTGTTCTCGCAGAGCGAACCCACCACGTCGTAAGTGTGGTTCTGCGGCGCGGCCTCTTTTCCTAGAACCGTGATGTGATGGTACGCGCCATACATGCCGGGCCGCATCAGGTTGGACATGCAGGCATCGACGCCGATGTACTGCTTGTACGTGCTCTTGTGATGAATCGCCTCGGTGACGAGGTAGCCATAGGGTCCGGTGATGCAGCGGCCGTTTTCCATAAAGATCTTCAGCGGATGCAACTTGGCCGGAACGATGATTTCCTGATATGCCTGCTGTATCTCCCTTCCGACCAGGTCGAGATCGACCGCTTTCTCGCCGGGGCGGTAGGGAATGCCGATGCCACCGCCGAGGTTGACGAATTCGATTCTCACGCCGGGATCGCGTGCGAGTTCCGCGGTCAATTGAAACAGCATCTTCGCCGTCTCTACGAAAAACTCGGCGTTCAACTCATTCGAGGCCACCATGGTGTGCAGCCCAAGGCGGCGCACGCCCTGCGCCTTCAATTGCCGGTAACCTTCCACGAGCTGCTCGCGGGTGAAGCCGTACTTCGCTTCTTCCGGATGGCCGATGATGGCATTCCCCTCGCGCAGCCGGCCCGGGTTGTAGCGCAGGCAAACCAGCTCAGGCAAGCCGACTTGCTGTTCCAGATAGGGAATGTGGGTGATGTCGTCGAGGTTGATGATCGCGCCCAGTTCTTTGGCCCGGCGGTATTCCTTCGCCGGAGTCTCGTTCGACGTGAACATGATGTCCTCGCCGGTGATCCCGACTCGCTCGCAGAGTTCCAGTTCCGCCAGGCTCGAGCAGTCGCCGCCCAAAGCTTCCTGCCTCAGGATCTTCAGCAAGTACGGATTCGGGGTGGCCTTGACTGCAAAATACTCCTTGAACGCGGCCCATGCGAATGCCTGGTTCAGCCTACGGGCGCTGGCGCGGATCGCAGATTCGTCGTAAATGTAGAACGGCGTCGGGTAGTTGCGAACGATCTCGCGGATGGTCCGCTCATCGAATGGAAGTCGCTTGTCGGTCATGATGGCTCGTCTGTTCGGGACACTTTTCCCTGCAAAACCAGCTGCGGGGGCGCTGAGTGTACATCGCTACGACTAAGGGTGGCAATCAGCCGTCGTCGTGTAAAATCAGACCAACATGAGATTAGGCGATCTTTGGGCGAAACAACGCGGCGGCACGCTGCAGCCGGACTCGCCCGAAACGCACGACCTGTTCATCTTCGGTGTTACGGACGATTCCAGAGACGTTCGCTTCGGTTACCTGTTCTGCGCCCTGCCGGGCGCCACGGAAAATGGTCTAGCGTTCTGCGCCCAGGCCGCCGCAAGAGGCGCACAGGCCATAGCCGTACCGCAGGAAACGCGCGACGAAGCGCTGGGCCTCAGCGCGTTCGAGCGTGAGAAAATTGTCGTTCTGCGAGTCCCGGACGTTCGAGGATTCTATGCCCGTGCGGCGGCACATTTTCATTCCGGCCGTCCGGCCACGATTGCATCCGTTACCGGCACCAATGGCAAAACCTCGACAGTGTGCTTCCTTCGCGACCTGTGGGGCGAGGACGGCCGCAATGCAGTAAGCCTGGGAACGCTCGGCCTTCAGGCCCGCGACAAGAGGCACTCAAACCTGGAAGCGGGACTGACCACCTACGACGCGAAAACACTGCACATCATGCTTGGCGAACTGGAGCGTGCGCATGGCATCACTCACCTCGCGATGGAGGCGTCGAGCCACGCGCTCGATCAAGAACGCCTGGCCGGCGTCAGTTTTGACGCCGCCGGTTTTACCAATCTCACCCAGGACCATCTCGACTACCACCTGTCGATGGAGGACTACTTCCAGGCCAAGATGAGACTGCTTACCGAGCGGCTCAAGACGGACGGCGTGGCCGTCATCAATACCCGCGATCCCTCGGGTATCCGGATCGCATCGGTAATGAAGTCAAGAAAGACCGGCGTCATCTCCTATGGCGAAGCAGGCAGCGGCGCTGACCTCGTAGTGATCGAGCGCATCCCTCATGCGCAGGGGCAAACGCTGAAACTGTCGGTTTTCGGAGCCTCATATGAAGTGGACGCACCGGTGGCGGGCGCTTTTCAAGCTGAGAACATCCTATGCGCACTCGGTTTGGCCGTAGGCACGGGTGTACCGGTCGAGCGCGCGATTGCCGGCATCGCCCGGCTGTCGCCCGTTCCAGGGCGTCTCGAACTTGCCGCCGTTCTTTCCAATGGCGCGGCGGTCTACGTGGACTACGCGCACACTCCTGATGCCCTGCAGAACGTACTCGACAGCGTGCGCCCGCACGTCGGCGCGAAAGCGAGGCTCCACGTGCTCTTCGGATGCGGGGGCGACCGCGACCCGGGTAAGCGCCCGATCATGGGCCGCATAGCCGCAGAACGCAGCGACTGCGTTTGGGTGACGGATGACAATCCACGCACCGAAGACCCGGAGGCCATCCGAAAGCAAGTACTCTCGGGCGCCGCGGGCGCAAGGAACGCAGGCACGCGCCGTGAAGCATTGCAGCGCGCGCTTTCCGAATTGCGGCCGGGCGATGTCCTGGTCGTCGCCGGCAAGGGCCACGAAGACTATCAGGTCGTGCTCGAGCAGGACTCCGTGGGGCTGCCCTTGCGGGACTCCCGCGGACGCTCCATGACAAAGAAGATTCCGTTCTCGGACGCCAAGGTCATCCGCGAGATCATCGCGTCGATGTAGCGCAAGTCCACGAGGAAACGCACATGGCCGCATTCTATGATGCCCGTGGCAACACCTATTTTGTAGCCTCGCCGGAGGAGATCGGCGGCTTCGCCGATCTTGCGCGAACCGCTCCTGAAGCTGCCAGAACGCGCGGGCGTTGGGCGCGGCGCGCCATCGAACGCATTTGCGGCCGCCCGGGCGTTTCCGCGGAGATCGGCGCCAAGAGATACCGCTCGGACGGTTTGTTGGTGGGCCCCTTCCCGGACGAGCACGCTTTCGCATTACTGATCGTTAACACCGACGCGACGCTTGCGGAGCGCAGCGGGAACGGCCTGACGATTTTCTCGCAGTACCTCGTCGACAGCGGACGGGCCAAGCGCTCGGACGCATTCCTCTTGCGCGTCTATCACAATACGCAAGAATCACCCGTTATCGAGGCGCGCATAGAAGCCGATGAACGAGACGGGCATAAGGGGTTTTGGATCGACATGGGCGTTCCGACGTACGGTGCAGCGGCAGTCGGGGCAGCGCCCGAACATATCGGTGTCTCCGAATTCAACGGGCGCGTCCTTGCGCGTGTTTTCGATCTCGAGAAAATCGAGCCATCGTGGACCTGCAGCCAGTTCGTCAATGTCGGAAATCCGCATTGTGTGACCTTCTTGAAGAGTCCGGACCTGTTGCCCTCGATGGAGCAACTCGGATCGGAGCAGTGGCTGCCCAGACTGAGCGCAATTGCGAACAGCACCGAGAGCGATGGCATGCGAGGCGCAGGTCGCCCGTGCAGGAACGGAGTCAATCTGCAGTGGGCCGCCGTCGCCGGACCGGATTGCGTCGATGCCCGAGTTTTCGAACGCGGCGAAGGGCCGACTCTGTCTTCCGGGTCAAGCGCGACGGCCGTCGCGAGCGCGGCACGTCACCTTGGGCTTATCGATGCGAACACCGTCAATGTTAGAATGCCCGGCGGCGTTGCACCGGTGCGATTCGATGAACGCAATGGGAGCCTGGAGCGAGCGATGTTATTTGGCGAAGCGCAGCAAGCGAATCCACCAATTTAGGAGTTTTAGTTTTCGATCATGACCTACATTAACGACCATTATCTCAAACTGACTGCCGGTTACCTTTTTCCCGAAATCGGACGGCGCGTCACGGCATTCTGCGACCAAAACCCTAGCGCGAACGTTATTCGCCTGGGCATCGGCGACGTCACCGAACCGCTTGCACCCGCAGTGATTCAGGCGATGCATGCGGCCGTCGATGAATTGGCCGAACGCTCGTCGTTCCGTGGCTACGGGCCTGAGCAGGGCTACGATTTCCTGCGCGAAGCCATTGCCGAACACGATTATCGGGCCCGCGGAGCCGAGGTCGGCGCGGATGAGATTTTCGTCTCGGACGGATCCAAATGCGATTCGGGGAATATCCTCGATGTCTTCGGAGAAAATAACGTCATCGCGGTGGCCGACCCTGTCTACCCGGTGTATGTAGATACCAACGTCATGGCCGGACACACCGGCCCGGCGGATGCCAGCGGCCGCTACGGCAGCCTGGTTTACCTTCCCGTTACCGCCGACAACGGTTTCATTCCCGAACTTCCCAAGCAGCGGGTCGACCTGATTTACTTGTGTTATCCGAATAACCCGACTGGCGTGGCTGCCACCCGGGAGATGCTGAAGCGCTGGGTCGAATACGCGCAGCAGAACGGTTCGATAATCTTGTATGACGCCGCCTATGAAGCATTCATCACCGACCCTGCCATTCCGCACTCGATCTATGAAATTGACGGAGCCAGGGACGTCGCGATCGAGTTCCGCAGTTTCAGCAAGACGGCCGGCTTCACCGGTGTGCGCTGTGCCTTCACGGTGATTCCGAAGAACCTCAAGGGGAAGACCCGGGATGGCCGCGAAGTCGCGATCCATCCGCTTTGGAATCGGCGGCACTGCACCAAGTTCAATGGCGTCTCCTATCCCGTGCAACGCGGCGCCGCCGCGGTTTACTCGCCGGAAGGCAGGCAGCAGGTGCGGGAAACCATCGATTTTTATCTCACCAATGCCGGGATCCTGCGCGGCGCGCTGACAAAACTGGGCCTAAAGGTTTACGGCGGGGTGAACGCCCCTTACGTATGGCTGAAGACGCCCGGTAACTTGAGCAGTTGGGACTTTTTCGACAAGTTGCTGCAGCAAGCCCATTTGGTGGGGACGCCGGGCAGCGGTTTTGGCGCCTGCGGAGAGGGCTATTTCCGTCTGAGCGCCTTCAACAGCCGTGCCAACGTGGAAGAAGCCGTAAAGCGCTTCGCCAAGATCCTGTAGCACCAGGATAAACTCGGGATGGGCGTCGATTCTGCCGACATCGGCGGCACCGCAGTGGCGGCTTAGCGCTTCGCCTCCAACTGCTCCCAGCGCGACAAGGCCGACGCCAACTCTTGCTCCAGCAGGGCATAGCGCCGGTTCAGTTGATCCACTTGCTCCGGCTGGTCGCGATAAAGCGCCGGCTTAGCCAGCGCTGCGGTGATCTGGCTTTGTTCCTGCTCAATAATATCTATTTTATTTGGTAATTCATCAAGTTCTCGCTTTTCCTTAAAGTTAAGTGTAGCTTTTTCCGGCGCCAGCTTGGCGGCTGTCCGCTTGGCTCGGCCGTCTGCCTTTTGCTCGCGCTGCACAGCTGCCGCCTCTGATTTGGCGGAAGATTTTACGCGCTGCCAGTCGCTGTAGCCGCCGGCGTATTCCTGCCACGCGCCCTCGCCCTCGCTGGCAATGGTCTGGGTGACGACATTGTCCAGAAACGCCCGGTCGTGGCTCACCAGGAACAGCGTGCCGGTGTAGTCCTGCAGCAGTTCCTCCAGCAGTTCCAGCGTCTCGATGTCGAGGTCGTTGGTCGGCTCGTCCAGCACCAATACATTGGCGGGCCGGCTGAACAGGCGCGCCAGCAGCAGGCGGTTGCGCTCGCCGCCGGAAAGCGATTTGACCAGCGCGCGCGCGCGTTCCGGCGGAAACAGGAAATCACCCAGATAGCTGATCACGTGCTTGCGCACGCCGTTGATTTCGACAAAATCGCCGCCTACGCTGATGGTGTCGGCCAGCGTCGACTCCTCGTCCAGCGCGGCGCGGAACTGGTCGAAATAGGCGAAATCGAGCTTGGTCCCGAGCCGTACCTCGCCCGCGTCGGGCTGAATTTCCCCCAGGATCAGCTTGAGCAATGTGGTCTTGCCGCTGCCGTTGGGACCGATCATCCCCACCTTGTCCCCGCGCAGGATGCGGCAGGAAAAGTCGCTCACCACCGCCTTGCCGCCGTACTGCTTGCCGACCTTGCGCAGCTCCACCACCAGCTTGCCCGAGCGCTCGCCCTCGTCCACGGCCAGGGCGACCTTGCCCACGCGCGCCCGCCGCGCGCTGCGCTCGAGGCGCAAAGCCTCCAGGCGCCGCACCCGTCCTTCGTTGCGCGTGCGGCGCGCTTGGATGCCCTGGCGGATCCAGACCTCTTCCTGCGCCAGGAATTTGTCGAACTTGCGGCTGTGCACGGCTTCGGTTTCCAGCGCCACCGCTTTTTCCTTCTGGTAGGCGCTGAAATTACCCAGGTAGCTGCTCAAGTGTCCCCGATCGAGCTCGATGATGCGCGTGGCCACGTTGTCGAGAAAGCGCCGGTCGTGGGTGACGAACAGCACACTGCCGGAAAACGACAGCAGTGTCTGTTCCAGCCATTCGATCGCTGCGACGTCCAGATGGTTGGTCGGTTCGTCCAGCAGCAGCAAGTCCGGCGCGAGCACCATTGCACGCGCCAAGGCGACGCGCTTCTTCAGCCCCCCGGACAGGTCCGCTACCAGCCGGTCTGCGTCCAGTTGCAGGCGCGACAGCGTGCTCGCGACCTTGTGCTCCAGGCTCCAGCCATCGCTCGCATCGAGCGCCTCCTGCAACTGGTGCAAGCGCTCCATCAAGGCGGGGTCGACTGCCGCGCCGGTGTCATGCGCCTCGGTGAGGGCATGCGCGACGGCGTGATAGTCGATGAGCAGTTGCGTGCCTTCGCCCAGGCCCTCGGCTACCGCTTCGAACACAGTCAAGCCGGGCTGAAATGTAGGTTCCTGGGCCACGCTCGCCAGCTTCAACTTGGGCGCCCGCCATAGCTTGCCATCGTCCGCGGCGCTTACCCCCTCGATGAGCCTGAGCAGGCTCGATTTGCCGGTACCGTTGCGGCCGATCAGGCCGATGCGCTCGCCCGGTTCGATCACCAGATCGACCTGATCGAGCAAGGGCACGTGGCCGTAAGCCAGCGAAACTTGGGAAAGCTGTAGCAGGGGCATGAATAGCCTGAAGCGGAGACGAGAACCTGCCCCAAGGATACCGCATCGCGGGACATTTCCCGCAGTTTGTCGGCGCTAAGCGGTGTATTTCACCGAACGTATCTCGGTAATCGGAAGCATGGCGATATCACGCAGCTTCTCGTAGCGCTCGCAGCTCAAGTCGACCATCGCGCCCAGCTGCGAGTAGGATGAGGCGACAAAATGCTCCTGGCCGTCCGCGCCCATGCGCGTGATGCCGAAATCGACAGTAGCGCGTTTTTGGTGCGCCAACTTGCTCAACAGGTTCTTGGTCGCCCAGATGGTGCCAAAGCGCGCGAACTCGCTCAGGCGGGAAGCGTAGTTGATCGTGTCGCCGAGCACGGCGAATTCGACACTAGTCGCGGTCTGGAACGTCCCCAGCCATTCCTGACCCTCGTGCAATCCGGTGTTCAGATAGAGCTCATTGAGCCAGTTCTTGCGCAGCTGCCATTTTTTGCTGATTTTCCTGACTTCCGATTTCAGTTCCTGCGCGCACGCGAGCGCATTGAAAATATAGTCGCTGTCTGGCTGCGGGAAGAAATAATAGACCATGCCGTCGCCTACATGCTTGCCGTAGGTGCCGTAATACTTCCTGAAAATCGGCCCCATCGTCGTCCAGATCTCGTTGATCAGTTCGAAATACTCCTCCGGCGGCAGTTCGGAGCAAATTTTGACCGAGTTCTGCAGATCGGCGACCATGACCGCCAGCGGGGTCAGTACCG
>CAZRMO010000026.1:0-37641 GCA_964601155.1 uncultured Enterobacteriaceae bacterium
CCGCACTATTTCAAATTCCTCAAGGAATCCGGCAAACACCTCGATCCCAAGACGCGCGCGCTGATCTCGGTTATTACAAAAGTACACTCACAAACCGCAACCGGGCTGCGCCAGTACCTGCTGCGCGCGTTGCGCGACGGGGCGAGCCCGATGGAAGTGCTCGACGCGCTGCTGATGGCGTTTCCCGCGCTGGGGCTGGCGAAAATCGTGTGGGCGGTGGATGTCATCCTCGCGCTCGACCTGCCCGAATTCCGGCCGGAGAACATCGGCGCCGCCGCGCGCTGGCACGACATCGCGCCGGCGGCGCAAATCGGCGATGGCACGGTGGAGCGGCTGGACTGCGACGGCCGCGGGCTATTCGTCTACCGCACAGGCGACGACTATCGCGTCTACGACAGCCGCTGCCCGCATCAGGTCACCAATATCCCGCACTTGGCGCTCGACGGGCTGGAACTAACCTGCCCCAAGCACAAATGGGCGTTCGATCTCAGCAGCGGCGCCTGCGTGAAGAAAGGTACCCAGCCGCTGAAGCGCTTCGACGCGAAAGTGGAGAAAGGCCGGCTGTACGCAATCTGGTAGCCCCGCCCGGGAAGCGATGGGACCCGTCCTTTCCCGCCTCGGTCCCTCGCATTATGCAAAGCGCATTCAGAGCACGAGCGCGGCAGGCTCCTCGATCCAGGCGGCAATGGTCTCCTCGGCTGTGGCAGGGTCAGCCTGGTGCACATGCAGCAGGGAGAGCGCGGCCTCGCGCCAGTGCGCCCTGCCCACTGCGGCCGCCTCGCGCAGGGGATCGAAATCCGCGGTTTCGCGCCAGCGCTGGTAAGCCCGCGCCAGCAGCGGAAACAATTTGCTGCGCATGCCCTCGAAGTTGGCGAAATGAAAATGAATCGGGCCCGCCGCCTCGCGCTCGATCAGGCGCGGCAATGTGGACAGGCAGTCAGCCAGGTTGTCGCGCACCGCGCGCGCGAGAATTTCGGCCCGCCGGCCTGTGAAAGAAGCGATTAGCTCGCGCCACGCGGGTCCGAGCAGCGGCTCGGCCATGGCTTCGCCGACTTCATGCAGGATCAGCGTCTCCGCTTCCTGTTCCGACATGGTCTCCACGGCCTGCATGGCATTGCCGGGAAAGCCGTAGTACTCGAGCGCCGACTTCAGCGCGCCTTCCGCCTTGCGCACGCCCCAGATCTCGATTTTGTCCCACAGCCAGCGGCGCAGCGCGTCGCGGCGCAGGAACACCGACCCGTCGAGCAGCGCGGCGGGTGGAGCGCTGAGATCGCGCGCATATTCGCTACCCGAGACAAACAGCGTGAGCCCCTGCCGCTGCTCGCAGCGCTCAAGCTGCGCCAGAAAAAAATGCGGCTTGCCGAAACGGCCGTAGCCGCCCCCGTAGACCAGGCCCTGCGGCACCAGCACGGCGTTGATGGCCGCCACATCGAACGCATCGTAGCTGCTCTCGGCCAGGGGCAGCCGCTCCAGAACGTCGGCCTCCAGTCCGTCCCACAGCGCTTCGCGCGCGGAGATCCAGCCGCCGAGCTCCTGCCGCGGCAACGGCCCGTCCAAGGGGATTTCGTGCTCCCAGCGGTAGAGTTCGCGCATCTCGAGCAGATAGTTGCACAGCGTTGCCTCGCGCGCGTGACGCGCATCGGCAATGTGGCAGTTGCGCTGCACGCTTTGCACCAGTTCGGAAAAATCAGAGGGTGCCATCATTGTTACGGCCGGCGGCGCCGGATGCGGTAGGCGACGATCGATTGGACTATGGTGGAATAGGGTAGGTCCGACAAATCGCTTGATGCCGCCACCGCCGCGCGTACCAGATTATGCACATCGGCTACCGGCGCGAGCCCCTGCGTCTCCGCGTCGAGCCCCTTTATCGCAGGTGCAGTCTCCGGCGCCACAGCCCGTTGCACGCCCAACAGCCCGCCGCATTCCACTTTCATCTCTTGGGAATGCGGCAGGGGCGCTTCCACCTGCGTCAGCTTCAGCGCGAACGCCGACTTCTGCCGCAGCAAGGCACGCAGTAGCGCGCACTGTTCGTGCGCCCCGGGCGAACTGCAGGCCACCGCCTCGCGCTCCGCGATATTTTGCCGCCCGGAGAGAGAACAGGCACAGCAGCGGGCGAGTATCGCTTTCTCGAACACACAGGGCTGCGGGTTCACCGCGCCGCGCGCCTGCCGGAAGGCCGCTTCGTCCATCGCCGGCGTTCAGTCGTCGGCGGGGTTCGGCTGCGCCGCGCGAACCTGGGAGAGCAGGTCCTCGGCATGCAACTCGTTGTCGGCAAAAATCACCTTGATTACGCCCTCCTCGCCTGAAACCGCTTCTGCGCGCAGTGCCTTGGCGCGCGCGGAGGCCGCGCCAAAGACGGCGTGCTCCTCGAGCTTATGCAACTGGCGGACGGGAAAATTGGATATCTTATAGATGTAATAGGGCATGGTCGATCCGGACAATCAATACACGGGGAAATTACGCGCCTCGCGTCTGCGGCGCGGCACGCTTACGCATGGTAGTGTAGCTGGCGCGACAAGGCGAAACGAACCCTTTGATCGGTGGCCTCAGGCAATTTATCGACGCGGGATCTGTCAACGCGTCTGCCTCAGACGATCGCGGCCGACATTTGCGCCTCGGGGAAACCCCGCTCCCGCAATGCCGCCGCGGCAGACTCGACGAAAGACTCGGCACCTGCGACATAGATGTCGAAATCGTTCAGATCGACATGGTCCGCTTCGACACGGCGGAGCAAATCCTGCGCGCCGTCAGCGCCCGCGGCGACCGGCGCATAACTGAAATTATCCAATGCATCGGCCCAGGAGCGGCACAGGTTGGCGAGGTAATGACCGGCCGGCCGGGTGGCCTGCCAGTACAGATACAGCCGCTCCGAACCTTCCAGCGCCATCGCGTGCTCGATCAGACTTTTAACCGGCGCAAAACCGGTATCGCAGGCGAGGAACAGAATCGAGCGCGGCGAGTCCGCGCGCAGCACGAAATCTCCCCACGGGCCGAACAGCGTGATCTGGTCGCCTGATCGAAGCGAGGAAAACACCGCTTGGGCAAAGCTGTCCTGCGCATTGCGCGCGACGTGGAAATGCAGATTGCGGTCGTCGCAGGGGCAGCTCGCGATCGGCAGTTGCGCCGAGGCTTCGCCCGCCGTCAGGGTCAGATTTTGCCCCGCCAGAAACCGCAGGCGCTTGCTGCGCGGCGTCTGCAGGTGCAGCAACATCAGTTCGTCGTCCAGCGGCTGTATCGCCTTGACCTGCGCGACGAGCTGCTGCGGCGGAATATCGCCCGCTTCGGCAGTCTCCAGCGCTTCGATCACCAGATCCCCGACCGCCGTGTGCGAGCACAGCAAAGTATAGCCCTGCTGCTTTTCCGCCTCGCTGAGCACATAGTCCTGATGACGCACCTTGTGCACCTGGCCCGACACCACGCGCGCCTTGCACAGTCCGCAATTACCGTTGCTGCAGCCGTAATTCAAGGCCAGCCCCGAGCGCAGCGCGGCCTCGAGAATGGTGTCGGCGCCATCGACAAAGAACTCGTGGCGGCTGGGACGGAGAACGACGTGGGCTGACATCACGCGCAGCATATCATCCATCACTGTAAGCGCGTCCGGCGCCTCGGTCCCGCCCAGCACCGCTTCCAGCTCGCGATCGAGAAACTCGCCCAGACTCGCCGCGCTCGCGCGCGCCGCGTCCGCGCCGCGCAGCGCCTCGTTGCCCAGGCGCTCGCGCAACTGCACCACCATCGCATGGTAGCGCTGCAGGTGAGCGCGCAGATCGGTCAGCTCGCGGCTTTGCTCGAACAGCCTTTGGGACAGAATTTCCTGGCTTGGCAGCATGCGCTCGCGCACCCGCCTGCCAAAGGCTTCCTCCCTGATCTTGGCGACGCGCTCGAAACCGGTGTCGCTCTCGAGTCTGGCCGCCGGGTACAGGCGCAGCAGATCGTCGGCGGACACCATGCCGTCGTAGGATGGCAGCTCTCCGCTCTGGATCTTCAGCTGCAGCGCGCCGCGCGCCACGCCTACGAGCCGGGCCGCCCTCGAAAGGCTCAGTCGTTGCCGCATCACTGGCTCCCGAAACCTTGATAAAACGCAAAAAAGCCACGCATAGACAGGCTAGCCTCAGCTGGGGGCATTGTCCAGCCGGATAGGCCTTTTCCCACGCACTGACGCGCAATCGTGCGACCGTGAACCTATGACGCAAATCGGAGGACTGGCATGAGCAAGTCGTTCAAACAGATCACCCAGGACATCAACCAGGCGCTGCTGCCGTTGCGCAAGGAATCGGCCGATACGATGACCGGCTTCAGCGCCATGGCCAAGGCCGCCATGGCGGGCGGCGTCATATCGGAATTGCACAAGGAACTGATCGCCCTCGCGATCAGCGTATCCACCCACTGCGACGGCTGCATCGGCTTTCACGTCAAGTCGCTGGTGCGCCTGGGCGCAACGCGAGAGCAGATCAACGAAACGCTGGCGGTCGCGATCTACATGGGCGGCGGCCCGTCGCTGATGTACGCGGCTGATGTGCTGCTCGCCTTCGACGAATTTCGGCAGCCCTGAGCCGCCACCGGCCGCCACAGCGGCCGGTTTCACCCCATACCCGGCCTCAAGACCGCTTGGCGTAGCGCTCGTGCATATGCTGCCCGAGCGCAAGCATGAAGCGCAGCGTCTCCTGCGTGCGGCTGTCCGTCATCATCTTGTACATGGAGACGATGCCGCCTTCGGTGCGTTCGGCCTCCGCCTGCTTCGCCGCCGTTTCCATGCTCTCCAGCAGCCCCCCCACCATATCCAGCCGGTCCGCAAAAGTCGGCAGAAGGGCAGCGACGCGCTCGAGCGAGCCACTTGCCTCAAGCTTCGCCAGCATCTCCACCAGCCGGCCGGCGCCGCCGCGATTGAGCCGGTCGAGTAGCGACAGGCCTTCGCTCATGGCTTCGGCCAGGCGGCCCACGATTTCCTCGCTCATGGCGTCCTGCGCCGCGCCGTAGACGCGCGCAAGCTGCGCCAGGCGCTCGATGTCGCCGTCCGCAACCAGCCGCGTCAGCGTCGGCAGCGCCTTCTCCAGGCCGGAACGCTGGACCTGGTCGAGTAGGCTCAGACCGCCGCCCGCCGCATCGGCAATGCGCCCGACCATTTCCTCGGTCAGCGCATCCTCGGCCGAGCCGTAGACGCGCGCGAGGTTCACCAGCCGCTGCAGGTCGCCGTTTTCGACCATTTGCGCCAGCTGCGGTATCGCCTTGCCCAGCCCGCTGCGGTTGACTTTGTCGATGAGGTCCATCGCATCGGCGGCACTTCCGGCGACACGGCCGACGATGTCCTCGGTCATCGCGTCACGCGCCGCCGTCGCTACGCCTGCGAACTCCTCCAGCGTAGCGGAAAGTTGCTTCTCGTCTGCGTTCATGATTCCTCCCGATTACAGCAGTCCACGTGCGGAGGCCCAGTACAGCTTGTTGTAGGCAGCCTTGAACCAGTGCATGGCGCGCGTCGGCGCCTTGGGATCGGGCGGATTCAGGTAATTGAACATGGCGTAGGTTGCCCGGTCCAGCCCGGCCTCGATGAAGCAGAACACCTTGCCGTCGTAATCGCGTATCGGCGCGGTAACCCCCATTTTTATCATCGCGGCAATGTTCTCGCCCAGGGTTTCGGCCTCGAAGTGCGCAGTCGAGCCGGCCTTGCTGATCGGGATGTTGGTGGTATCCCCGATGACAAACACGTTGCTGCGCCCTTCCATGTTGAGCTTGGTCTTGTTGGTCGGAATCCAGCCGTTCTGGCCCAGCTTGTTCTTCTCGATCACGTCCATGCCGCGATGCGCTGGGATCGCGACCAACATGTCGTAGGCGACCTCGGAGCCCTCTTCGCTGCGCAGGACCTTCTTCGCGCCGTCCACTTCCTTGATATTGAAAAATGTCTCGTAGCTGATGCCGAGCCGGTCGAATTCGGGTGCCGCCCACTTGGCCACGTTCTCCAGGCTGTGCACGCGGTTGATCGGGTAGGTGTAATGCAGTTTCACCTTGTCGGAGATGCCGCGCTCCTTGAAGTAGTCGTGCAGCATGAAGGTGATTTCCAGCGGTGCCATCGGGCATTTGTGCGGCACGCCGACCGTGATCACCACCTTCCCGCCCTGGAACGCCTGCAGATTGCGCATCATCTTCAGCGCCGTTTCCTCTGTGTAGAAAAATTCCGCGTTTTCCGCCAGGCCTTTGGTATCTTCGGCGGCCATACGCGAGCCGGTGGCGATCACCAGCAGGTCGTAATCGTAGGTCTTGCCGCTTTTCGCCTTGACCTTGTTGTTGTCTAGCTGGAATTCCTCGGCGGGGTCGACGTGAAATTCGATGCCCTGCTCAAGCAGGCCCGCCTGGTCCCTGTACAGCGCATCCGGCGTGCTGCGCCCGATCGCCAGGTAGAGCAGGCCCGGTTGATACATATGCTTGTCCGACGCCGACAGCATGGTGATGCGCGCCTTGCCCGCGCGCATTTCGGCGCTTAAGCGCCGCGCCAGGTTATTGGCCAAAATGGTGCCGCCCATACCACCGCCGATTATGAGTATTTTCATTTCCTTCTCCTCAGGTTGACATCGAATACAACCGCTCCTCTTTGGCTCTTATTTGCGCTACTTGGTCTTTTTTACCGTTATATGCCAGACACCCCCCTCCTCGCGCGTGCCTACATGCTCGTGGCCGACCTTGTGGGCCCACTCCGGGATGTCTTTCGCCGAGCCCTTGTCGTTGGACAGAACCTCGAGCTCGTCACCGATTTGTGACATTTTAAGGACACCGATCAGCTCCATCAGCGGACCTGGACAGAAGCTGCCCCGGCCATCGATGATTTTCTTCTCCGCCATTGTCGCGCCTCCTAGTTTCGCTTTAAAGGCCACCGCGGAAGCACCGCAATGGCACCCGGTGTAGGACAGCATGAGAGGACGCCTCCCCTCATCACGCCATAAAGAATTCAGAAAGTCCAGACCTGGGCATCCGCGGCCGCAGTCAGGAATGCGGCGAGCCCGGTCGGCTCCCCTACGAATGGCTCCAGGGTATCGGTCTCGATGCCGGCAATATCCAGCGCCATCGAGCAGGGCAGGATCTTCGCGTCGCCCAGTTCGACCGCCTGCCTGAACAGCGTCTTGAAGTCGGGCGCCTTCTTCTTGACCAGCAGATCGCCGAAGCTGCCCTCGCTGGGCGCATCGTCCGCGGCGCCCTTGATGAAATACGGCACCGCGTTCATGGAAAGGAATATGGTGACTTCGATGCCGCTTACGGCGGCGACTGAAGCCGCCATTGCCGCCATTTGCAGGCGTTCACGGCTTCCGGAAACCACCACCACGCAGATCTTTTGTACGGCCACGGCCACTCCTCCTGACGATGACGAATCGATGCCCGAAGCAGATACGGGCGGTGGCGGGGCTAGGGCACCCTTCTTCCACCGCTGGCTGTAGTCTGGCCCGCCACCGGCCTGAAACGGCCTGCATGGCGCACCGCGGGCTCACGCAAAAAAGATTACGCCGGGCATAGGGAATATGCAAATCATAAGGCTACCTGCTCGGCTCAACAGTATTACCAATTCTCGTCTGGCAGCGGCGATCACGGCCGCATTTGTCACTTCCGTTTGAGAAAGAAGGTGTACTCGTTACTGGCTTCGGTCTGCGAAAGCAGCTCGTTGCCGGTCTGCTTGCAGAAGGCCTGAAAATCCTTGACCGATCCGACGTCGGTCGAAACGATGCGCAGCACCTGCCCACTTTGCATTTCGGTCAGCGCTTTTTTCGCGCGCAATATGGGCAGCGGGCAGTTCAATCCGCGCGCGTCCAAGTCTTTATCAAAGTCCATGGTTGCTTCCTTTGTCGTGAAAGGTTCGTCGGTGGCGATGCTGCGCCCTAGTTTCCGAATTGGAAAGTGTCAATGTAGCAGAAACGCGGTGAGTTGCAACAGAGGGTCAAAGCGCTCAGGAAATCGCCTGGTAGTACAGGTTCTGCGGGTGCCTCGCCTGCGCAAAAAAGAACCAGCGCTCGGCGAGCAGGCCCAGGTACTGCAGCACGAAGGCTGCTGCCAGCACGGCAGGGGAAGCGAGCGCGGCACCGGCCGCAAGCAGCGCAAGCGGCAGTGGGAACACCAGCAGCAGAAAACCCCATTTCACCAGGCGCAGCCAGGCGTACGACTTCCCGTGGAAGAAATCGCGCGTATTGAAGGAGCCGCCCATGAAACCCTGCGCCTTCTGCACGATGCGCGGATGTTTCACTCCGATGGCGGTCTGCACTGTCGACTTCGGCCGCAGGCGCGCGTTGCGCGCAAGGGATGCGGCGCGAGTGACCAGCGCCGCCAGGGTGACTCCGCCTGTCCATGCGGCGGCGGCAACGAGCAGCGCGGGCGCCTGCGCCGACGCCCAGGCCGTGCTCAGCAGGAAACCGGAGGCACAGCCGAGCAGCAGGTAGTTGATCACGGTGAGCGGCGTATGCCATTCCTGCAGAAACGGCAGGCAAGCGTAGATCATGCCGGTGCACACGAACAACAGCAGCGCGAGCGCCACGCCCGCGCCGCCGAGCGCCAGCGTCAGGTCGCCCGCGCCGCGCAGATGATGCACCAGGCCGTAAGCCGCCACCGCGGCCATGAACACGGGGAGCACGATCACCTCGCGCGACAGCCAGGAACTGCGCCACATCGCGGCCGAGCGCCAGGCGCGCTCGGGGCGGCCCAGATGGAAAAACGAGGCGAACAGTCCCGCGACCAGCAGCGCGAGCACGAGCGCGCAGCCCAAGGAAAAGTATTGCGCCGAAGGCATGGCCCAGAACCCCAGCGAGGCACCGAACTCGGCCGAATAGAGCGCGACGAACAGGCCCTGGCCAGCGCCGATCAGCGTGGTCAGGAATATCACCGAGAATGCGGGTCGCATGGTGGCTACCAGGAAGTGCTGTCGTCGAGCGACGGGGTTTTGGGATCGGGCTTGGGCAGCTTGCCGTCGATCTTGAGCGGATTGTCCACGCGCTCGAGCTCGTCGCGATGCAGGGTGATCTCGGTCTTGCGCCGCGGCAGATAGTGATTGGCGGGGTGCGTGCCCCACTCCGGCATCAGCGCGTAGCCGCCCGAGTCGCGTATCGCCTGCGACACCGCCGACTCGGGATCGTGCACGTCGCCGAACAGGCGCGCGCTGGTCGGGCAGGCCATGACGCAGGCGGGCTTGCGCTCTGCCTGCGGCAGCGTTTCGTCGTAGATGCGGTCCACGCACAGGGTGCACTTTTTCATCACCTTCTGGTGCTCGTCGACCTCGCGCGCGCCGTAGGGGCAGGCCCAGGAGCAGTACTTGCAGCCTATGCATTTGTCGTAGTCGACCAGCACGATGCCGTCCTCGGCGCGCTTGTAGCTCGCGCCGGTGGGGCACACCGGCACGCAGGGCGGATCCTCGCAGTGCAGGCAGGACTTGGGGAAATGCACCGTCTGCGTATTCGGAAATTCGCCGACTTCGAAGGTCTGCACGCGATTGAAGAAGGTGCCGGTCGGATCGCGGCCGTAAGGATTATCATCCGAGAGGAAGCCGGCCGCGCCCGAGGTATTCCATTCCTTGCAGCTGGTGACGCAGGCGTGGCAGCCGACGCAGACGTTGAGGTCGATTACC
Organism: uncultured Enterobacteriaceae bacterium; assembly: GCA_964601155.1. GTDB lineage: Bacteria > Pseudomonadota > Gammaproteobacteria > Burkholderiales > SG8-39 > 2-12-FULL-64-23. Next base: position 9,587 of record CAZRMO010000026.1, read on the forward strand.
AGCGCCAGCTGCTTGCTCATTTCTTCGCCCCGGCGACGAATGCAAGCCAGGTCTTGCGCGCCCGCTCCATGCCCGGCAGGGCGGCAACCGCCGCGACCTGCGGAAAGGATTGTCGCGCCTCGTCCGCACCGGCCTTGTAGATACGCACGCGCACGTCGTACCAGCCGGCCTGGCCGGTCACTGGGTCGGAATTGGACAGCGGCGCGCCCGCCGAGGCGGTGGACTGCGGCAACTCGTCGCTGATCAGGTGATTGAGCAGGAAGCCGAGTTCGGCTTCATTGGCCCCGGGTGCGAGATTCCAGGCGCCGGGCGCCTTGCCGATCGCGTTCCAGGTCCACACCGTGCCCGGCTCCACCGCTTCGGAGTAGCGCGCCATGCAGCGCACTTTTCCCCACATCGATTCGACCCAGATCCAGTCGTCGTCCGCTATACCCTGCGCACGTGCCGCGCCAGGATTGACGAACAGATAATTGTGCGCATGGATCTGGCGCAGCCAGGCGTTCTGCGAATCCCAGGAATGGTACATGGCCATAGGGCGCTGGGTGATCGCATTGAGCGGATACTTGTGCGCGTCGGTAACCTGTGCTTCCAGCGGCTCGTAATAGAAAGGCAAGGGATCGAAATAGGTTTCGATGCGCTTTGCCAGGTGCGGCGGCGGGCGCCGCTTCGCCGGCCCCCGGCCCTGCGCCGCCATGCGGAATTTCTGCAGCACCTCGGAATAAATCTGGATCACGATGGGATCGGCGTTACGGCGCAGGCGCGCCCTTTGCGCCCACTCGTGATAACCCTTGTTCCAGTTGCGCATGTACTGGTACGAAGGCGGCAGCTTGTGCTGGAACACGCAGTTGTTCTTGGCGTACATCTCCCACTGGCGCGGATTGGGCTCGCCCTGCATGAACTTCTCCCCGCCCTTGCCGCGCCAGCCAGCGAGAAAGCCTATGCCCGAACCGGGTTCGGTCTCGTAGTTGGTGATGAAATCAGGGTAGTCGCGGTACTTTCGGCTGCCGTCGGCGTTGACGAAGGCGGGAAACTTCAGGCGGCCGGCGAGTTCGATCAGCACCTCCTGGAACGGCTTGCACTGCCCCGTGGGTGGCAGCACCGGCACGCGCACCGAGTCCACCGGGCCTTCGAATTCGGAAATCGGCCGGTCGAGCATGGACATGACGTCGTGGCGTTCGAGGTAAGTGGTGTCGGGCAGAATCAGGTCGGCGAAGGCGGTCATTTCCGACTGGAAGGCATCGCACACGACGATGAAAGGGATCTTGTATTCCCCACCCTCGTCTTTGTCGTTGAGCATTTTCCGCACTTCCATCGTATTCATGCTCGAGTTCCACGCCATGTTGGCCATGAAAATCATCAGCGTGTCGATAGGATAGGGATCGCCGCGCCAAGCGTTGGTGATGACGTTATGCATCATGCCGTGCACCGACAGCGGGTACTCCCAGGAAAAAGCCTTGTCGATGCGCACCGGCTTGTTATCGGCGTCGACGAACAGATCATCAGGCGTGCCCGGCCAGCCGAGCGCGAGCCCGGCAAGCGGCGTGTCCGGCCGCACGCCCTCGGGTCCCTTGGGCGTCTTCGCCAGCGGCGGAATGCCGCGCGGGAACGGCGCCTTGTGGCGGAAGCCGCCCGGCCGGTCGATAGTGCCGAGCAGGCTCATCAGGATCGCTAGCGCGCGTATCGTCTGAAAACCGTTGGAATGCGCCGCCAGGCCGCGCATCGCGTGGAACGAGACTGGGTTGCCGGTGACTTTCTCGTGCTCGGTGCCCCAACTATCGGTCCAGGCGATGGGCAGCTCGATTTTCTGGTCGCGCGCGGTCACGCCCATCTCGTGCGCGAGCCGGCGGATGGTCGCGGCCGCTATGCCGGTGATGCCCTCGGCCCATTCCGGCGTGTAGTCCTTCACCCGTTCCAGCAGCAACTGGAACGCGGGCTTTACCGGGGTGCCGTCGGCGAGGGTGAACGCGCCGCGAAGGTAAGGATCGGCGTCGGGCTGGTGGCAGGGCGCCGGCTGTTCGCTCAAGCGGTTCCACCACAGCATATTGCGCGGATATTCGGGGATCTCCTCGTGGCGGCTGGCATCGTGCACCGGCATGCCCTGCGCCTCGGACTGCGGATCGAGATTGATCAGATAGCCGGCATTGGTGTAACGCACCAGAAACTCGCGGTCGTAGAGTCCGGTGTGGACGATTTCGTGAATCAGTGCGAGCAGCAAGGCGCCATCGGTGCCGGGCTTGATCGGCACCCATTCGTCGGCGATCGCCGAATAACCGGTGCGCACCGGGTTAATGGAAATGAAGCGTCCGCCGGAGCGCTTGAATTTGGAGATCGCGATTTTGAGCGGATTTGAATGATGGTCCTCGGCCGTGCCTATCATCACGAACAGCTTGGAGCGCTCCAGATCCGGTCCGCCGAACTCCCAAAACGAGCCGCCTATGGTGTAAATCATTCCCGCGGCCATGTTGACTGAGCAAAAGCCGCCGTGCGCGGCATAATTGGGCGTACCGAACTGGCGCGCGAACAGGCCGGTGAGCGCCTGCATCTGATCGCGGCCGGTGAACAGCGCAAATTGTTTCGGGTCGGTGGAGCGAATCTTGCCAAGCCGCTCCTGCAGAATGCGGAAAGTCTCGTCCCAGCTAATTTCAACGAACTCGCTGTCACCGCGCACCGAGCCGGGCTTGCGCATCAGGGGCTTGGTCAGACGCGCGGGCGAGTACTGCTTCATGATGCCCGACGAACCTTTGGCGCAAATCACGCCCTGGTTGAGCGGGTGCCCCGGATTGCCGTCGATATAGCGCAACTCGCCATCGCGCAAATGCACACGTATGCCGCAGCGGCATGCGCACATGTAGCAGGTGGTATGCTTGACTTCAGTGCGATGGCTGAATTCGGCTGGCGCTGTCTGTGTCACTGTGGCGTTCGGCAATTGCCCGATTCTGGAAAAGTGGGCTACTCTATAGCAAGGTTTTCGCGGCACAAGCTGAGAATTCTGATTTCTCCATAAGTAGGCATAATATTCTTACTTATGGCCAATGGTACGCTTGTGCTTATCGGGAATCTTTACGAAACGAAACTTATGGAAGACTACGCCAAGCCGATACCCGACTTCAACTCCGCCGAGCGCTGGGTAGTCGAAGCGGCGCTAAAGGAACGCTATGGCCATTTCGTGGCCATCGAGCTTGCCGACAGCGAGCTTCAGCTTGATCCGGACACGCCGGTGATGACCATCTGCCCCACCGTTTTCTGGAGCGAGCGCGGTTGCAATTTCCTCGTTTTCAAAACTGCCGAGGACCGCTATCGCAGCCTGTTCTACTATTCGGACGAAGAGCAGTACGGCACCGGCCGCTCCGAGTACGACGAACTGGCCGAGTGCGTGAGCCTGCTGCTCAAATTGCAGGCCGACCATGAGAAACAGCGCCAGGGCGTGCAGACCGGCATGACCGGCGGTGAGATCGAGCGGCCATGACTCTGCCTCCCCATGTCATCCCGAGTACGGCGAGGGATCTGCTTTTTCGCTTTGAAAAGAAGCAGATTCCTCGGGCTACACCCTCGGAATGACAGGATCGTGGATTTCGCTCACTTATGACTCTGGAAAAAGCAAAGAAGCTGCTTGCGGTGCAGGCCGACTTCGGCGGCTTCTACAACGCTAACGGCGCCAAGCTCATTCTCGCCGAAGTGCAGCGCGAGCACGGCCAGGATGCGGTGAATTCGCTCATTCGAGAACTCGAGCTAGAGCGCATTTTCGGTTTCGCCCCCGGCACCAAATTCGACGGCAGCCCCTGGTGAAGAGCAAATTCGGCTGATTTTACGCCGCGGCAAGCGCGAAGCTCGGAGAGACTTGTTCATGACAAATCGAATGTGCTGGGCGATCTGGCGCGCATGGAATTCTCCGTGCCTACTCTCGAATCCAATGGAGCATAATCCGGACCCGAGCGCGAAGGATTTACAAGGTCTATCCGCCTATCAGAACATTCAGTGCAGGCGCGACGCACGCTTTGTGGATAGTCGTGCGCGGCTCGGCTAAACTTCGCCTGCGAAAGATAAAAAGATGAAATCGAGTTGGAGGTAAGTGCATGACTGACGTAGTGGCGACCAATCAGACCATCCTGGTGGTGGGCGGCGGCATCAGCGGCATGACCGCGGCGCTTGAGGCGGCCGAATGCGGCAAGCAAGTGGTGCTGGTGGAAAAATCGCCGACGCTGGGCGGCCGCACCGCGCTGCTGTACCGCTATTTTCCAAAGCTGTGCCACCCGACTTGCGGCCTCGAAATCAATCTGCGCCGCATCAAGGCCAACCCCAACATCCGCGTGCTCACGCTGGCCGCGGTCAGCGCGATTTCCGGCAAGCGCGGCGACTACAGCGCGACCGTCAAAATCGCCCCGCGCTACGTCAATGAGCACTGCACCGCCTGTGGCGACTGCGCAGGCGCGGTCACTGCCGAAGTGCCCAACCCGTACAACTACGGCATGAACAAGATGAAGGCCGCCTACCTGCCGCACGCCATGGCCTATCCGCAGCGCTACGTGCTCGACGCCTCGCTCATCGGCACGCCCGATGCCGACAAAGCCAAGGCGGCGTGCAAATACGGCGCCATCGATCTCGGGATGCAGGAAGAGACCATTGAAATCAGGGCCGGCGCCGTAGTCTGGGCCACCGGCTGGCAGCCCTACGACGCGGCGAAGATCCAGCCCTACGGCTACGACCGCTTCTCCAACGTGATTACTTCGCTGGAATTCGAGCGCCTGGCCGACCCGCACGGCCCGACTGGCGGCAAGATCCTGCGGCCCTCGGACGGCAAGGAGGCAAAGAACATCGCCTTCATCCAGTGCGCCGGATCGCGCGACGAGAACCACTTGCGGCATTGCTCGCGCATCTGCTGCATGGCGTCGCTGAAGCATACCCAGTACGTAAAAGAGGCCTGGGGCGACGCGGCGAAATCGACCATCTATTACATCGACATCCGCGCCATCGACCGCTTCGAGGACTTCTACCAGAAAGTGCAGAAGGACCCGACGGTGAATTTCCTCAAGTCCAAGGTGGCCAAAGTCACCCAGGACAACAAATCGGGTGACGTGATCCTGCACGGCGTGGACACCGAAGGCTATCACCGCTACGCCAATGCGCACGATATGGCAGTGCTCGCCATCGGCATGCAGCCGAGCGTGGCGGGCGTGGATATCCCCGCCGATATCGTCGCGGATTCGAGCGGCTTCATCGAGTCTTCGGCGGCGGAATCGGGTTTCTTCGGCGCGGGCTGCGCCACCAACGCGCTCGACGTCAACCGTGCGGTGCAAAGTTCCACCGCCGCGGCATTGAGGGCGATACAAGTGATCAACAAAGTAGCTAGAGCAGAGGCATAGCACAGATGGCCGACATGAAAACAGCCGCCTATATCTGCAAGGGCTGCGGCATCGGCGAACGCGTCGACACCGCGCAGATGGCGAAGGTCGCGACCAAAGAGGGCAAGATGCATTTGGTGCGCGAGCACGAATTTCTGTGCAGCGATGCCGGCGTGCAGACAATCCGCGACGACATAGAGAAGGAAGGCGTGACCCACGCAGTGATCGCCGCCTGTTCGCGCCGCGCCAAGACCGAGGCGTTCTATTTCCCGAGCATCGCACTCTCGCGCGCCAACATCCGCGAAGGCGTGATCTGGGCGCAGCCGGATAGCGAAGAGGCGCGTGAAACCACACAGGAAATGGCCGACGACTACCTGCGCATGGGCTGCGGCGAACTGAAGAAGATGAAAGTGCCGGCAGGCGTCGCCGAAACCGGCCACGCCAAGCGCCTGCTGGTCGTGGGCGGCGGCGTCTCAGGGCTCACCGCCGCGCTGGAAGCTTCGAGGACCGGCTACCAGGTGGTGCTGGTGGAAAAGTCTGCCAAACTTGGCGGCTGGTCGGCCGAATTGCACCGGCGCATGCCGTTTCGCGAACCCTACGCGGAACCGCAGGACAGCGGCATGGCCGAACTCATCAAGACGGTGACGGGCGACGCCAACATCAAGGTCATTACCAACGCCGTTCTCGCCAAGACCGACGGCGCGCCGGGCCGGTTCAAGGTCGACATCAGCGTCGAGAGCGGCCCTTCGCTCACTGAGGAAGTCGGCGCCATCATCCAGGCGACCGGCTTCTCCACCTACGACATCCGCGAGCTGCCCGAACTCGGCGGCGGCAAGAGCACCAACGTGATCGATCAGGCGACCCTGGAAAAGCTGGCCGTGGAAGCCTCGGCCAAGGGGCAGCCGATCCACCGGCCCTCAGACGGCGGCGAAGTGAAGACGGTGGTGTTTGTCCAATGCGCAGGTCAGCGCGACGAGTCGGGCAAGCACCTCGCCTACTGCTCGGGCTTCTGCTGCGGCACAAGCATCAAGCAGGCGATGTATTTCAAGGACGCCAATCCCGCGGTGGACACCGTGGTGATCTACGACGACCTGCGCGTGCCTGGCAACGGCGAGGACTTCTACCGTAGCGCGCAGACGAAAGGCGTGACCTTCACCAAAGGCAAGGTCAGCGCGGTCGAAGCCAAGGGCGACGTCTGCGAGGTGAAATTCCGCGACCTGATCCTGGACGAGGACGCAACCGTCGCCGCGGCCGACCTGGTGGTGCTCGCCACCGGGCAGGTGCCGAACTCCGGCGTCAACATCGACATTCCCGAGGAGGAAGTGGAAAAAATGGAGGTGAAGCCGATCTCCATCCTCAACCTGAGTTACCGCCAGGGCAAGGACATGCCACAACTCGTGCATGGCTTCACCGACTCGCATTTCATCTGCTTCCCCTATGAAACCCGCCGCACCGGCATCTATGCTGCCGGGCCGGTGCGCCGCCCGATGGACATGGCGCAGGCGACCGAGGACGCCACCGGCGCCACGCTCAAGGCGATCCAGGCGATGGAAAACGCCGAACTCGGCCGCGCCGCACACCCGCGCTCCGGCGACATCTCCTACCCGATCGTCCAGCTCGAAGGCTGCACCCAGTGCAAGCGCTGCACCGTGGAATGCCCGTTCGGCGCCATCGACGAGGACGAAAAGCGCTACCCCGTGTTCAACGAGGGCCGCTGCCGGCGCTGCGGCACCTGCATGGGCGCCTGCCCGGTGCGGGTCATTTCGTTCGAGAACTATTCCTGCGATACCGTCGGCGCGCAGATCAAGGCGGTGGACATGCCCGATGAGTTCTCGGAGAAGCCGCGCATCCTGGTACTCGCCTGCGAGAACGACGCCTATCCGGCGCTCGACATGGCGGGCATGCAGAAGAACTGCTACAGCGCGTTCGTGCGCGTGATCCCGGTGCGCTGCCTGGGCTCGGTCAACACCATCTGGATCACCGACGCGCTCAACGCGGGCTTCGACGGCATCATGATGCTGGGCTGCAAGCACGGCGACGACTATCAGTGCCACTTCGTCAAGGGCTCGGAACTCGCCGCCTACCGCATGAGCAAGGTCGACGACACGCTGAAGCAGCTCTCCCTCGAGGCCGAGCGCGTGATCAGCCACGAGGTGGCAATCACCGACATCGCGCGCGTGCCGCAGCTGCTCAACGAGTACGCGGCCAAGATCAACGAAATCGGCATGAGCCCGTTGAAAGGATTCGCATAGCCATGGGCGACCTGAACACGCAGATGCTGGACAAATACCGCAACAATTTCTTGCGCGAAGTAGAGGACAAGGTCGACGATGGCGACTGGGTGAAAATGTGCATGCAGTGCGGCGTGTGCGCCGGCTCCTGCACCTTCGGCCCGGACTGGGAGCACACGCCGCAGAAGATCTTCATGATGATCCGCGCCGGCAAGCGCGAGGAAGTCCTGAGTACGCACTCGATGTGGCTGTGCACTTCCTGCTACAACTGCATGGTGCGCTGCCCGCGCAAGCTGCCGATCACCCACATCATGCACGGCCTGGCGAGCTACGCCAACCGCCTCGGACTCGCGCCCAAGGACCAGCCGACGCGCGACTTCTCCATGATCTTCTGGGAGAACTGCACCAAGACCGGGCGCGTCAACGAACTCAGATTGACCATCAGCGTCTACTTCAGGCAAGGCTTGGTCTCCGGCATAAAGAAGATGTGGTCGCTGCGCAACATCGGCTCCGGTCTGATGAAAACCAAGCGGCTGAACCCGATGGAGCTGTTCGTAAGCCACGGCTGCAAAGACAAGGACGGCTTGCGAAAGGCCCTGAAGAAAGCCGACGAAATCGAAGCCCGCCGGCGCGGCTACGAACTCCAAAAGCGCGGTTACAGCAGCTGATGCAGTGTCATTTCAAGGTCGCAGGCCGGGAAACGTGCTTCGTGTTTGAAGGAAAAGCAGATTCCTCCTCCCCCAAGGGAACTTCCTATGGGGCGTCGCCTTCGGCTCTTCGGAATGACGATCTAAAAGGTTAATGACGATGGCAAAGAAAGAATACGCGTTCTACCCGGGCTGCTCCTCCGTGTTGCGCGGTTCGGCCTCCAACTACCTGGTGTCGGTCGAATCGATGTGCGAGAAGCTTGACATCAAGATGACGCAGATCCCGGACTGGAACTGCTGCGGTGCATCGATCAGCTATGCCGGATCGAGCGAGCTCGCGCGCCACGTGCTCTCGGCGCGCAACTTCGCGCTGTCGGACAAGCACCTGCCGGGCCAGGACATCGTCGCCACCTGCCCCGCCTGCTGGCTGGGCGGGCGCGAAACGGCAGAGAAACTGGATGCCTCCAGCCAGCTGCTGGCCGACACCAACGAAGCGCTAAAGGAAGCGGGCCTGCAATACAAACCCGGCACCGAGATCCGCCACATGGTCGAGGTGCTGATCGAAGACATCGGCTACGAGGAACTCGGCAAACCGGTGGTCAAACCGCTCGAAGGGCTCAAGGTCGCAGGCTACGTCGGCTGCCAGACCAACCGCCCGTTCGGCATCGCGGGAGAATCGTTCGAGAACCCGATGTATCTGGACAAGCTGGTCGAGACCGTGGGCGGCGAGCCGATGGCAAAGTATGAAGAAAAGGTCAGCTGCTGCGGCGGCTCGCTCGCTTTCTGCGAGCCGGACAAGGCGTACAAACAGATCAAGAACATCGTCGAGTCGGCCTACGACCACGGCGCCGACGTAATCTGCACCCCCTGCCAGCTGTGCCAGGCGAACGTTGAGGTCTACCAATCCGAGATCAACAAGAAGTACGGCACCAAGCTCGACATGCCGGTGGTCTTTTACAGCCAGCTCCTCTCCGTCGCCTACGGCGGCACGCTGAAGGAAGCGGCCCTGGACGGCCAGGTCATCAAGTCGAAGAAGCTGCAGGACATCGCGGTCAAAGTCGTGCCGGCCAAGCGCTAAGCGCGACTGCTTCTCGCCGGGCGCGTCCCGCCCGCGCATCCCATAAGCAAAAGGTGCGCGGTTTGATGTACCCTTTCGCCCTGTGGACCTGAACAGCGATTTCAATCAGCGCATCGTGCAAAGCGCGAGCGATGCGGTCTGGACCGCGTCGCCGCTGCCGGGCGTGGACCGACGCATGCTCGACCGCATCGGCGGCGAGGTGGCGCGGGCCACTAGCATCGTCCGTTACGCCGCGAATTCACATTTCGAAAAGCATGTGCATGAGGGCGGCGAAGAGATTTTCGTGCTCGACGGCGTGTTCTCGGACGAGGACGGCGATTACCCCGCCGGCACGTATGTGCGCAATCCGCCGGGCACGAGCCACGCGCCGTTCTCCCGCGGCGGCTGCACGCTGTTCGTCAAGCTCTGGCAGTTTGCCGCGGACGACACCGAGCGGGTACGCATAGCCACCACGACGGCCGCCTGGCATCCGGGCCTGGTCCCCGGTCTGTCGGTCATGCCTCTGCATGAGCACGACGGTGTCAGCACAGCGCTGGTGCGTTGGGCACCGCAAACGCGCTTCAATACGCACGCGCATCCCGGTGGTGAGGAGATTTTGGTCCTGGACGGCGTTTTCAGCGACGAGCACGGCGACTATCCGGCCGGCACTTGGCTGCGCAATCCGCGCGGAAGCCGCCACACGCCGTTCACCGGCGCCGAAGGCGCGCTAATTTACGTCAAGGTCGGGGCGATGGGCGCGGATTTTCTGACCATAAACGCCTGAGCCGGAGCCATCGGGGTGAATCGCTGACAAGGACGAATCGATGCTGGACGAACAAGATGAAGACAAGGAGTGGGTGCATACCCGCCAGATCGTCTGCCGCGGATACCGGCGCAAGGACGGCTTGTGGCAGATAGAGGCCAGCGTCGCCGACGAGAAAGGGCAGTCGGTACCCTTCAGATCGCGGCCTGAAGTGTCGGCCGGCGAACTGATTCATCATCTTGCGCTCTGCGTCCTTATCGACGACGACTACCAGATCCGCGATGTGGCGGCGAATACCCTGACTGCGCCCTGGCCGGAGTGCACCGACGTCGCCGCAGATTATCGCAAGCTGATCGGCCTGCGCATCGGTCCGGGTTTCACGCGCGCCGTGAGGGAGGTTCTCGGCGGCACGCTAGGCTGCACGCACCTGACCGACCTCCTCGGCCAGGTAGGCAACACTTACATGCAAGCCTCGTTTCCGGACCGCCTGACCCGGCAAACACGCACCGGGGAAGATCCACGGCAGTGGCCCGACACGCGCACGCTGTCCTTTGTCGACGGCTGTTACGCCTGGCGCAAGAACGGGCCCGTGCTCGCGGGCGAGTATCCACAACTGGCTGGCGACGACGAGCCCGCCAAGGGATAGGCTCGACCTGGTCGCGGACCTCTGCGGGCACCCCGCAAGCAAGCCTCTGCCGGGTTCGCCTCAGTAGTGCGGCGGACTCTCGTCGCCCGGGCTGCTCACGCCCGGTGTCGCTTGCAGCAGTTGCTGGCGCAGGGCGCGCACATCCTGCTGCAATCGTTCGATCTGCTGTTGCTGGCGATACACCGTTCGATTGAGCGCGTCGAGAAAGTCTTCCGCGAGACTCATCTTCGCCTCAAGTTCGTTCAGTCGGGATTCCATGATTCGTTTTGCAGTGACCGGCGTGGCGAAAGCGCCATTGTAATCGCGCAGCGCGCCGGCGCGCGTCTGGGTCGAACCCAGACCAGACCCGGCCGGGTCCGTCCTGTGGGCTTCACGGCTTCGACAGATTCAGTTCCGCGTGCAGCTCCGACTCGTCCCGCTTCAGCTTGAACCCGATCTTGCGCGAGACGTGTTGCATGGCGACGTTTTCGGCCAGGATGGTAGCGACGATGCGCTCGAGCTTTTCGTCGCGGCCGATCTGCACCAGGCGGCGCAACAGTTCGCCGCCGAAGCCGTGTCCCTGGTAGGCATCGCTGACCAGGATGGCGAACTCGGCTTCCGCCGTTTGGTGCAACCTGCTCAGGCGCCCTATCCCAAGAATGGTGTGCTCGCCCGTCTTGGGATCCGCACGCTCGACCACCAGCGCCATCTCGCGGTCATAATCGATGAAGCACAGCCGCGTCAGGCGTTCGTGGGCGACGCGCTGGTTGTACTGGATAAAGTGGAAGTAGCGCGTATATACGCTTTGCTCCGACAGGGTCGCATGGAACTTCACTATCAGCGGCTCGTCCTCGGGACGAATGGGACGAATAGTGACCGCCATGCCGCCCTTCGAGGTCCACGCCGAAACGTATTGCGTCGGGTAAGGACGAATCGCAAGCCGGGGCAAATTCTCCTCGCCGATATCCGCCGCGTGCAGCACGATGCGCGCATCGAGCGCGATGATTCCAGCGTCCCCCGCGGCAGCGAGTAGCGGGTTGATGTCGATCTCCTTGATCCAGGGCTGCTCGACGACCAGCTGGCTGAACTGCACCAGCAGGCGCGCAAGCGCGTCGAGGTCCACCGGAGCGCGGCCGCGCACCCCAAGAAGCGCCTTGTGGATCGTCGTCTGCTCCATCATGCGCCGCGCCAGCGTGGTATTGAGCGGCGGCAGCGACAGCGCGCGGTCGCGGAACACCTCTACCAGTTGTCCGCCCGCGCCGAACAGCAGCACCGGGCCGAACTGCGCGTCGATGCTGCTGCCGACGATCAGCTCATAGCCTTCGAGCTTGACCATCGCCTGCACCGCCACGCCAAGAAAACCTTCGTCGCCGCCTGCCGGCGCTTTGCTCACCGCCTTCACCGCAGATTCGATCGCGCGGTACGCATCCCGCACCGCCTGCGCGTCGGCGAGATTCAAGCGCACGCCGCCGACGTCGGTCTTGTGGCTGATCGTGTGCGAATGCAGTTTCAGCACCACCGGATAGCCGATTTCGTCGGCGCATCGCACTGCTTCGTCTTCGCTGCCGGCAATGCGCGTCAGCACGGTGGGAATGCCATACGCCGCCAGCACCTGCTTCGACTCGAATTCGGAGAGCAAGCTGCGGCCGGACGCGCGCGCATCGCGGATGATCTGCTCTACGCGCGCCCGATCCGGCGCTGCGTTCGCCGCGGACTCCACCAGCATCGGCGTTTCGTACAGGCCGCGCAGGTTATACGCATAGCGCCACATCAGGGTAAAGATGCGCGCCGCGGTGTCCGGATAACCGAAGGTCGGGATGTTCGCCTGGTTCAGAATCGCCTCGCCCGCGGCCACGTCCTTGCCACCCATCCAGCTCGCGAGAACCGGTTTGCCGCGGGTCACGGCGAACGCGGTCAATTGTCTCGCCGTTTCGGTGGGATCGGTCATCGCCTGCGGCGTAAGCGCCACCAGCAGCCCGTCGCTGCTCGGATCCTTGGCCGCGATCGCGAGCGCCTGCGCGTAGCGCTCCGGATCGGCGTCGCCGAGGATGTCGATCGGGTTGCCATGGCTCCAGTGCGGCGGCAACACCTTATTAAGCGCCTCCGTCGACTCCGACGACAGCTCGGCCAATTCACCGCCGAGCGCGATCAATGTGTCGGTGGCAAGCACGCCTGGCCCCCCGGCATTGGTGACGATGGTAAGGCGCGGCCCCGACGGACGCGGCTGTTTGGCCAGCACCTCGGCCATGTAGAACAGGTCGGAAATCGAATTGACGCGCAGCACGCCGCAGCGGCGGAACACCGCGTCGAGCACATCGTCGCTGCCGGCAAGCGCGCCGGTGTGCGAGGCCGCAGCCTTTGCCGCAGCCGCGGTGCGCCCGGCCTTGATTACGATGATCGGCTTGGTCAGCGCGACTTCGCGCGCGGCGGAGATGAAGGAGCGCGCGTCGCCGATGGACTCCATGTAAATCATGATGCTGTGCGTGTGCGGATCGTCGCCGAGAAAGTTGATCAGATCGCCCCAGTCGACGTCGAGCATCGAGCCGACGGAAACACAGGCGCTGAAGCCGACGTTTTCGCGAAAGCTCCAGTCGAGCACGGCGGTAAGCAGCGCACCGCTCTGGCTGATGAAGCCGACCGTGCCGGGGCGCGCCATTGCGCTCGCAAAGGTTGCGTTCAGGTGCGTCCTGGGTCGCATCACACCCAGGCAGTTCGGACCGATCAGGCGCATCTTGCCGCGCGCCTGCTCAGTGATCTGGCGTTCGAGATCCAGTCCGGCAGCTCCCGCTTCCTTGAACCCGGCGGAAATAATGATCGCGCCTTTCACACCCGCAGCGACGCACTCGCCAACGATCCCCGGCACCGTCGGGGCGGGCGTGACGATGACCGCCAGGTCGACCGGCTCGGGTATGCTGCCTATGCTCGGATAGGCCTTGATCCCAAGCACGTGATGGTGCCGCTTGTTGACCGGATAGACAGTGCCGCCAAATGGATTGCTGATGAGGTTCCACAGCACCGTGCGCCCAACCCTGCCTTCTTTCTCGGTCGCGCCGATCACCGCCACGCTCTTCGGCGCAAAGATGGCGCGCAGCGGATCGCGTTCGAAACGCAGCACATCGAGCGTACGGTCGGCGCTGTCGGCCGGCTTGACCGATGGGGAGTGCGGCCTGCCTTTCTTCTTCGCGTCGCTCATTTTGGTCTCCAGATCAATGTCGGCAAGCTCATACGCGCAGCATACGCCTTAAGCGCCGCTGGCGTCGGCGACTGCCCGCCGCAGTTCGTCATAGTCGCGGGCCACCGGGTACTGCGGAAACTCGGCTGCCACGTTAGCGGGGGGGCAGAACAGGATTCCCGCATCGGCCTCGGCCAGCATGCTGGTGTCGTTATAGGAATCGCCGGCGGCAATGGTGCGAAAATTGAGCCCCCTGAAGGCATGCACCGAAGCGCGCTTCTGGTCCTGCATGCGCAACCGGTAGTCGCGCACGCGGCCGCAGGGCTCGACCACGAGCTCATGGCAGAACAGCGTCGGATAGCCGAGCGAGCGCATCAGCGGCGCCGCGAACTGGTAATAGGTGTCCGACAGGATCACCACCTGGTATTCCAAACGCAGCCAGTCGAGGAACTCGCGCGCGCCCGCCAGCGGGCGCATGCCGGCGATGACCCTCTGGATGTCGGGCAGGCCCAGCCCGTGCGCGCCGAGTATGTCGATGCGACCGCGCATCAGCTTGTCGTAATCGGGCTCGTCGCGCGTGGTCTGCGCCAGCTCGGCAATGCCGGTGCGCCGCGAAAACTCGATCCAAATTTCGGGAATCAGCACGCCTTCCAAATCAAGGCAAACGATCTGCAACGGGGGAACTCCAGGAGGTGAAATTGGCAGGACAGGTAAAGTGTAGATCGGGGCAGGCGCCCAGTTCGGAATTGTAATGCAGGCGCGGCTCTTTCCCAAGTTTTCGCCGGCGGCCGGCGCTGCGCAGCGGCCGCTTCAGCTGGTCATGCGCCGATACACATCCGCCGTTTTGAGTGGCAACTGTCCCGCGTCGTCTATCAGCACCCAGTTCGCCCGGCCGTACATGTGCGGCAGATAGTCGCGCGCCTCTTCGTCTATGGTGACGCAGAAGGGATGGATGCCGGACCGGCGCGCTTCGATCAGCGCCTGGCGCGTGTCCTCGATGCCATAATCGCCGCGGTAGCCGTCGTGAAAATCGTCGGGTTTGCCGTCGGACAGAGTGAACAGAATGCGCGTCTTCGCCTCGACTTCGTTGAGGATGCCGGTGAGATGCCGGATCGCGACACCCATGCGCGTGTAATCCCGCGGCTCCACCCCGGCTATACGGCCGCGCACCGCCTCGCCGTAGTCCTCGCCGAAGGACTTGATGCGGTAAATCTCGCAGCGTTTGCGCGTCCAGCCTGAGAAGCCGTAGATGGCGTAACGGTCGCCCAGCGCTTCCAGCGCCTCACACAGCAGCACCAGTGCCTCGCGCTCACAGGCATTGATCCAGCCCTTGGTCGAGCCGCTCATGTCGACCATGAACATAACGGCAATGTTGCGCTCGCTGCGCTGGCGCTGCACGAACAGGCGCTCCGAGGCTTCGATGCCGCCGGCGCGGTCGGCATAGGCCTCGACCACGGCGTCGAAGTCGATGTCCTCACCCTCACTCTGGCGCCGAGCGAGCCTGTCCTCGCCGCGCAGGGCCTCGAAGCGGCGCCGCAACTGTGCGATCTGGCCGGTGTAGCGCGCGCGTACCGCGGCGACGTAGCCTGGATCCCCCGGCAACACGTCGGACTCGAACAGCACGCACCAGTCCTTGCGGTAGTCGCGCCGGCGGAAATCCCACTCGTCATACAGCCTGCCGCCCGCGGCCTGGCTTTCGCCGAGTTCGCCTGCGGCTTCGCCGGCAGGCAGCGCATCCGGCGCGTAGGCGCCCGGGCCGGAAGCAAGCAGGTACTCCTCCGGAATCTCGCCGAAGTCCTGGATGATGGAGCGCATCAGCTTGGCGACGTCCTCGGGAGGCGCCACCACCTCCCCGTCGATCTGCAGCTCGAACTCCAGGGTGTCGAATGAGCTTTCCGCGTCGAGCTCGGGTTCGCCCGGCCGCTGCTCCCCGCGTTCGGCCTGCGCGGCCAGCCGCAATTGCACGAGCTCGTTATAGAGCGCGCGCCGATCCTTCGCGATGCGCTGCTCGCGCACCTCGGCCGCGCGCTGCGGATGCAAGCTGCCCATATAGGGGAAAGGCGCGGGAGGCTGCAGCGGATAGAGCTCGCGCAGGAGCAAAAGGCTGTCGGCGACCGAGCTGTCGGCCGGCGACAGACGCTCCTTGGCCGCGGCGAGGCTTGCCGGAAGATCCGCGCGTAGTGATGCGAGCAAGGCGGCGAGTCCGGCATAGGACCGTCCCACCTGGCTTTCCAGCCGGATCGCTTCCAGCAGATTGAGCCATTCGAGAGCGCGTTCGGGCACGACATCGGCCGCGAGCGCCGGCGCGAGCTCGACGTTGAAGCTGCCGTAACGCGCCTGCGCCCAGTGATGCACCGCAATCGCCTTGTACAGGCGGAAATTCTGCTCGCGCGCGGCATATGCGGCGATGCGCGCGGGCAGGAAGATCGTCTCGGTGTCGGTCCAGGTGTCGTCCGCAGCTTCGAGCTGCAGCGCGCGCCCGGCCAGGCCGTGCAGGAACAGTTCGAGCACGCGCGTCACGTCGGCGAGCGCCACGCCCTCCCCGGCGGCGTCACTGTGGCCCTTGAAGCCGGCAAGATCCTTCAGCGCGGCGCAGGCCGGGTACAGCCCCTGCTTGTCGTACGCGTCCAGGGCACGCAGCAGCCATTTCTCGGTCCCGGTCTGGCCGAACAGCGCCAGAGCCTGCGGCGCCTGCGCCGTGAACTGATAGCCCAGCTCTGCGACGTTCTGCGCCGCGACCTGTGCCCAAGCGAGCACGAATTCCTGCTGCGTTCTGGAAAGGGGCGCGATGCCTGCCGCTATCGCGGCAGCGCTGCGCCGCGAAGACAGTGCGGCGCAGAGGATGTCGTCGAGCTTTTCCTCGAGTTCGGCCCGCGAGTAAGAAACATCGGCCGCGCGCATAGTGGATACTATCCCGTTCCATTCGAAGCTACACCGGTGCCCGCGCCCAAGTTGCAGCGCGTTACCGGCACGAGCAGTTAATAGCCCGCGCTAGGCCCGGAGGGGCCCCATGCCCTCCTAGGCGCGCGAGCGGTGCATCAGAACACTGCCGACGCGAGCTCGTCGATCGCGGCGAGCATTTCCGGATCGTCGCTCAAGGCAAGCGAGATCGCCGCGGAGCAAGCGGCGCGGGGCGCGACGCCGCGCCGCATCAACTGCGCCGCATGCACCAGCAGGCGCGTGCTCGCGCCTTCGTCCAGGCCGCTGCCCTTGAGGTTGCGCGTCATCGCTGCAAATTTCACCAGGCGCTCTGCCGTGGGCGCGTCGATGCCGGTCTCGGTGACGACTATCCGCGCCTCGAGGTCGGCGCGCGGGTAGTCGAACTCGATGGCGACGAAGCGCTGCCGCGTCGAGTGCTTAAGCTCCTTCAGCACGCTCTGATAGCCCGGGTTGTAGGACAGGATGAGCATGAACTCCGCCGGCGCGCGCAGGAGTTCGCCGCGCTTTTCCATGGGCAGGATGCGGCGGTTGTCGGCGAGCGGGTGGATCACCACGGTGGTGTCCTTGCGCGCTTCCACGATCTCATCGAGATAGCACAGGCTGCCTGAACGCACCGCACGCGCGAGCGGCCCGTCCACCCACACGGTTTCGCCGTCCACGATCAAAAAGCGCCCGACGAGGTCGGAGGCGGTGAGGTCGTCGTGGCAAGACACCGTGACCAGCGGTCGCGCCAGGCGCCAGGCCATGTGTTCGACGAAGCGCGTCTTGCCGCAGCCCGTAGGACCCTTCAGCAGTACCGGCACCCGGCTCGCCCAGGCTGCCTCGAACAACGCGACTTCCCCGCCCACCGGCTCGTAATAGGGCTCGGCCTCGATGCGGTCGAGGTCGGCGTCCAGACGCCGGGTGTCGTGCAGATCGTTCATTCGTCCGTCGGACCTTCGTCGTTGAGGCTGGCGTACTGCGCGTCCTGATCGAGCACCTTGCGCTCGACGGCCTCGCGCTCCATTTGTTCCACTCTCTGCCGATAGCGTTCACGCCGCTTTTCGGCCGCATCGGCCCTCACCGGGATAGTCGTCTCCCCGAACAGCGCTTGCTTGAGAAAGCGGAAAGCAAAGCGCAGCAGTGCCTCGTCGTTCTCCAACAGCGCCTGCTTTTCCGCCGCATCGAGTTCGAACAGATCGGTGAAACCGGAGCTGAAAATGAATTCGCGAAAACCGTCGAGATCGTAACTCGCGAGGAAAAACAATTCCATGCTGCGCTCCGAAGGCCTGCCCACGGTCGGGCCGCTGGAGCGTTTCTTCAGGATGATCTGGCGCCACTCGCGGTTGATCGCGTCGTAGTCCTCCAGTCCCTGTTCCCGGCGATAGTCGCGCACGGTCTGCTTGTTCGGCTCGGCATGACCCAGGCAATGATCCTCTTTCACCACGAAATAGGAGTCCTCGTCGGTGGGCGAGTCCTTCTTGCGCATCGAAAGGAGGCCGAGCGCATAGTAGCGGCAGGCCGAGGGCCGGTCGGCGTAGACGCCGCAGCCTTCAGGCGTGAGAAACACGCAGGCCGGAGACTCGTCCCTGGTCGCGAGCTTCAGGCCGGGCATGCCGTGGCCGTCCATAGCAAAATCGCGCGTGAAGTTATCGATGAAGTCGCGTGACGACAGTTTCAGGCGCTTTTTCAGCCGTAGCAGGTCGTAGGGCGCGAGCATGATATCGATGTTCTCGCAACATTTGTTAAAGCAGGCGATGCCCTTGTGGCAGCGGAACTGGAAGCTGTCGTCAGGACCGAGCTGCACCGGTTGCACCGGCGTGACCGGGCTGGGATCGCTGTACTCCTTTGTGATGGGCCTGTCGGCCCCTTCGGGCGGCTGAAGGGGACTGGGATCGCTGTGTTCCTTGCTCATGGCCTTGTCCTGAAATACCGGAGAACAATAAAAAAAGGTCCGGGTAGATTATACCCAGACCCTGTTCCAAATTGAGGAAGCTCGAATTGGGCTTGGAACCCGATGGGAGCTTCCTCTGACTCAGGGAATCTACGCCCCGAAAGAAGTCCCCGCCGGGGACAAGGGGGCATAGCCCCCCCCTGTTCGAGCCCCCTGACTAGACGCGGATACGTGCGCAGGCTACTTGATGATCTGCACGTAGGGCACCTTCTTCAGCGTCCACTTCTTCGTCGCCTTGTCATAGCGCGAGTTGCTGAAGCATTTCCAGTTCTCGTCGTCGATGTAGTTGTGGTCCATGCGGTAGTAGAAGCCCGGATAGCGGGTTTCCTCGCGGAACTGGATGTGCTTCATATGCGCCTCGGCGGACATGATGCGGTGGTAGTTCTCCCAGGCGCGCAACAACTCGTGCAGATCCTTGGCGCGCATCTTGAGCGAGTCTTCCTTCAGCATTTCGAGCTTGAACTCCGCAATCTCGAGCAGCTTCTTGTTGGTGCGGTAGTAAGAACCCACGCCGGCCACGTACTCGTCCATGATCTTCTGCAGCCGGAACTGCAGCATCTTCGGCGTGATGTAGTTCGGATTGATGTCGATGGCGGTGGTGTAGTCCTTGTGCTCCATGAAGGTGCGCACCGGACGGTAGATTTCCTCGACCAGTTCTTCCTTGGTGCGCTCAAGCTCCGGCTTCCAGTCCTTGTTATCCAAGGCGAACTTGACCATCGCCTTGCCGGCGATGCGACCTTCGACGTGCGAACCCGAGGAGAACTTGTGGCCCGAGGCGCCGACGCCGTCGCCGGCCGAGAACAGGCCTTTCACCGTTGTCATGCTGCGATAGCCCCAAGACCATTCCTTGGGCACGCCGGGCAGATCGGTCGGGCCGGACACCCACAGGCCGGCGCAGCCGGAATGCGAGCCGAGCAGGTAGGGCTCGGTCGGGATGATTTCCGACATGGTTTTATCCGGCTCGATGTTCTCGCCCGCCCAGATCCCGCACTGGCTGATGGTCATGTCGAGGAAATCCTCCCAGGCCTCGGCTTCGAGGTGTTTGAGTTCCTTCGGCGTCATTTTCTCGCCCAGTTTCGCGAGCGCTGCCGGCGTATCCATCAGAATCGGGCCGCGGCCGGCAATCATTTCCTCCAGCATGATGTGATTCCGCAGGCAGGTGCCCGGCACGCCCTGTCCGTACTTGCCGAATCGCTTCTCGTCCTTGATGATATCGCCGCGCAGCGCGTTGTAGTCTTCGCCCATGCCGTTTATCACCTTGGCCTTGAACAGCAGGAACCAGGCGCCGACCGGGCCGTACCCGTCCTTGAAGCGCGCCGGCACGAAGCGGTTTTCCATCATCGACATCTCGGCGCCAGCTTCCGCCGCCATCGAATAGGTCGAACCGGCGTTCCACACCGGGAACCAGGCGCGCCCCCCGCCCTCGCCCACCGAGCGCGGGCGGAACACGTTGACTGCGCCGCCGGCTGCGAGCATGCAGCACTTGAATTTGTAGATGTAAAGCTTATGCTCGCGCACCGAAAAGCCCGCCGCGCCGGCGATGCGTGTCGGATCGTTCTTGTCGTTGATCAGGCGCACGATGAACACGCGCTCCTGGATGTTGTCCATGCCCAGGGCCTTTTTCGCCGCCTCGGCCACGATCCACTTGTAGGACTCGCCGTTGATCATGATCTGCCATTTGCCCGAGCGCACCGGCTTGCCGCCGTTGCGCAGCGATTTTTCCTCATCGCCCTTCGCCTTCCAGATCGGCAGGCCCCAGTCCTCGAAATTGTGCACCGAGTCGTCCACATGGCGACCGACGTCGTAGACCAGGTCTTCGCGGATGATGCCCATCAGGTCGTTGCGCACGTAGCGCACGTAATCTGCGGGGTCGTTCTCGCCAAGGTAGGTGTTGATCGCCGACAGACCCTGCGCCACCGCGCCCGAGCGCGACAGCGCCGCCTTGTCCACCAGCTTGACCTTGAGGCCCGTGCCCTCGGCCCAGCGCGGGACTTCGAACGCCGAACCACAGGCGGCCATGCCACCGCCGATGATGAGAATGTC
The DNA here is from genome assembly GCA_964601155.1 of uncultured Enterobacteriaceae bacterium. Lineage (GTDB taxonomy): Bacteria > Pseudomonadota > Gammaproteobacteria > Burkholderiales > SG8-39 > 2-12-FULL-64-23. Next base: position 30,337 of record CAZRMO010000026.1, read on the forward strand.
GACTTCTTCTTCGATGATTTCCGGATTTCCAAAAACGTATTCAGCCATTGCTTGCCCCTTCATGAACGGCTGCGCCCAACCCTGGAGCGCCCTGCCGCAAAGTAAATTAGGTCAGTGACAGTTGAGGAAAGACCACCTCGCGCCACCCCTCGCTCGCCGCCCATTCGCGGTCCGCGTTACCCCTTGACGAACTGACTACGGTCACCCGCGTGCAGCCCCTTGGTGAACAACACGTCGGGCTTTTCGATGTCGGCCATGTCCGCCTTCGGCTTGCCGCCGTAGGGATCGGCCGAGCCTTCCGGCGTCGTGCGGATCGGGAACTTGAAGCGCTTCATGGTCCCGTTCCTGAACTTGATGGTCCACATGATGGAATCCGTGCCGCGCAGGGGCTGCACCGAGGCGCCAAGCGGCACGATGTCGGCGTAATGGCGCACTTCGATCGCGCTCTGCGGGCAGATCTTGACGCAGGAATAACACTCCCAGCACTGCTCCGGTTCCACGTTGTAGGCCTTCATCGAATGGCCCGTCGCGGAACCGTCCCGGTCCAGATGCATCAGATCGTGCGGGCAAATATACATGCACGCGGTTTTGTCCTGCCCCTTGCAACCGTCGCATTTTTCGGTACGGACGAATGTCGGCATCGTTACTACCTCCTAGAAAAAACAATTTCGGAAAGCAAATTCTCGAGCTAGCGCGCGGAATGTCCGGCGAGCTTCACTTCGACTTTATCATGCGCTTCGAGCGTGGCGTAGTAGTCACGCAGAATCGCGAGCACCTCCGCCCGGCTGAATTCGGCCGGTACCGGGCTGCCTTCGGACAGCCACTTGCGCAGCTTGGTCCCGGAAACATTCAGGCGGTCCTTCTCTTCGTGCGGGCAAGTCCGAGCCGACGCCATGCCGCCGCATTGGTAGCACCAGAAGGTCCAGTCGATCTTGAGCGGCTGGGTCTCCAGCGATCCAGCCGGAATCTGGTCAAAAATATGATGCGCGTCGAAGGGGCCGTAATAGCTACCCACGCCGGCGTGGTCCCGGCCGACGATCTGGTGCGAGCAGCCGTAGTTCTGGCGGAACAATGCGTGCAGCAGCGCTTCGCGCGGGCCGGCATAACGCATGTCCAGCGGATAGCCCGCCTGCACCACGGTGTTCTTGACGAAGTACTTTTCGATCAGCGCGGAGATGGCCGCGGTGCGCACGTCGGCCGGGATATCGCCGGGCTTGAGCGCGCCCAGCAGCGAATGCACCAACACGCCATCACAGGTTTCGATCGCGACCTTGGCCAGGTACTCGTGCGAGCGATGCATGGGATTGCGCGTCTGGAACGCCGCCACCTTCGACCATCCGAGGCGTTCGAATTCGGCTCGTGTCTCCGTCGGAGTCATGAACAGCGCGCCGTATTTTTCCTTGAAGCCTCCGTCGGAGAGTACTTTGACGGGGCCGGCGAGGTTGACCTCGCCCTGCCCCAGGACCATTTTCACGCCGGGATGATCGGCATCCGTGGTGCGAAACACCGACATGCATTCGTGCGCCTTGTCGATCGCGTATTTCTCGGTTACCTTGATGATCGCGAGGATCTCTTCCGAATCGGGGTCGACGAGCGCGAGTTCGCTGCCCGCTTTGATGCCCGCCGCCGCCTGCGCGTCGGTGGAAAGCGTGATCGGAATCGGCCAGAACAGGCCGCTCGCCATGCGATAGCCGTCGCAAACGCCCTGCCAGTCGGCGTGGGTCATGAAGCCATCGAGCGGCGTGAAGCCGCCGATGCCGAGCATGATGAGGTCGCCTTTTTCGCGCGACGACACGCGCAGCCGCGGCAACGCTTGCGCCCGTGCCAATTCCGCTTTCAGCGCGGCACGCTCTAGAAGTAATGGCTTGAGCGATCCTCCTCCGTGAGGATGGACGAGTTTGGACATCCTTTTTGCCTCTTTTTTGGATTGGTTTGCCGGCCTGGCCCCAGGCCCGCAACAGCAAAACTGCAGGTATTGTGCGCAGTGGCGGGTGTGCTCACAAGCCAGAGATTTTGATTTACTGATAAGGTTGGCTGATTGGCCGGAGATTGGCTGGAAGCGGCTCGTGCAAATTGATAAAATCGCCTATCGGGGACGGGACAAGCATGGACAATGCGGCGGCCAAAGGCAATGCAGATCTGACACAGGGCGAACGCACCGCTGTGCAACACGCCGCCTGCCAAGACGCTCGGGCCCGATAGCGATGGCCACCGAAAGCGCCAGGGACGCAGCCAGCGGGCGCTGGCTCGCCTACGTCACTGCCCTGCCCACGGACGATCCGGCTGCGCGCATGCGCGTGCTGCGCACGCTCGAATCCCTGGGCTGCGCGGTACTGCGCGACGGGGTATTCCTTCTGCCCGATACCCCGGCGGCGCGCCAGGGCCTGAGCCATCTGAGCGACCACATCGTGCGCATCAACGGTTCTGCCCACCTGCTTTCGGTGAACAGCCTGGACGAGGCGCAGGCGCGGCAGTTCCTCGCCCTGTTTGACCGCACACAGAATTACGACGACCTGATCAAGACCGTGGAGGGCCTGAGAGCCGCCTTCGGCGTTTCCGATCCGGTGTCCATCATGCGTCTGCTCGGCAAGCACAAGCGCGACTACAAGATCATCAGCACGCTCGATTTTTTTCCGTCGCAGGCGAAAGGGCGTGCGGCGCGCGCTCTCGCCGAGGCCGAGCAGGCGGTGCGCACGCTGATGTTCCCCGATGCGCAGAAAAGGAGCGGCACGCCCGATACGACCGGCAAGCTGTATTTCCGGCGCATCTGGGCGACGCGCAAACCCCTGTGGGCCGACCAGCTGGCCTCCGCCTGGCTGATCCGACGCTTCATCGACCCGGAAGCGACGCTGTTGTGGCTGGATAAGCACCAGGATTGTCCAGCGAACGCGATCAGCTACGGCTACGCCGGTGCGACGTTTTGCAACTCGAGGAACAAAGTCACTTTTGAGGAAATCCTCGCCGACTTCAAGCTGGACCAAAATGCCGGTCTCGCGCGCATTGGCGCACTCATTCACGCACTCAACGCGGGCGAAACCAAGGTGGCCGAAGCCGCGGGGGTGCAAACACTGCTGCAGGGCGCCGCGCGCCGAACTGAAAGCGAGGACCAGCTGCTCGCTGAAACCGAGATGACCTTTGATCTGCTATTCGAGGCCTATTTCGAAACGCCCGGCAAAGCGGGCTAAGCCGGCGCGCTAGTTGTTGTCTTTCTTCTGCTGCGTCAGCTGCGCTCGCAAATCGCGCAAGCGCGCGTCTACGCTGGATAGCTGATAGAAATCGCCGTCGCCGCTTTTTTGCGCCAGCTGCAACTGCTCGATCGCCGCAGGTAGACTGCCCTGCAGCGCGTAGGCCTCGGCCTGCGCCTGGTGCGCCAGTAGTCGCTTGCCCTGGGCCACATAACTCTTCGCACGCAGCTCATACAGCCGCGCATCGCGCGGAAAACTCGCAATCTGCCGATCCAGCAGCGACTGCGCATCGCTATTTTGCCCAAGCCGCTGCATCGTTGCGACGCACTCATAGTTGAGCTCGCGGTTGTCTGGATAGCGCTGGAGCGCCTGTTGCAGCACGGCGAGCGCGCCCTTGTCGTCGCCGCTGGCTCGCTTGATGCGCGCATCCAGCCCTGCGAGCATGGGATGTTCGGTGGCTTTAAGCAAAGGCGCGAGTTCCGCTGCCGCGCGGGCTGGCTCCTGCGCGCGCAACAAGGCCACCGCTACACCATAGCGAGCCGCGATTTCGCTGCTGAATTTCTTTTCGCGCAAGTCCGCTTCGAGCTGCGCCAGCGTATCGCGCGGCGCGCCCTGCTCGGCGCGCAGCTTGGCGCGCACCAACTGGAAGTCCAGGCTGTCCGGGACCTGCTTGTACGGCAGGCCCTGAATCCGGTTCTCGGCGTCGGCGATGCGCTCCGTGGTAACCGGGTGGTCGCGCAAATAGGCTGGTGCGTTGTTTTCGGACAGGTGTTCCTCCCTTTGCATACGCAGGAAAAACTCGGGCATGGCGCGCACATCGAAGCCGGATTTCTGCAGCGTCTGGAAGCCGATACGGTCGGCTTCGCGCTCGAACTCGCGCGTGTAGCCTATCTGCGCGGTGATTGCGCTTGCCTGACTGATCGTCGCCACAGCCGAACCCGCCTGGGAATTGCGCGCAACGATCGCCAGCGCCAGCGCCGCCAGCATCGGCAGCGACAGCTGTCCGTTCTTGCTGGCCATGCGTGCCATGTGGTGCTGCGTCACGTGCGCGATTTCGTGTGCCAGCACCGCGGCCAACTCCGATTCGCTCTGTGCGGTCACGATGGTTCCGGTATTCACGCCGATGTAGCCGCCCGGCAGGGCGAACGCGTTCAGCGTGGGGTCCTTGACCAGGAAAAACTCGAAGCTCTGATTCGCGCCCTGGCTATGGGACACCAAGCGATCGCCAAGGGTGTTGAGATACGCGGTGGCCTCCGCGTCGTCGTCGAATGCGGGATCGTGCAGGCGAATGTCGCGCATGGCCTCCTCGCCCACGCGGCGCTCCATTTGTGGGGAGACGGTGAGTTGCGCGGTATCGCCCAGGTCGGGCAGACCGTCGGCCAGCACGGGCGGCGCGAACACCATGAACACCACGAGCAAGCTACTGATACGCATGATGATATGATACGCGGCTATGAAACGAAGTTCCCCCGCCAATACGAAAAAGCTGACGCATTTCGACACGCGCGGACAGGCGCACATGGTCGATGTCGGCGGCAAGGCTGAAACGCGCCGCAGCGCCAGCGCCCGCGGCAGCATACGCATGCAAGCGGCAACCCTGCGCCTGATCCAAGCTGGAACGGCAAAAAAGGGCGACGTGCTTGGGGTGGCCCGCCTCGCCGCAATCCAGGCGGCAAAGCGCACCGCAGATCTGATCCCGCTGGCGCACCCGCTGGCGCTTACGCGGGTGGGTGCCGAATTCGAACCCGACACGGCGGGCTGCGGCATCACGCTGACCGTTACGGTCGAAACCCTGGGTCGAACCGGCGTTGAAATGGAGGCCCTGACCGCGGTCAGCGTAGGCCTGCTTACCATTTACGACATGTGCAAGGCAGTGGACCGCGGCATGCGCATCGAAGGGGTATTGCTGCTGGAAAAAAAGGGCGGAAAGTCCGGGCATTATCTGAACCCTGTGCCGAAATGAGTTCTGCAACGGCCTGATCTGGCGCGTATCTCCGCCTTCCGAAACAGACTTTAAGGGATATCCGACCCGGCGCAAGTGCGAGCTGCCCGGCGGGAACACAAGTGCCGCGCTTGTTCTCCGGACGTTGGCGCGGCCGACGGCGCCGGCGCCAAGCGCGCTCCTATTGCGCCAACAGGTTCACACCGGCCGCGCCAACCACTGAATAGACGTTGGGGCCGTGAACGATCGCGTTCAGATCGGTGCTGACGGTTGAAGGCTGGGCTGCCCAGCTTGTGCCGTCGGTGCTGGTGAAGATGCTGCCGCCGGCGCCGACCGCTATGTATTGCGTCCCATAGCTTATCGCAGACAGCGCGCCCGGTGCGATCGAGCCGCTCTCCGCCGTCCAATTTACCGCATCGGGGCTGGTGATGATCGTTCCATTCGCGCCCACGCCGACATACAAACCGGCATTAGTGGCCGTGCTTGTGCCATAAGCGATCCCCTTCAGGTCGAGCGCCGTGCCCGAGTTGACGGCAGTCCAGGTGCTGGCGTCGGTACTGGTGAGCAAGGTGCCGTTGGCGCCGACCGCGACCCACAGGCCCGTGGGAGAAAATATCACTTGGTACAAATCGTTCGTCGTCCCTGAATTGGCGGCGGCGGTCCAGGTGATGCCGTCGGGGCTGGACACGATTGTCCCGTTGGCGCCCACCGCCACGAACAACGCGGAACTGGCCGCAACCGCATTCAGATTATTCGCGGAACTCATGGTTTGCTGCGCCCAGTTTATTGCATCGGTCGAGTAAAGCATCGTGCCGTTGTCACCGGCCGCCAGATAGGTGCCGCTACGATAGGCCACGGCGTTGAGCTTGCTGACGACGCCGGAGTTCAACGCGGTCCAGGTGATTCCGTCGGCGCTCGAGTACATGGCGCCGCCAGCGCCCACCGCGACAAACACCGTGCCCCAGGTCACCCCACGCAAATCATCGGCGCCTAGCGCTGCCCCCGCGGTCCATGGCGCGGGCAAAGTCGCGGTCGCGGTTCCTGCGAGCCGGGGTATCGCCGACACCGAAGGCGTGCCTGAGCCGCCTGGGCCGCCGCTGATACGTCCGTTAAGCGTGAAAGAATAGACGGCGCCATTGGTCAGTCCCGTCACCACCTGAGGTGAAGTTGCGCCCATCACCACTGCTGAACCGGGTATCGTGGTCCAGTTCGTGGTAGATATGCTGGGCGCCATTGCATAGAACAACCAATAGTCCACGCTGGAATCCATCGCCCAGGTGACGGTGACCCTGCCGTCGCCGGGAACCACGACCACGCCGGCCGGTGCAGCGGCGGAGCTGCCGCTGCTACCGCAGCCTGCCGTGAGCAAGCTTGCCAGAACTGCCGCAACCAACACCAAGAATCGACGCATGTAGACCTCGCTATGAACCAATCTCGCGATTGGGGGTGCTTTTCTTGCGTAGGATTATAGCCGAGACATATCGCCGTTAGTTTTCCCAATTGATACTATTTGTTACGGCTTCCGGCCCCCGCCCGGAGCTGCAAGCTCGTGTGCGCTTGCCAGCTCGCGGGGCCGCGTGCACGTGTTGCAGACCGTCTGCCTGATCGAGCAGCACCTCTCGGCGTCGCACGGCTTCAGCCGGCCGGATTCGGCGTGCGCGCCGCATACCTGGCAATGCGTTTGATTCAGTCAGCGTCGCCCGCGCTTCGAATAGTCCTTGCCCGTATACAGGCGCGGATCGACCTTCATCGCGCGTTCGCGCCACTGCCTCGATTCCTTCACGCGCCCCTGTTTCGCTAGGACGATGGCGAGGTTGTAAAGCATCGCGGCATTTCGCGGAGACAGGCGCACAGCCATGCGGCAGGCCTGCTCGGCGCCCGCATAGTCGTTCTTGGCTATCCGGGTGAGACCTAGGACCGCGTATGCCTCGGCCGAAGTGGGATTCATCGAAACGCCTTTCAACGCTTCCGCTTCCGCCTCATTCACCCGTCCCTCGCGCAGGTAGAAGCTCGCCAGCATGACCCGGGCCTGGAAGGTGTCGCCGACGACGGCGAGGCTGCGTGTAATCATCATGTATGAGTTCGACCAGTAGCCGACCTGGATCCATGCGATGAAGGAGTAAAACAGCAGCACCGGCACGAACGCCAGCAGCGCCTTTCGCGACGCCGCACGGCTCA
>CAZRMO010000027.1:0-37187 GCA_964601155.1 uncultured Enterobacteriaceae bacterium
GCGTCTTGGGATCGAGGTGTTTGCCGGATTCCTTGAGGAATTTGAAATAGTGCGGAATCGCATCGGACCGAACCTTGACCAGATAATCCAAAGCATCGCTCATCGCTTTTCGCCTATAGATGATGAATGAGGTCTCATATTGCCCGCGGCCGCAGCCGCGCCGACCCGCTGAAAATAGCGCGCGCGGTAGATCAGACGCCGGTGCCCGGGGGAGTCGGCGAAAGGGGTGCGCGTATGCAGCACGTTGTTGCTGACCAGTCCCATCCCCGGCTCCAGCTTCCCGCGGAACATCCAGGGCGAGGGCGCCTCGAGGATCCTTTCGAGCGCGCTCAACGCCGCCTTGGTGGCGGCATCGTTCTTCCATTCAATGCTCACCGCGCGGGCGGTGTAGCGCATGTGCAGGAAGCCGCCGGCATCGACGGAAAACACCGGGCCTGCCTGCGCCGGTCGCGCGACGCGTCCATCCTCGATGCGCGCCGGAATGGTCATGGCGTCGCCGGCCATCAGCGCGCGTACATGCTGCGGGTCCAGGTCGCGCAGCTGGATATAGGCGATCTCGTGGTCGAGCAGGTCGTTCTCGCCGCCGGTCTCGGCGCGCGCTACGCAGTGCAGCAGCACCGCGCGCACCGTGCGCCCGGCCGGATTGTAGTAGCCGTCGGTGTGCCAGTTGATGCCGCGATTGGTGTAAGGGATGAATTCACCGCGCGTTCCGCGCGCGGCGACCGCAAGCGGCGATATGCCGTCGTCGTCGGCGAGGTGGTTGGCATCGAGGTCGCGCAGCCCGAGTTGCAGGCCGAGCCGGCGCGGGATTTCCTTGTCCGGGTCGCCGCCGGCAGCGCTCGCGTAGATCGCCATGTTGGCGCGCTCGCAGCGCTCGAGCAGCGCCTGTCGTTCGCCTGAACTGAGCGCACGAGGATCGCGCACTTCGACTACCAGTTCGGCTAGGCTTTTCGGAAAGCACGCAAGCTTCCTCGTGCGCCATGCCTGATACGCGGCGTCGCCGGCGAGATCGAAGGCGGCGCCGGTTCGCACCTGCGGGCGCGCGCTCATTCGCCGATCGCGGCTTCGCGCCGCGGGCGGGGCGGAGCCGGCGCGAACAGGCCTTCGAGGGTCCGCTCCAGCGCCTTGACCGCCTCTGGCGCTTCGATCTCCATGATCTGATCTATCACCCAGGCATGGTCTTTCTCCGGCACGATCTCCAGCAGCCGGCTACCGAAGAAACGGCGGAAGCCGAAGTCGGGCCCTTCCTTTTCGTCGTAGGCGAAATCCGCGTATTCGCCGCCGCGCAGGTTGGCGAGATCGATGAAATGGCGGCGGCAGCGCCCGGGTTCGGCGTCGGCGATGAGCATGTCGCGGTTGTCCTCGACGGCTTCGGCCAGCCGCAGCGCGAGCGCGGTGGTGAATTCCGTTCGCCGGTCGGCCGCCAAGGTGCGGTAGGCGATGCGGTCGGCCGCATGCAGCAGGAACGCGAGGTACTCGCACACGAAATCGAAGTACTGCCGGCCGATATCGATGTCGAATTGCGCTTCGCGCATGCGTCGGATTGCGTCCTGCGACAGCTTCCAGCCCAACATCGCTATGACGCTCGCGAGCTCGGGCAGGGTGCGCTCGCGCCCCGCTTTGTGGAAGCTGCTGCGGATGCGGATGGCCATCGGGGCTAGTGGCCGCCCTTGGCGGGCAGCAGCCCGGCAAAGCGATTGCCCTGTTTCCGCGGGCCGCCGCGCGGGAATATCTCATGCAGGTAGAGCTTGTGTTGCGGCGTGGCGCTGTACCGACGGTTTCCCATCCTCGATTTCCTTCTTATTCCATGTGGCGAATGCTATCGCGGTGGCAGCACGAATCCGCCGCGCGAGGATTCACGGAAGCGGACTCAGTACCCGCCCTTGCCGTAAGGCTTGGGCAGCGCGGCGACGCGCGCCCCCTGTTTCGCCGGCCCGCCGGGAAACAGGTCGTACAGGGCCTTGCTGTCACAGCCGGGTATGAGCTCACTGATGTCCTTCAGCATGGCGCGGAAGTTCGGCGTGTGGCCGTGCTCGCGGAACTGCTCGCGCAGATAAGCTACGACTTTCCAGTGATCCTCGCCGAGCTCGATGCCTTCGGCCTGCGCGATCGCGCGCACCGCTTCCTCGCTGTAGTCGGGCGCGAGCAGGTAGCCCTCTTCGTCGGCCTCCAGCTCGACCCCGTTCACCATGTATCCCATCGCTGCAGCTCCTCCATGCCGTTGGCGCCCTTGCTAAGGCGCGGGTTCAATTTTTGCGGACATAAAACTCGAAGGTGCCCGGCGCCGTCTCCTGTTTTTCGACCAAACCGAGGCCGGTCGATTTCACCCAGGCGTTGACGTCGTCGGGCGAGCCGGGGCAGTTGCTGATCAGGCGCAGCACTTCGCCGGCGTGCATGCCGTCGAGCAGTTTTTTCGCTTCGATTATAGGCCCGGGGCAGGCTACGCCACGGATATCCAGGGTCGCGTTCACCGCCGGATGTGCCGATTCGGCGCTGCCGCGGCGTATGGTGTAGGCGACGCGGCGTCCGCCGAGCTTATTGCTGGCGACGACCTCGTTGCCGGTGTGGCGGCTCCATGCAAACAGGTCGTCGGGCGTGCCCGGACAGTCGGAGATCAGCAGCATGCTTTTTCCCAGAGGCAGGTCATCGACCACCTGCTTGGCGCCGAGCAGCGGCGCCGGACAGTTCAGTCCGCATAGATCCAGCGTGACCAGGGGTTTGTCAGAATTCTTTTCCGCACTCATGGCAATTCCTCTCGCTTGCGCGAACGTTCCCGCGTTAAACAGCGCGCCTATCACGATCCCACCGCGGCGGCGGATCTGTGCGGCACGAAAATACCGCAACCGAGCTTGCGCCCGGCACCGAGTCCGGTTTGCTGCATTGCGAGCGAGTGCTCGGGCGAGAGCTCGTGCAGCATCACGGAATACCCTACCATTTCGCCGCCGGCGCCCGCGGCGCGGCGCAGTTTGCCCAGTACCACTTTGCATACTATGCCGGCCAGCTGCAGCTGTGCGTTGACGGTGCGCAGGAATTCGGCTTCATCGTCTGTCCCGGCAGTGACGAAACGCGAGTATAAGGTGCCGTGTGCGAACAGTGTGCGCAACTGCGGCGCGCCGACCTCCATGCCCTCGCCGAGTTCCAACCGCGCCCCGGACAGCGCGAACGAATCGTGTGCGCGCGCGCTGGGCAGCCGCAGCATCAGGCGCCCGCGCCCGCCGACATAGAGTTCGGCTGCACCGGACCCGGAACGCGCGCCGCGGATCGGGTGCACGCCGGCGGTTTCGTCCGCTTCCAGCCAGGTCAGCCGTTCGGCGAGCAGCCGGTACAGCGACCAGCCGTGGTCTGCGGGGATCGTCCCGCCCTTGAGCGCGAATGCGATATCGACTGCGTCGGACATCTTGGTTTCGTCCGTCAACGCTTGGCCTGGGCCTCGGCCCAGGCCGTCAGCGTCCGGCCCCAGCGCGAAGCCGTGTCGGCGTCGATTTCGAAAATGGTGAAGCGGGCACCGCGTTCGCGGATGCGCAGCCGCAGCAGCGGCATCCCGCCGGTTTCGTATTCGAACTGCTGCAACTCGACCTCCTGCCCGCCGTACGGGCAGGTGAATTTGTCGAGCGTTTCGATTTTGTCCAAAGGCTTGCCTCCTAGCGTGCACTATCGCATCGTGCCGTGGGTCCGCAAATCACCGCTTTGGAGGGGATCTAAATACTCCTTTCGGGTAGGTAGGCGCTACCCGCATGAGCGGGCGGTGCCCCCCTGCCCGAGTTATGGCGAGCCCTGCCGCCGCCGATTAATATCGTCGCACAAGAAGAACAAAAAGAAGACATAGAGAATATATAAAAGATGTGCTCATCTACATCTACATTGGAGGCATACGATGGCGAAGAAACCCCACGAGACGCCGAATCTTGATCAGCTCGAATCCGGCCCTTGGCCGAGTTTCGTCACCGGCCTGAAGCGTCTGGCCAAGGACAAGGACTATGTGGTCGACATTCTCGGCCATCTGGAACATTCCTATAAGACCCGGAAGGGTTACTGGAAGGGTGGCACCGTAGGCGTCTACGGCTACGGCGGCGGCGTGATCCCGCGTTTCACCGAGGCCAAGGGCGCGGACGACAAGCCGCTGTTCAAGGACGCGGCCGAGTTTCACACGCTGCGCGTGATGCCGCCCGCCGGCATGCATTACGACACCGCCGTCCTGCGCAAGATGTGCGACATCTGGGAAGAGCACGGCTCCGGTCTGATCGCCTTCCACGGCCAGTCGGGCGACATCATGCTGCAGGGCGCCACCAGCGAGAACGTGCAGAAGGCGTTCGACGAGTTCAACGAAGCCGGTTTCGACCTCGGCGGTGCCGGTCCCGCGGTGCGCACTTCCATGTCCTGCGTCGGCGCCGCGCGCTGCGAGCAATCCTGCTACGACGAAGGCAGGGCGCACCGCCAGGTGATCAACAGCTTCCTCGACGACATTCACCGCCCGGCCCTGCCGTACAAATTCAAGTTCAAGTTCTCCGGCTGCTCCAACGACTGCATGAATTCGATCCAGCGCTCGGACATGGCGATCATCGGCACCTGGCGCGACAACATGCGCACCGACGAGGCCTTGGCGAAGAAATGGTTCGCCAAGCACGGCATGAACGAACTCGTGAACGACGTGGTTGCCCGCTGCCCGACCAAGGCGATCCAACTTAAGGAGATCAAGGCCGTCAAGAAGGGCGATGGCGTCTCCTCGGTGGCGGTGAACGACACCCACGCGCTGGAAATCCAGAATCGCGACTGCGTGCGCTGCATGCACTGCATCAATGTCATGACCGGGGCGCTCGCCGCCGGCACGGACAAGGGGGCGACCATCCTCGTGGGCGGCAAGCGCACGTTGAAGATCGGTGACCTGATGGGCTCGGTGGTGGTGCCGTTCATGCCGCTCAAGACCGAAGAGGACTACGAGCAGTTGGTCGAGCTGGGGAAGAAGATCGTCGATTTCTTCGCCGAGAATGCGCTCGAGCACGAGCGTACCGGCGAGATGATCGAGCGTATCGGCCTGGTGAATTTCCTCGAGGGCATAGAACTCGACGTCGACGCCGCTATGGTCGCATCTCCGCGCACCAACCCCTACGTCCGCGCCGACGGCTGGGACGAGGAAGTGGCCAAGATCAAGGCGAAGAAAGCGGCCGCCTGAACCGATCCAACGTAATATGAAAAATCCGACTCGGGGGATATACAAGGGGGCGTAGCCACCTTGTTCGATCCCTGGTCACGCCTGGAGACGATTATGGCTCAAGCTCAAGCTCAACCGCAGATGCGCAAACCCAAGGAAACCGGGGTCCCGGATCACCTGCAGTACATGCACCCGCTCATGGTGAAAAACCATGGCAACTGGAAATACCACGACCGCCCGCGCCCGGGCGTGCTGCACCATGTGTCGCATTCCGGCGACGAGATCTGGACCGTACGCGCCGGCACCCAGCGCCAGATGGACGTGCACACCATCAGAAAATTGTGCGACATCGGCGACCAGTACGCGGATGGGCACGTGCGCTTCACCATACGCTCCAACATCGAGTACATGGTCGCGGACCAGAAAAAGGTCGCGCCCCTGATCGAGACTCTGGAAAAGAGCGGCTTCCCCGTGGGCGGCACCGGCAACTCGGTATCGATGATCGCTCACACCCAGGGCTGGCTGCATTGTGACATTCCAGGCACCGACGCCTCGGGCGTGGTAAAGGCGCTGATGGACGAGCTCTACGACGAGTTCAGGCGCGAGGAAATGCCCAATCGCGTGCATATGTCGACCTCCTGCTGCGAGATCAACTGCGGCGGCCAGGCCGATATCGCCATCATCGTGCAGCACACTAAACCACCTAAGATCAACCATGACCTGGTCGCCAATATGTGCGAGCGGCCCTCCGTCGTGGCGCGCTGCCCGGTGGCCGCGATCCGGCCGGCGATGGTCAACGGCAAGCCTTCGCTCGAGGTCGACGAAAAGAAATGCATCTGCTGCGGTGCCTGCTATCCTCCCTGCCCGCCGATGCAGATCAACGATCCCGAGCACTCCAAGCTCGCGATCTGGGTGGGCGGAAAGAATTCCAACGCCCGCGCCAAGCCGACATTCATGAAAATGGTGGTTTCGGGCCTGCCCAACAATCCGCCGCGCTGGCCCGAGGTCGCCGAGGTGGTTAAAAAGATCCTGCACGTGTACAAGGAGGACGCGCGCGCCTGGGAACGCATGTCCGACTGGATCGAGCGCATCGGCTGGCCGCGCTTTTTCGAGAAGACGGGGCTCACCTTTACAAAATACCTGATCGACGACTGGCGCGGCGCACGGGCGAACCTCAACGCCTCCACGCACATCAGGTTCTAGGAGAGAAAAGAACAAGGAGGCCTGGGGAAGAGGCGGAACCCTTCCCTTCCCACCCAGGCCCCCTGTAAATCCCCTAAGTCAGAGTCTCAGAAGATAACTATGAATTTCGGCATCTTGGTCAACGAAGGCCCATATACGCACCAGGCCTCCGACAGCGCTTACCAGTTCTGCAAGGCGGCGCTCGCGGCCGGGCATAAGATCCAGCGTGTGTTTTTCTATCACGACGGGGTGGACAACGCCACGCGTCTGACCGAACCGCCACAGGATGACCGGCATATCGTGAATCGCTGGTCGAAGCTGGGGCAGGAGCATGCGCTCGACCTGGTGGTGTGCGTGGCGGCGGCGCTGCGCCGTGGCATCAAAGACGAGGTTCTCGCGCCCGGATTCCGTATCTCGGGGCTGGGGCAGTTGATCGAGACGGGCATCCAGTCCGACCGGCTGGTGGTGTTCGGCGACTAGAAGAAAATACAGCCCGAGTGCAATGAGGAAAAGATGAGCGAGCAAGGAGCGGTCAAGAAGTTCATGTACATCAACCGTAAGGCGCCTTACGGCACCATCTATGCGTTGGAGTCGCTCGAAGTCGTGCTGATCGCGGCGGCGTTCGACCAGGACGTGTCGCTCGCATTCCTGGACGACGGCGTGTACCAGCTGAAAAAAGGCCATCAGACCAAGGGCATCGAAGTGAAGAATTTCCAGCCCACGTACCGCGCGCTGGACGACTATGACGTCAACAAGCTGTACGTGGAGAAGGAATCCCTGGAGCAGCGCGGCTTGAATGCGGAGGACATGTGCGTGCCGGTGGAAGTGGTGTCGCGCGCGGAGTTGGGGAAACTGATGGAACAGCAGGATGTGCTGCTGAGCTTCTGAACAAGGAACAAGTGATGCTGCATATCGTGAACAAATCGCCGACCGAACGCAACGCGCTCTACTCTTGCCTCGCCACGGCGCAGGCCGGGGGTGCGGTGTTGTTGATCGAGGACGGCGTCTATGGCGCCACCCGCGGCAGCGCCGCCGAGCCCAAGTTGCGCGCAGCCATGGCGAACGTCGAGGTCTATGCACTCGCACCCGATCTGGAGGCGCGCGGCATGGCGAATTCGGTTAGCGAGGGGGTCAAGCTCGTCGATTACAGCGGTTTCGTCGAACTCGTGACAAAGTACAACACCTGCCAATCCTGGCTTTAGCAACCAGTCACACCAAAGGAGTAGATATGGCTATCGAAGTAAACGGCGTCAGCTACGAAACCGACGAGGAAGGCTACCTCGTCAATCTGTCGGACTGGAATGAGGAAATCGCGAATACTATCGCCAAGACGGAGAGTGTGGAACTTAGCCCGTCGCACTGGGAGGTGATCAACTTCCTGCGCGAGTACTACACCGAGTTCCAGATCGCCCCGGCGGTGCGCGTGCTGACCAAGGCGATCGGCAAGAAACTCGGCGCGGAAAAGGGCAACAGTCAGTACCTGTACGAGCTGTTTCCCTACGGCCCGGCGAAGCAGGCGTGCAAGATCGCCGGCCTGCCCAAGCCGACTGGCTGCGTATAAAACGAACTGCCGGTGACGCGGGCGGCGCAGAGGATTTTCGGATGAAAACTCCGCTTTCGGTGCGCGACTTATTTGCGTTTGGTGGCGAACCCACGGGCGAACCGGGTCTGCCATGAGCGCGGCGACCCTATACTTCGCGCTGCTGTTCTATACCGCCACAGTGTTGTGCGTTGCCGGTCTCGTATACAAAATCGTAGACTACGCGCGCACACCGGCGCCGCTCAAGATCCCGACCACGCCCGCGCCGACCACCACCACCGGCGTGGTGCTGCGCATGCTGCGCGAGGTCGGCTTGTTCGAAAGCCTGTTCAAGGCCAATCTCTGGATCTGGCTGTTCGGCTTCATGTTTCACGTCGCGCTGGCGCTGGTAGTGGTGCGGCATCTGCGCTATTTCACCCAGCCGATCTGGTTCTGGGTGGTTTGGCTTCAGCCGTTCGGCATTTACGGCGGTCTGGCCATGGTGGCGGGGCTCGCCGGGCTGTGGGCACGGCGTTTCCTGGTCGAGCGCATCCGCTATATCTCCACGCTGTCCGATCACCTGATGCTGGCGCTGCTCGTCGGCATCGGCCTGTCCGGCCTGTCGATGAAATTTATCGACCATACAGACATCATCTCGGTGAAGGAATTCTTTCTCGGTTTGATGCGTTTCGACCTGCAGCCCTTGCCGGTGCAGCCCCTACTGTTCGTGCACCTGACGTTGGTGGCGCTGCTGATCGCGATCTTCCCCTATTCCAAGCTGCTGCACGCGCCCGGCTTGTTCTTCAGCCCCGGGCGCAACCAGGTCGACGATCCGCGCGAACGGCGGCACATTGCACCTTGGGCCGCCGAGTTGGATAAAGCGAAACCTTGAGGTAAACCCATGGCAGCCGAAGTCGTCGCTCCCCCGTTCAAACCCTACCCGGTTATCCCGATCCTGCAGGCCGGGGCGATGGCGGATAGCAAGCTGTATGCGGCCAGCCCCGCGGTGCAGCAGGCGCTCGGCTTTCCCGGCGAACTGGTCGAGGACTGGCACGACAAGGCGATCGCCAAAATGGGCGAGCTGCTGCAAAAGTACCGCGGGCTCAAGGTGTACCTGGACGCCTGCGTGCATTGCGGAGCCTGCACCGACAAATGCCATTACTTTCTTGGCACTGGGGATCCCAAGAATATGCCGGTGGCACGTCAGGACCTGCTACGCAAGGTCTACCGCCGCCATTTCACCTGGGCCGGGAAATGGTTTCCGAAACTGGTCGGCGCCGAAGATCTCACCAAGGAAGTGCTCGACGACTGGAACACCTATTACGGCCAGTGCTCGGAATGCCGTCGCTGCTCCGTGTTTTGCCCCTACGGCATCGATACTGCCGAGATCACCATGGCCGCAAGAGAAATCATGGACTCGATCGGCATGGGGCAGAAATATTCCAACGAGGTCATCGGCAAATTGCACAAGATCGGGAACAACCTGGGCCTGCCCGGCCCCGCGTTGCTCGATACGCTGCAGAGCATTGAAGAGGATCTCAAGGAAGAGACCGGGCTCGATATCCGCTTGCCGCTCGACCAGAAAGGCGCGGAAGTGCTGCTGATCACGCCCTCGGCGGATTTTTTCGCCGAACCGCATGTGTACAGCCTGATCGGTTACGCCAAGGTGTTCCACGCCGCGGGCATCCCGTGGACGCTTTCCAGCCACGCCTCGGAAGCGGGGAACTTCGGGCTCTTCATAGGCAACTACGGCCAGATGCAGAAAATCGCCTCGCGCGTGCGCGAAGCGGTGTTGGACCTGGGGGCGAGGCGGCTGGTAGTGGGCGAATGCGGCCATGCCTGGCGCGTCGCGTACAGCTTCTGGAATACCCTCATCGGGCCGTTCGATTTTCTCGATCCCAGGTATCCGGTGCCGCAGCATATCTGCGAACTCACCTACGACCTGATCCAGCGCGGCGCGATCAGCTTCGACAAGAGCGCCAACGATCAATACGTGGTCACTTACCATGACCCGTGCAATGTCTCGCGCGGCTCGCGCATGGGGAGCATGCCGGGTGGTCAGTACGAGATTCCGCGCGCGATTATCCGCGCGGTGGCGAACCATTTTGTCGAAATGGATGCGGACAGCATCCGCGAGAAAACCTTCTGCTGCGGCGGCGGCGGCGGCCTCCTGAGTGACGAGGTGACAGACCTGCGCGTAAAAGGCGCGCTGCCGCGCATGGAGGCGCTGAAGAGGGTAGCCGACTCCGACGGCGTCAACTTCATGGCGACCATCTGCGCCATTTGCAAGGCGCAATTCACCAAGGTCCTGCCGTACTACAAATTCAAAATGAACGTGGTGGGTGGCGTGCACCAGCTGGTGAGCAATGCGATCCAGTTTGGGCCGAAGTAACTCGTATTGTGAGGAGACCGAAAATGTCGAGCGCGACAGAGCAGTCCAAGACCAACCTGGAGTTCCGCCGTTTCCGCGAAGGCGATACGCATTGGAAGCGCTGGCAGGACAAGATTTTCGACGCCGACCACTCGCACAAGTGTCCGACCTACATTCAGGCCACGCCCCCCTGCCAGGGCAGCTGCCCGGCGGGGGAGGACATCCGCGGCTATCTCAACATCGTGCGCGGGATCGAGAAGCCCCCGGCGGCGCCCGCGGGCCAGCAGGCGATGAGCTGGCAGGAATACGCGTTCCGCCGCATGACCGACGCCAATCCCTTTCCCTCGGTGATGGGGCGCGTATGTCCGGCGCCGTGCGAGTCGGGCTGCAACCGCAATCAGGTCGAGGATTTCGTCGGCATCAACTCAGTAGAGCATTTCCTCGGTGACAACGCCATCGCCAGGAACTACGCTTATGTCAAGCCGGAGGTCGCCACGGGCAAGAAGGTCGCCGTGATCGGCGGCGGGCCGGCTGGGCTTTCGGCGGCTTACCAACTGCGGCGCAAGGGCCACGAAGTCACGATTTTCGACGAGCATCCCGAACTCGGCGGCATGATGCGTTACGGCATTCCGGGATTCCGCACGCCGCGTAACATCCTCGACGCCGAAATCCAGCGCATCCTCGATATCGGCGTAGAGACCCGGCTGTCCTGCCGTATCGGCACCCATGTCACCATGGAGCAGATCCGTGCCGATTTCGACGCGGTGTTCCTCGGCCTGGGTGCCCAGGCGGGGCGCGCGTTGCCCTGTCCGGGCAACGACGCGCCGAACGTGGTCACCGCCACCGCATTTCTGCAGGCCTTCAACGACGGCCGTATGCGCCATGTGGGCAAGCGCGTGGTGGTGGTCGGCGGCGGCGACACCTCGATCGACGTCGCTACGGTGGCGCGGCGCCTGGGTCACATCGACCAGGCGCACGAACAGGATCGCCCGGAACATGCCATCGCCGGCCAGATGGGGCACGACGTCGCCGCCGTTTCGGCTAAGCAGGGCGCCGAGGTGACGCTGACCTCGGTGTTCGGCATCGACAAGATGCAGGCGAACAAGCACGAGATCGAGCAGGCGCAGGCCGAGGGTATCGCCATTCGCGGCGGACTCGCCCCGGTCATGGTGGTGCGCGATGCCGCGGGCCGCGCCACGGCGCTGCGCGTGGCCCAATGCGAGGCGAAGTTCGTCGGACCCAAACTCGAGATCAAGATCGTCGAGGGCACCGAAGAAGACATCCCGGCCGACCTGATCGTTTCGGCCGTCGGCCAGGCCGTCGATTTTGCCGGCCTGGAGGAGTTCGACAACGGCAAGGGCGCGGTCTCCGCGGACAAGAACTATCAGGTTGCGGGCAAAGAGGGCGTATTCGTCGGCGGCGACATCGTGCGTCCGCACCTGCTGACCACGGCGATCGGACATGGCTCGATCGCCGCGGACGGCATCGACCGTTTCCTGCGCAATGAGTCCCAGGAAAAGCGGCCCAAGATCGACGTGCATCAATTCGACCTCATCCGCAAGTTGATGGAAAAGGGGATGAAGATCGAGGAAGCGCACGAAGCGCTGCGCGGCACCGACAAATCGAACATCGCTGTGCACAACTACGAGAACCGCTCCGACCGCTATGTGATTCCGCATGAAGAGCTGTTCCTCGGGCACTTCGCTTATACGCCGCGCAACACGCGCCAGACCATTACCCTCAGCGAGACCACTGCGCTGGGCAACTTCGAGGAGCGCATCGTCGCGCTGACCGAGGCGATGGCGCAGGCGGAGGCCAAGCGCTGCATGAGCTGCGGCCAGTGCTTCGAATGCGATAATTGCGTGGTCTACTGTCCGCAGATAGCGGTGAAGAAGGTGCCCAAGGCGCAGGCGACCGTGGGGCGCTATGTCTATACGGATTACGACCGCTGCGTCGGCTGCCATATCTGCATGGACGTGTGCCCGACGGGCTACATCAAGATGGGCCTGGGAGAGTAGGATGAGTCTGCGCGGGCTGCTGCATGTCGTCGCCTGCCTGGCGCTGGTGCTGCCGGCGCTGGCGTTAGCTTCCGAGCGCACGCCCAAGCCGGATATCGTCATCGCCAACCCGGGCCACTGCGTCGAGCCCACGGAAATCATGCGGCGCAATCACCCGGAAATGCTCTTGCATCAGCGCGATCTGACCGTGCACGAGGGAATACGCACGACCAAGTACAACCTCGAACATTGCATAGCGTGCCATGCGAGCAAGACCACCGGCAGCGTGCTGGGCCCGAAGGGGTTCTGCCAGAGCTGCCATGCCTACGCGGGCGTGACGCTGGACTGCTTCGAGTGCCACGCGTCGAAGCCCAAGCTAGCCGCCGGAGCAAGCCAATGAGTTCCGAAGAAGGCCTCAGCCGGCGCGGATTTCTCGCCATTTCGGCCGCCGCCCTTGGCGGGGTGATGCTTGCACCCGGAATCCGCCTGATCGAAATTGCCGCCGCGCGTGCGCCGGACCAGCCCGCTTCCAGCAAGGTGCGCTGGGGCCTGTTGATCGACACCAACAAGTGCCAGACCGGCTGCGACGACTGCGTTACCGCCTGCGCCACCGAGAACGGGTTCAAGAACACCGGGCATCCGCGCACAGACTCGCAGTGGATACGCAAGATCGAATTGAAAGACATGCGCGGCGGCCATACGCATTCGGTGCCGGTGATGTGTCAGCACTGCGCCGAACCGCCTTGCGTCTTGGTCTGCCCCACCGGCGCCTCGTTCAAGCGCGACGACGGCATCGTGCTGGTGGACCGGCATATCTGCATCGGTTGCCGCTACTGCATGATGGCCTGTCCGTACAAGGCGCGTTCGTTCGTGCACCACGAAGTTACCGACCAGAATCCCGATGTGCCGCGCGGCAAGGGCACTGTCGAGGGCTGCACGCTGTGCGTACAGCGCGTCGACCGCGGCCAGCAGCCGGCCTGCGTAGACGCCTGCACCAAGGCCGGACACAATGCCATGATTTTCGGCGACCTGAACGATCCGCAAAGCGAAATCGCGCAGCGCGTCGCCAAATACGCCACCACCGCGATCAGGGCCGACCTGAGAACGGACCCCGGCGTGCGTTATCAAGGACTTTGATATGGCCGAAGCCGTCGTCTATCGTCAATTGGGTGGTCCGCCCACGCGTTTCTGGGGCTTGCTGGCGCTGCTGGCCATTCCGCTCGCGCTGGGGGCGGTTTCCTACTTCTACATGGAGCATTACGGCCATATCGTGACCGGCATGGACAACCAGATCGTCTGGGGCATGCCCCATGTGTTCGCCGTGTTCATGATCGTCGCCGCCTCCGGCGCGCTCAATGTCGCCTCGACCGCGTCTGTGTTCGGCAAGACCGCCTACAAGCCGATAGCGCCCTTGTCGGCGCTGCTCGCCGTGTCCCTGCTTGTCGGCGGCCTGACGGTGCTGGTGCTTGATCTGGGCCGTTCGGACCGGCTGATCGTGGCGATGACGCATTTCAATTTCACATCGATTTTCACTCTCAACGTCTTCCTCTATAACGGATTCATCATTTTCTGCGTGGCGTATCTGTGGGTCATGCTCGAGCGGCGCATGAATCGCTATTCCAAGGTGGTGGGGATGGGCGCGTTCATTTGGCGGCTGATGCTCACCACTGGTACCGGTTCGATTTTCGGCTTCCTGGTCGCGCGCGAAGCCTACGACACGGCAATCCTGGCGCCGATGTTCATCGTGTTTTCTTTCGCCTACGGCACCGCGCTTTTCATCCCGCTATTGCTCGCGACCTGCCGCTGGGACCGGCAGCCGATTGCCGATGAGTTGCTCGCGCGCTTGAAGAATCTCCTCGGCGTGTTCGTCGCCGCTTCGCTTTATTTTGTCACCGTGTACCACCTCACCAAGCTCTATATGACGCAATACGATGGCTTCGAGCGCTTCGTCCTGCTCGATGGCGGCGTGTATACGTTCCTGTTCTGGGTCGGCGAGATCGCGCTGGGCGGGATCCTGCCGCTGATTTTGCTGTTCCATCCGCGTGCCTCGCGCCGCGGCATTGTCGCCGCCTGCGCGCTGGTGGTGATCGGCGGGCTGGCGCAGATGTATGTGACCATCATCGGCGGGGAGGCGTATCCGCAGATTCTGTTCCCGGGCATGATCGAATCGAGCAGTTTCTTCGACGGCGTAGTCCATCCTTACATGCCGAGCGTGCCCGAGGTGTTCCTCGGCCTGGGCGGAGTGGCCCTGGCGGCCACCATCGTCGTCGTCGTACTACGCGCGCTCGCCGTGCTGCCGGCGCGCCTGGATCAAGTCGCCGGGCCGCAGGTCTGAGGTTGCGGCGCCAGCCGAGCGCGGAGCCACGCATGCACCGGTTTCTCGTTTCCGCGGCACGCAAGTCTTCTGGCAAGACCAGCGTCAGCGTTGGCCTGGCGGCGGAGTTGTCGCGGCGTGGGCTCGCGGTGCAGACGTTCAAGAAGGGGCCGGATTACATCGATCCGATGTGGCATTCTGCCGCAACCGGCCGCGCCTGCCGCAATCTCGATTTCAACCTGTCCACGCCCGAGCAGCTACGGCGCGAGTTCGCCAGCCATGGCGCGAGCGCCGATGTGTGCCTGGTCGAGGGCAACAAAGGGCTCTACGACGGCCTCGACCTGCACGGCAGGAACAGCAATGCGGCGCTGGCGCAGTTGCTGGACCTGCCGGTGGTGCTGGTGCTCGACGCGCGAGGCATGACCCGCGGCATCGCGCCATTGATCCTGGGTTATCAGGCCTTCGATCCATCGATACGCATTGCGGGCGTGATTTTATCCAGGGTGGGCGGCGCGCGCCACGAGGCCAAGCTGCGGGCGGTGATCGAGCACTACACCGACGTGGCGGTGCTGGGCGCGGTGCACGAGGACCCGCGCCTTGCCATCGTCGAGCGTCATCTCGGTCTCACGCCGGCCGGCGAAGACGACACGGCGCAGACGCGCATCGCGTTGCTTGCCGCGGCCGTAGCGCGGCAGGTGGATCTCGAACGGCTGCTTGCGGCCACGGTCTGTCACGCGCCGCTAAGCAGAGCGCTTCCGCTTTCGCCGCCGGGCAGGATGGGCGTGCGCATCGGCATTGCGCGCGACCGCGCGTTCGGTTTCTACTACCCGGACGATCTGGAGGCGCTGGAGCGCGCCGGCGCAAAGCTGGTGTTTTTCGACACGCTGCGCGACGCGCGGCTGCCGCGCGTCGACGGCCTCGTCATCGGCGGCGGCTTTCCTGAAATGTTCATGCGCGAACTGGAGGGGAATGCCGCCTTGCGTGGCGACATCCTGGCGGCGATCGAGGCGGGCATGCCCGCCTATGCCGAGTGCGGCGGGCTCATGTACCTCGCGCGCTCGCTCAGCTGGCGCGGCGAAACGCGCCGCATGGTGGGCGCGATCGCAGGCGACGTGGTGATGCACGAGCGGCCGGTCGGCCGCGGCTACGTCAAACTCACCCCAACTGCGGATCACCCCTGGGGCGGGCGCGGCGAACTCCATGCGGAGATACCGGCGCACGAGTTCCACTATTCGAGCATCGACGGGCTGGCCCCGGACACGCGCTTCGCCTACCGCGTGGCGCGTGGTTTCGGCACGGACGGGAAATCCGACGGCATCGTGGTCAACAAGCTCCTGGCCAATTACGCGCACTTGCGCAGCGTCGGCGACTACGACTGGGCAGCGCGTTTCGTCGGTTTCGTGCACGGTAGTTCAGAACGGCGCGCGGCGACGCCGCTGGCCGCGGCGCACTGATGCGCCTATGACCCTCGACACTGCGAGCCCCCGCGCTATGCTGGCGGGCACGGTTTATCTGGTAGGCGCAGGACCGGGCGACCCGGAGTTGCTGACGCTGCGGGCGGCGAAGCTGCTGGCCGAGGCCGAAGTCATCGTCTACGATCACTTGGTATCCGCTCCGATTCTCGAACTGGGCCGCCACGGGGCCGAACGCATCTATGCCGGCAAAGAGCGCGGCAACCATACCCTCGCCCAGTCCGAACTGAACCAGCTGCTGGTGCGGCTCGCGCGCCAGGGCAAGCGCGTGCTCAGGCTCAAGGGTGGCGACCCGTTCATCTTCGGCCGCGGCGGCGAGGAGGTGGAGGCGCTGGCCGCGGCCGGCATCGCCTTCGAGGTGGTACCGGGAATCACCGCCGCCTGCGGCATTGCGGCGTACGCCGGCATCCCGCTCACGCACCGCGACTATGCCAATTCCTGCCTGTTCGTCGCCGGACACCTCAAGGACGGCAGCGTGGATCTGGACTGGGACTCGCTGGTCCGCCCCGGACGTACCCTGGTTGTGTATATGGGCCTGCTGGGCTTGCCCACGCTGTGCCGCGAACTCGCGGCGCATGGCATGTCCGATGCGACGCCGGCGGCAATCGTGCAGCACGGCACCACGGACAGCCAGCGCACGGTGGTGGGGACGCTGGCGAGCCTGCCGCAATTGGCGCAGGCCGCGCAGCTCGCGCCGCCGACGCTCATCATCGTCGGCGAGGTGGTGCGGCTGCACGCGAAACTTGCGTGGTACGAGGCAGACGTTGCAGAAGCCGGCGCCGAAAAGAGCGGCGGTGACCGCGCCTTGTCGGCTCTGGGCTAGCGCGCTCCCGCCTAGTTCTTGCGCGGCTCGGAAGAGCCCTGCGGTCCGCTGCGCTGTTCCACCGCGAACACCGCGGCCTCTACGCGCGAGGTGAAATTCAGCTTCGACAGGATGTGGCGCACGTGCAGCTTGACCGTGTCGTAGCTGATGTCGAGCGCGCGCGCGATCGCCTTGTTCGACATGCCTTGTGCCAGGTGATTGAGGATTTCGCGCTCGCGTTCGGTCAGTTGCTCCAGCAAGTTCTCCCGCGTCTTGCTCTGCCGCGCGGGCTGCAGCAGGTCCACCAGCTTCATCGTCATGGCCGGGGCGACCACGGTTTCGCCGCGCACCGCGCGCAGGATCGCATCGGTGACGTCCTCGGGTTCCATGTCCTTCAGCAGATAGCCGCGCACCCCGGCGTGCAGCGCGTTGGCCAGATCGTCTTCGGAATCGGAAACGGTCAGGACCAGCGTCGGGCCGTTCCATCCGTAATCCTGCAGGGTGCGCAGCAATGCGAGGCCCCCGTGAGGCGGCAGGTTGAGGTCGAGCAGCAGCACATCCGGTTTGGTCTCCTGCATCAGGCGCGCGGCTTCGGTTGCTCCGGCAGTGGCCGCCACCACCTCGATGCCGTTGCGTCCATGCAGCAGTTCCGCCAGACCCCGGCGAAACAGCGTATGGTCGTCGACCAGCATGACGCGCACTGCCTTCATGCCGTCGACCGACAATTGCTGGCGGGCAAGGGGCGCAGCCGGCAGCCTGCGGCATTCGCCTTGCCCGCATCCGCGGCTTTGGCCGGGGCTGCTGCCCGGTGCTTCATGCCGTTGCTCCTTTCTGCGCCGGGAACACCAGGCTGACGCGCGCGCCGCCTCGCGGCAGATTGACGATTTCGATCGTGCCGTTCAGGCGCTGCGCGCGCTCACGCATGATGTTGACGCCAAGGTGATGGCGCAGGTGCGGATGGTGCTCGGCACCACCCATGCGCTGGCCGAAAGCGAAAAATCCCAGCCCGTCGTCCTCGACCGCGAATCGGTACTCGCCCGCGACCAGTTCCATGGTGAGGCGGGCGTGTTTTGCACCGGAGTGGCGCGCCACGTTGGCTAGCGCCTCCTGCATTATGTGGAATACCTGGCCTTCCTCCTCCGCGTTCAGATCGAGGTCGGTGGTGCGGTTGTCGAACGCGAGGGCGATGCCGGTGCGATCGTGGAACTTGATCTGCAGCTCCTGCAGCGCGTGCACCAGCCCCAGTGGATCCATGCGGTTGCGAAATTGCGACAGCAACTCCCGCAGGTCGGCGTAGGCGCCTTCCAGCGCCTGCTGCACTTCGGCGGCATGTTTCAGCGCCTGCGGCTGTTCGCTCGCCTCCAGCGCTTCCTGCATCATCGCGAGCCGGATCTTCATGTAGGCCATGGTCTGCGCGAGCGAATCGTGCACCTCGTTGGCGATCAGCTGGCGCTCGCTCATCAGCGTCATGCGCATGTTTTCGCGCAGCAGGCGCGTGTTTTCCAGCGCCATGCCCAGATGCTCGCTGATGGAGCGGTACAGCAATCCCAACTCCTCCGGGGTGTCGCGCTGCTCCTCGAAGAACAGGGTGTAGGCCCCGAGCACTCTGCCCATGTGCCGCAGCGGGATCACCACCGCGCTGCCCAGGTAATGGAAGTAATCCGAGCCGGTGTGCCCTGCGCAATGCTGCATTTCGAAGCTCTGGCGCACGGCGTCGTCGCTCACCGCGGCGCCGCAGACACCGCAGTCCAGCGGCACGAGCTGCTCCTGCGCCACCACTTCGGGGGCCAGCCCTTGCGCGGCAACCAGGCGCATATGGACGCCGTCGCTTGTCACCACGCGCACCACGCCCGCCTGGGCGCGAGCGAGCCGGACCATGGTGCCTAGTGAGCGTTCCAGCAGCTTCTCCGGGTCGTGCTCTTCTGCGAGCACCGCGGTGAGTTCCGATAGCGCGCGCAAGGCCTGCAGATCGGTTTCACGCGCTGCGCCGGCAGCTCGCATGGGGTGTGTGACCGGCTGGTTCATCCGTTGCTCCGCTCGCGCCGGCGTCTTGGTTTGCCGGCGTTGTTTCATATACTGGAGAAATACTACCACGGCCTGCGGCCCCGGAAAGTGCGCACGGCGGTATCGCGGTGGAGGGGAGGCCGGCCGGGATGCGCCTCCAAGACAACTGTGTCAGCGCTGCGCGGCTTGGTTACCTTAGTTACAATGGCGAAAGGCAACACTATCAACCGATCACAAGGAGGGTGCGGCAATGAATTTCGACAAGGATCTGGATGCGCGCGGCCTGAACTGCCCACTGCCCATACTGCGCGCCAAAAAGGCGCTGACCGAGATGCAAAGCGGCCAAGTGCTGCGCATTGTTTCGACCGATGTCGGATCGGTCAAGGACTTCCAGGCATTCTGCAAGCAGACCGGCAACGAGCTGCTGTCGCAGACTGAAGCCAGCAACGAATACACCTTCTTTCTCAAACGGAAGTAGGCTGCGCAGCAGCGGCCAAGGGCGTGCCGCTTGCGGTCGCTTGCGCAACTGTTATGCTTTGCGCCGGGCTTGCGATTCGGCCCGGTTTTGGGGGGGCAGGAAAAAGGGCGGGCAAGTATCAGCGGAAGCTATTACGTAATAAGATAATTCGGCTGGAACCTAAGCTGAATTGGTGCATGATGATGCCAATTGATTTGAACGAGAGTCCGTTGCGGCGCCGCGCCGATAAGGACCATCATTGGAGGTGCGTATGGGTGCCACACCTGATGTAGCGCTGATCGAGCAGATCGTGCGCCAGCGGCTGGACGAAATCCTGCCGCAGAAAATAGAAGAGAAGCTGGCGGAGATGAAGGCGAACAAGACGCCTTCGATGACCATCATCGCCACAAAAGGGACCCTGGACTGGGCCTATCCGCCCTTCATCCTGGCGTCGACCGCGGCGGCGCTGGGCTGGAACGTGTCGATATTCTGCACCTTCTACGGTCTGCAGCTGCTCAGGAAGGATATCTCCGGTCTCAAGATCAGCCCGCTCGGCAATCCCGGCATGCCGATGAAAATGCCGTTCGGCCCGGACTGGTTCAAGGGCATCAACTGGAATATTCCCAATCTGGTTCAGGCCGGCATTCCCGGTTTCGAATCCTTCGCCACCACGCTCATGCAGCAGACCATAAAGAACAACGGCGTGGCCGACATTTCGGAATTGCGCTCGCTGTGCCTGGAGGCCGGGGTGAACATGATTGGTTGCCAGATGACGGTCGATCTGTTCGGCTTCACCCACGAGGATTTCATACCCGAGGTGAAGGAATATTGCGGCGCTGCGAGCTTTCTGCCGATGGCGCAGGAGGCCGACGTCACGTTGTTTATCTAGATTGGATCTGGCCAAGCCTGCAGGCGGCCTTCAGAGCCGCTCAACACGCTCATTACAATTAAAGGGGAAAGGGGGATTCAAATGAAACGCACAGTACTGGCATCGGCGCTGCTCGCCGTGTTTGCGATCCCGTCGCTCGCGCTGGCGACGGACGGGTATTATCCGCACGGCTACGGCATGAAAGCCAAGGGCATGGGCGGGGCATCGGTGGCGATGGCCGACGATGCCTACGGCGGGGCGAACAACCCGGCGAGCATGGTCTGGGCCGGCAGCCGCTTCGACATCGGGGTGGATCTGTTCAGTCCGCGGCGCGACATATCGCGCAGCGGGGGGAGCGCGGCCGGTCTGGATGGCTCGGTGAACAGCGGCAGCAACCTGTTTTTCGTACCGGAGTTCGGCTATAACCGCATGATAGGTCCGGATATGTCCGTCGGCGTCAGCGTCTACGGTAACGGCGGCATGAATACGGACTTCAACGGGGGACAAATTTCCGCAGCCAGCGCTTGCCCTAATTTCAATCCGGGACAGACGTCTTACAACATGCTTTGCGGCTCGGACAAGCTCGGCATGAATCTCACGCAACTGATCATTGCGCCGACGTTCGCGAAGAAGGTCAACAAGAGCAATTCCTTCGGTGTATCGCTGCTGCTCGCGGCCCAGCAATTCAAGGCCGAGGGCCTTCAAGGCTTCTATGGATTTACGAGCCCGGCAGCGACCGGGGCGCCGGCCAATCTGACTAATCGCGGCAATGATACGACCTATGGTTATGGACTCAAGCTGGGCTGGATGGGCAAGGTGTCGGATAGGGTGACGCTGGGCGCGAGCTACACCAGCAAGGTCAAGATGGGCAAGTTCAAAAAATACGAGGACTTGTTCGCCGGACAAGGCGCTTTCGACATGCCGGAGAGCATGAGCCTCGGTCTCGCGTTCAAGGCGACTCCCAAATGGACGATAGCCGCGGATTACGAAAGGATCAACTACGCCGGTGTCGACTCGGTTGGCAATCCGAGCACGAATGTCGGCAATGCCGTGATGGCGACCGGCTTCACGACCGGTTCGCTGGGGTGCGGCAGCTGCCGCGGCTTCGGCTGGAGCGACGTCAACGTGTTCAAGCTGGGCGTCGAATACCAGTACAGCCCGAAGCTGATCCTGCGCGCCGGCTACAATCATAGCGACAACCCGATCCAGGGCCGCGACGTGACTTTCAACATGATTGCCCCGGGCGTGGTCCAGAATCATGTGACCATGGGCTTCACCTATGACGTGAGCAAGGATTCGGAAATCACCATGGCCTACATGCATGCGTTCAGAAACTCTGTTGAGGCGTCTAGTCTGTTTAACAACTGGGTCCGTAACCCCCCTATGACTGGCCCCGGCATTGCAGGTACAGAAAAGATCCAGATGTACGAGAATTCTCTCGGGATCGCCTACAGCATCAAGCTGAAGTAAGCGGTAAGGGCCTGGACCAGGGCCGAGGGCGCCGGCGCCTTCGGCCTTTCTTTTTGGCCGCGCGATCGGGGTGAGCGCTCGCGCCTCGCCTAACCGAGCTTTGCGAGCTGTGGCTTAAGGTTCTCCAGGGTGGTGGCGAAGGCAGAGAGGCGTTCTTTCTCTTGCGCCACGACTTGGGCAGGGGCGCGGGCGACGAAGCCGGCGTTGGCGAGCTTGCCCTTGGCCTTGGCGATCTCGCCTTCGAGTCGCGAGATCTCCTTTTGCAGGCGCTCGCGTTCCGCCGCCTTGTCGATTTCGATCTTGAGCATCAGCCGGCACTCGCCGATCACCGCGACGGGGGCGTCTGCTTCGGGCAGGCTATCTACGACGTTTACCTCGGCGAGTCTGGCCAGGGTCTTGATGTAGGGCGACAGGGTTTCCAGCATGGCTTTGTCGCCGGTCGCGAGCAGCGGGATGCGCTGTGCCGGGGAAATGTTCATTTCGCCGCGCAGGTTGCGGCAGGCGCCTACCAGTTCCTTCAGCACGGTGACTTCCGCCTCTGCTGCGGTGTCGATGAGCTCGGCCTGGTGCTGCGGGTAGGGCGCAAGCAGGATGCTTGTTCCCGCGCGCCCGGCCAGAGGCGCCACGCGCTGCCATAGCTCTTCGGTGATGAAAGGAATGACCGGATGGGCCAGCCGCAGCACCGCCTCCAGCACGCGCACCAGGGTACGGCGCGTCGCGCGCTGTTCAGCTTCGCTGCCCGCCTGCAACTGTACCTTGGCCAATTCCAGATACCAGTCGCAGTATTCGTCCCATACAAATTCGTACAATGCGCGCGCCGCTAGGTCGAAGCGATAGCTGTCGAAGCCTTCGCACACTTCCTTCTCCGCGCGCTGCAGCCGGCTCACGATCCAGCGGTCCATGACCGAGGGCGCGAGCGCCAGGGAATCGTCCGCGCCGCAATCCTTGCCTTCGGTGTTCATGAGCACGAAGCGCGTCGCGTTCCACAGTTTGTTGCAGAAGTTGCGGTAGCCCTCGCAGCGGCCGAGGTCGAAGTTGAGCGTGCGCGCGAAGCTTGCAAGCGAGGCGAACGTGAACCGCAGCGCATCGGCGCCGAAGGAGGGGATGCCGCTCGGGTAATTCTTGCGCACGTATTTTTCGACTTTCTGCCTGTGGCCGGCGAGCATCAGGCCCTGGGTCGATTTCGCGAGCAGTTCGTCGAAGCTGACGCCGTCGATCAGGTCCAGCGGGTCCAGGGTGTTGCCCTTGGACTTGGACATTTTCTGGCCTTCCGCGTCGCGGACCAGAGCGTTGATGTAGACGTGGCGGAACGGCACCTTGCCGGTGAAATGCAGGGTCATCATGACCATGCGCGCCACCCAGAAGAAGATGATGTCGAATCCGGTGACCAGCACCGAGGAGGGCAGGAACGCCTCCAGGTCGGCGGTCTTTTCCGGCCAGCCCAGCGAGGTGAATGGCACCAGGGCCGAGGAGAACCAGGTGTCGAGCACGTCCTCGTCGCGTTTCAGCGCGCCGGCGTAGCCTTTCGCCGCCGCCAGCGCCCGGGCTTCCTCCTCGCTGCGCGCGACGTAGGTGTTGCCCCGGTCGTCGTACCAGGAAGGTATCTGGTGTCCCCACCAGAGCTGGCGCGAGATGCACCAGTCCTGGATGTTTTCCAGCCAGTGCTTGTAGGTGGTGTTCCAGTGATCGGGATAGAATTTCACCTCGCCACTAGCTACGGCTTCAAGCCCGCTCTTGGCCATGCCTTCCATTTTGACGAACCACTGGTCGGTCAGCATCGGTTCGACGATCACGCCGGTGCGGCCCGAGCGCGGCACGCGCAGCTTGTAAGGTTTTTCCGAAACCAGACATCCCTGCGCCCCCAGATCCTGCAGGATACGCGCCCGTGCCTCGAAGCGGTCCAGGCCGCGATAGACCTCCGGGGCCTGCTCGTTGATCCTTGCGTCGAGCGTGAGCACGTTGATTTGCGCGAGCCCATGCCGCTGGCCGATCTGGTAGTCGTTGAAATCGTGCGCCGGCGTGATTTTGACGCAGCCGGTGCCGAACGCGGGATCAACGTAGTCGTCGGCGATCACGGGTATTGTGCGGGCGGTGAGCGGCAGCACCACCTGTTTGCCAACGAGCGCAGTGTAGCGCTCGTCTTTCGGATTGACCGCGACCGCCACGTCGCCCAGCATGGTTTCGGGGCGCGTCGTC
Source organism: uncultured Enterobacteriaceae bacterium (assembly GCA_964601155.1). GTDB lineage: Bacteria > Pseudomonadota > Gammaproteobacteria > Burkholderiales > SG8-39 > 2-12-FULL-64-23. The sequence continues at coordinate 23,802 of CAZRMO010000027.1, forward strand.
GCGACCACCAGCGAGCCGCTGCCGTCGGCATACGGATAGCGGATTTCCCAGATCTTGCCGTCTTCCTCCTCGCTGTCGACTTCGAGGTCGGATACCGCCGTGCCCAGCACCGGATCCCAGTTCACCAGGCGCTTGCCGCGGTAAATCAGACCTTCCTGGTGCAGGCGCACGAACACCTCGACCACGGCGCGGGACATGCGCTCGTCCATGGTGAAGTACCCGGCCTGCTGGCCCTCGGCATCGGCGTAGGTCCAGTTGGCGGAGACGCCCAGGCGCCGCATCTGGCGCGTGATGGTCGAGCCCGACTCCTGCTTCCATGCGCGCACGCGCTCGAGGAACTTTTCGCGCCCGAGCTCTAGGCGGCTCTTGCCCTCGGCCTGCAGCTGGCGCTCGACCACGATCTGGGTCGCGATACCGGCGTGATCGGTGCCGACCACCCAATTCGTGTTGAAACCGCGCATGCGGTGGTAGCGCACCAGCGTGTCCATCAGCGTCTGCTGGAATGCATGGCCCATGTGCAGGGTACCGGTCACGTTCGGCGGCGGCAGCTGGATGCAGTAGGCCGGTTTGGATCGGTCCGCAGAATGCGCAAAATAGCCGCGCCGCTCCCATTCCGGATACCAGTGCGCCTCGATGGCGTGCGGCTCAAAGCTCTTGCTGAGTTCCATTTCTTCTCTTCTGGGAAAAGCGCATCGAGCGGCGCTTTGCGGAGAAGGCGGCTCGAATGAGCGAAGCGCGAATTATAGCGGATTGATGCAGACGGCAGGCTGCAGAAAGACGCTTATTTGCCTCAATCAGGGCCGCGCCGCGCTACTTTTGCCGGTCGATCTCCTGCTCCACGGCGGTGTGGATGGCTTGACCGAGGATTTCATGCGCGATCAGCTGCAGCTCGCCGCGCAATTCGTTGAACATTCTTTCAATCAGCGGCGACAGGCTCTGTTTCAGGCGTTCGTCGATCAGTGCGTCGATTTCCGGCTGTAGCGCGGCGAGCAGCGATTCGCGCATGTTCGCGGCAAGCGCCTTGATCTGCTCTGCGTCCGGCGGCGCGTGTACGACATATTCGGTCAGCAGCGGCAGGTCGCCGCCTTCCGGTGCGAAGTCCACTACCTCCTCGAGCACCGGGATCTCGGCGTAGTGCGCGGCCTGGGCGCGCTCCGGGTGGTGGCGCGCCATCAGCGCATCGGCCTTGCTCAGCAGATCGTCCGGGTCAGCCATGGGCCTTCGACAAGTCGTGTTTTGCGATCTCGTAGCCGCGGTCGCGGTAGAAGCGAAAGCGCGCCCGCGCCGATTCGCGGTCTTCCTCGTCGCGGCCGACGATCTCCACCAGGCGCTGAAAGCGGCTGAAAGCCGGCGGCCACGCGGAATGCAGATTCAGCAATACTTCATCGTGCGGCGTGTCCTCAGGGTCGTGGGTGATCAGCACAGGCGTCTCTGCCGCGAGCGGATTGCGTGTCATGCAGTGCGGCAGAAAGCCGGTGGCCTGCCAGGTCCAGAGCAGCCTGTCGATTTTTTGCGCCCCGACTTCGTCGGGCGCATAGATCAGTACCCGCAGTTTTTGCTGCGCCGCCTTGGCCGACAGACGGCAGGCGATCTGCAGCTTGTCCTCGGCCTCGAAATAGAAGTCGATGCGGGTCATGTGCGCTTATGAAACGCGGTCGGTGACGCGCTAGCGGACCCTCCAGCTTCCGCATCAGGCATCGCTTATGGCCCTTTCCCCGCCCGTTTCATCAGGAAACTGGTCAACAGCGCGACGGGCCGCCCTGTGGATCCCTTGTCCTTGCCTGATTTCCATGCGGTGCCTGCGATGTCCAGATGCGCCCAGGCGAATTTCTTGGCATAGCGCGACAGAAAGCAGGCTGCGGTCACGCTGCCGGCCGGCCGGCCGCCGATGTTGGCCATGTCGGCGAAATTGCTCTTCAGCTGCTCCTGATAATCGTCCCACAGCGGCATGTGCCAGGCGCGATCGTAGGCCTCGTCGCCGGCCGCGAGCAGTTCGCGCGCGAGCGTTTCCTTGTTGCTGTACAGGCCGCTGGCGACGTGGCCCAGCGCGATGACGCAGGCGCCGGTGAGGGTGGCGATGTCGATCACGGCTTCCGGCTCGAAGCGCTCGGCATAGGTCAGCGCGTCGCACAGGATCAGGCGCCCCTCGGCGTCGGTATTGAGCACCTCTATCGTTTGCCCGGACATGCTGGTGACGATGTCTCCCGGTTTGGTTGCGGCTCCGCCGGGCATGTTCTCCGTTGTCGGAATGAGGCCGACGACGTTGAGCTTGAGCTTCATTTCGGCACAGGCGCGCAGCGCGCCGAGTACGCTCGCGGCGCCGCACATGTCGAATTTCATCTCGTCCATCTCCGGCGACGGCTTGAGTGAAATGCCGCCAGTGTCAAAGGTGACGCCTTTGCCGACCAGCACCAGGGGTCTCGCCTTCTTCGCGCCGCCGGCATAGTTGAGTACGATCAGCTTGGGCGGCTGGCGCGAGCCTCGCGCCACCGATAGCAGGGATCCCATCCCCAGCTTCTCCATGTCCTTGCGCTCCAGCACTTCCACGCCGAGTTTCCATTCCTTCGCGATTTTTCTTGCCTGCTCGGCGAGAAACGCAGGCGTGCAGACATTGCCCGGGAGGTTGCCCAGGTCCTTCGCCAGGCACACGCCTGCGCCTATGGCTTCGCCCTGGCGCAAGCCGTGCGCCGTGGCACTCGCGTCGCGCGCCCCGGTCAGCAGCTCGACGTGAGCGAGGGGGCGCGGCTCGCTTTTCTCGCTTTTCATGGTGTCGAAGCGGTAGGCGCACTCGGCGGCCATCAGCGCCAGCTGGCGCGCTTTCCAGCTGGCGTCGCGGCGGCCCGCATGGATCTCGACCAGGCACAGCGTAAGCGTCTCGGCTCCGGTTTCCTGTGCGGCCTTGATTGCGGCGCGCCCCGCTTCGCGGTACTCGCGCTCGCGCAACTTCGTCTCTTCGCCCAATCCAACCAGCAGCACGCGCTCGGCCACAACGCCCGGGACACCGTACAGGATCAGCGTGGCGCCGAGCTTGCCTTCCATGTCGCCGCGGCGCAGGACTTCGCCGAGCGCACCCCGTGCCGCCCGGTCGAGCGCGCTGGCGGCGGTGCTGAGCTTGCGCCCGGCAAACACGCCGACGGCGATGCAGGGTGTGGCGCGCATCTCCGGCGCGCTGCGTTTTGTGCTAAATTGCAATGAATGCTCCTTCTATCCAATCGACCGATTACGCCAGATTATCCCTGCTTTGTTCCCGTCAAGTCAAAGCCGTTGCGTTCAGGCGCGGTACCGATGCGAGACCAGGGCGCAGGCGCTCTCCAAAAAGAAGGCTTCAGAACGTACCGATGCGGTGCCGGGCACGCGCGAGCCCTGGAGGAGCTTTACCAATATTATGAAAATCGTTCCAGGGGCGCCCGCCGAAATTTCGGTTAGACGACTGGTTTGCGGGAACCCGAAGGGACTCGTTCCCTCGTCTTGTCAGGCACGCTAAGTGGCAATTTTCCAGCGGTCGCTGTTGCGCGAATTCGGCAACCTTGCAGTTGCGGTTTTCGCCACACTGTTCGCCATTACTCTCACCACGCAGCTGATACGCTTCCTCGGCCAGGCTGCAAGCGGCAAGCTCCCGCCCGAGGCGGTGCTCGCGCTCCTCGGGTTCTCGGCGCTCAACTATCTGCCGGTGCTGTTGTCGCTGACTTTGTTCATTGCGGTGCTGATGACGATCAGCCGCAGCTACCGCGACTCGGAAATGGTGATCTGGTTCAGCGCGGGTCTTCCGCTCACGGCCTGGGTACGGCCGGTACTGACTTTCGCCGTGCCGCTGGTGCTGGTGATCGCGCTGCTGTCGCTGTTTCTCGCTCCCTGGGCCAATAGCCAGAGCGAGGAGTACCGGCGCCAACTCAACAGTCGCGACGAATTGTCGCGCGTCGCCCCGGGGGTGTTCCGCGAGTCGGCCAATGCCGACCGTGTATTCTTCGTCGAAGCCGGGGCAGGCGATTCGGGCAAGGTGAAGAATGTGTTTGTCACTTCCATGCAGCATGGCAGGCTCGTGGTGATGGTTAGCCGGAACGGTACGGAGAAAACTGCCGCCAACGGCGACCGCTTCATCGTGCTCACCGACGGTAGGCGCTACGAGGGCAATCCGGGCGATGTGGAGTACCGCGTGATGCAGTTCAAGCGTTATGCCGTGCGCATCGAGACGCGCGAAGCCACGGTGGGCCAGATTCCGGCACGCGCGCTGTCCACGCAAGCGCTGCTGGGCGATCCCCGTCAAGGCAATCTGGCCGAACTGCTGTGGCGCATCGGCCTGCCATTGGCGGCCCTCAACCTGACTCTGCTCGCCATCCCGCTTGCATTTGTCAATCCGCGTGCCGGCCGTTCGGCCAACCTGGTGTTCGCCCTGCTCACGTACATGGTATACAGCAATCTGATCAGCGTAAGCCAGGCGTGGGTGTCGCAGGGCAGGTTGTCTTTCCATATTGGCTGGTGGGCAGTGCATTTCGGTATGCTGCTGCTGCTGATTGCGCTGTTCTATCGCCGCATGAGCGTCAACTCCATATTCAGGAGATGGCGTTGATCATTCTGCGCAAGTACCTCGCGCGCGAGATCTACGCGGCGACGCTGCTGGTCATGGTCGCGTTCCTGATGCTGTTCGCCTTTTTCGACTTGATCAACGAGCTCAATTATCTGGGGCGGGGCCATTACGATCTGAAGCATGTGCTGCTGTTCGTGCTGCTGTCTTTGCCGGGGCACGCGTACGAGCTCGCTCCGATCGCTGTGCTGATCGGCACGCTCTATGCCCTGTCGCAGCTCGCCGCCAATTCCGAGTACACGGTGATGCGGATATCCGGTTTGTCGCCATATGCTGCCGGCGCCACGCTGGCACGCATCGGCGCCATATTCGTGGTGCTGACGTTTGCTTTCGGCGAACTAATTACGCCTTACGCCGAGCGCGCTGCACAGCAGCTGCGGCTTTCCGCCATGAGCACGGTGGTGGCGCAGGAATTCAGATCCGGGCTGTGGGTAAAGGACGAATCGCGCTTCGTCAATGTGCGCGAAGTCAAGCCCGACAGTTCGCTCAGCGGCATCAGGATCTACGCCTTCGATAGCGATTATCGGCTACGCTCGATCAGCTTTGCCGAAAGCGGCAAGTTCATCAAAAACAATACCTGGCGTCTGAAAGGCGTGGTAAGGACCAGTTTCGACAGCGACGGCACCAGCGTGTCCAGGCTTGCCCAGACCGATTGGCATTCGGTACTGACGCCGAACCTGCTGTCGGTGCTGCTGGTGCAGCCGGAAAAGATGTCCGCGATCAGCCTGTATCGCTATACCCGCCACTTGTCGGAGAACCGCCAGCAGACCGAGCGCTACCAGATCGCGTTGTGGAAAAAGCTGCTCTATCCCTTTGCCGCGCTGGTGATGATGGCGCTGGCGCTTCCCTTCGCCTATGTGCACGTGCGCCTCGGCGGCGTGGGGGTAAAAATATTTTCCGGCATCATGCTGGGGATACTGTTCCACCTGCTCAATGGCCTATCCTCGTCCGTAGGTATCCTGCAGAACTGGCCGCCGTTCTACTCAGCCGTGTTGCCGAGCGTGCTGTTTCTGTCAGGGGCGCTGTTGATGATGTGGTGGGTGGAAAGACGCTGAGAAGCGGTTTCTGAGGCGCCCGAACAGCCGCCGACTAAGGGGCTGGGGGAATATAGTCACGCGATGTGATGAGGCAGGGGCTGCAGGGGGGGCGCCGGTCGGCTTCGGTCTAGTCGTCTTTCACGATTTTCGTGCCGGCCAGCCGGTCGTGCAGGAACTGCCGGTCGCGGTCGAACGGTGCGTAGAGGATGCCGATCCCGCCCAGTGCGAGGCAGGGCCAGGCGCATGCATAGCGCACCATGGCCTGGCGCAGGGTGATTCTGGCGCCATTTGCACCGACCACACGCAGGCTCCAGGTCTTCATGGCGAGAGTCTGTCCCTGGCGGCGCCAGGATCCGGCGAAATACAGACCGATGACCAGGAACAGATAGGCTTGGAACACATGACGTACCCATCCGTCGGCGGAACCGCCGCTTGCCACGAGGAACAGCAGGGCGGCGAAAAACGTGATGGCCAACAGGAGCAGCGACTCATACGCCATGGAGGTCAGACGCCGCTTGATGCTGGGATACGGACCGTGGGAGCCTGCCTCGTTTAGGGTCGTCACGTCAGCGCTTCTCGCCGGCAGGCGCCGGGGACGTTACGGCTTCGTAGCCGCCGGGGGTCCCGGCCACGCCCGGCGCGGACGGGGTCGGCAAGGCAGCACTCGGGCGGGCCTGATTCAGCTTTTGCCGTTCCTGCCACTTCCGCTTTATCAGTTCGCGCTCCGCCGGAGACTGCTTCGCCAGCTTCTTGTAGTTCTCGCGTGCGATACGGCGCTGCTCCGGGGTCAACTCGGCCCAGCGCCGCATCTTCGCCTGTAGGCGTTGCTGCTGCTCCGGTTTCATCTTGGGGTAGCGCTTGGCCGTCAGCAGCCATTTCCTGCGCCGGATCTGATCGAAATTGTTCCAATCGCTCGCCAGCGGGGCCAGTATCTGCTGTTGCCCCGGCGAAAGCTGCGACCAATCGGGCTGCTTCTTTCCCGCCGCGGAAGCCAGGCTGGAGAGGGCGATGCACAGCCCGAGCGTCAGGGCTGCGAGCGCTTTAGCCACGTATCGAAGCTCTTGTCCAGATAGGCGTTGATCGGCAGGTCGCTGGTCAGGATCGCTGCATCGATTTCCTCTATATCCTCCACCGATGGTGTTTTCTGCGAGTATTGCATGCTGACGAATGCAAGCATCAGGGCAGCGCCGGCCACCGCGATGCTCGCCGAGGCCGGAATGAGCGGCAGTCGGCCGACAAGGGCATCCGCCCAAGCCAGCACGAACGCAGGTTTAGTCATGCGCTGGCGCGCCAAGGCCTGCTCGCGCGCGAGCTTCAGCCGGTTCAGCGTGGCTGGTTCGAAATCGAGCGCGTGGTCGAGTTGCTGCTTGATTTGGTAGCCGAATTTGCGTTCGTTCACAGTGTGATCCCCTTGCGCTTGAGTGCCGCGGCCAAGGTGTGCGCCGCGCGTGAGCAATGGGTTTTGACGCTGCCTTCCGAACACCCCATCGCCTGCGCGGTTTCGGCAACGTCCAGTTCCTCCCAATAACGCAGTAGGAAGGCCTCGCGTTGACGTGGCGGCAGTTTTTTCAATTCGTCCTCAATCAAAACAATAAGCTGTGATTTTTCAAGATGATCTGGCGGTCCTAAGGACTGATTGGAGTCCTCGACGGGCGCTAAAGTTTCCAGCGGGTCGGATTCTTCTCCGCCGTCCTTGGGCGAAAGTATCGATGATAGCTGGGTTGTCCACGCTGCGCGCACCTTGTAGCGACGGTAATAGTCTCGAATGGTGTTCTGCAGGATGCGCTGGAACAGCATCGGCAATTCGGCCGCGGGCTTGGCCCCGTATTTTTCCGACAGTTTGAGCATCGAATCCTGCACGATATCCAATGCCGCCTGCTCGTCGCGCACGGCAAATCTCGCCTGCTTGTAGGCGCGCCGCTCGACGGTAAGGAGGAATGTGGAAAATTCGTTGCGAGAAGCCAGGACAAAATCCTCAATAGGGTGGCGAATTTTAGTGCTTAACCGGATAGCGCGTTGAGCAATTGTCGAGCACGCAGAGTTGCGCCGCAGCAAAAAAATCTTGACCAAACGAAGGGCAGGCATTAATGTTTAAAGCTTTGGGAAAAACCCAGCGGGAATCATGGAATTATCGGGCGCGGAAATCCTGATTAAAAGTCTGCAGGCGGAGAAAGTCGAGTATGTTTTCGGCTATCCCGGCGGCGCAGTTTTGTTTATCTACGACGAGCTGTTCAAACAGGACAAGGTCAAGCACGTGCTGGTGCGGCATGAACAAGGCGCCGCCCATGCCGCCGACGGCTATTCGCGTTCGAGCCGCAAAGTCGGTGTTGCGCTGGTCACCTCGGGCCCAGGCGTTACTAATGCCGTAACCGGCATCGCCACGGCCTACATGGATTCGATCCCGATGGTGATTATTTCCGGGCAAGTGCCCACGCATGCAATAGGGCAGGATGCGTTCCAGGAATGCGACGCAGTGGGCATCACCCGGCCGTGCGTCAAGCATAATTTTCTGGTGAAAGACGTCAAGGATCTGGCGCTGACGATCAAGAAGGCGTTCTACCTTGCGACCACAGGACGGCCGGGGCCGGTGCTGGTCGACATCCCCAAGGATGTGACTGCCGCCAGGTGCAAGTTCGAGTATCCGGCAACGGTTTCCATGCGCTCCTACAACCCGGTGGTGAAGGGGCATTCTGGTCAGGTCAAGCGGGCAGCGCAACTGCTGCTCGAGGCGAAGCGCCCGATGATTTACGCCGGCGGCGGCGTAATTCTGTCGGACGCGGCGCCCCAACTCACCAAGCTGGTGAGAACGCTAGGCTTTCCCTGCACCAACACGCTCATGGGGCTGGGCGGGTTTCCCGCGACCGACAAGCATTTTGTCGGCATGCTCGGGATGCATGGCACCTACGAAGCCAATATGGCGATGCAGCACTGCGACGTGCTGGTGGCGATCGGCGCGCGCTTCGACGACCGCGTCATCGGCGACCCGGCGCATTTCGGCCAGATGCCGCGCAAGATCATTCACATCGACATCGATCCGTCGTCCATCTCCAAGCGGGTGAAAGTGGATGTGCCCATCGTCGGTCATGTACCGGACGTGCTCGATGACCTGGTCAAACTGATCGAGGCGAGCAAGCAGCGCCCGGATGGGAAAGCGATCAGCGCCTGGTGGGAACAGATCAAGTTGTGGAAGACCAAAGACTGCCTGCGCTACGACCGCAAGAGTAAAATCATAAAGCCGCAGTTTGTTTTGGAGAAGCTGTACGAAATCACCAAGGGTGATGCCATCGTCACTTCCGACGTCGGTCAGCACCAGATGTGGGCGGCGCAGTTCTACAAATTCGACAAGCCGCGCCGCTGGATCAATTCCGGGGGGCTCGGCACCATGGGTTTTGGCCTGCCCGCGGCGATGGGCGCGCAACTCGCGAATCCGGGCGCGTCGGTCGTGTGCGTCACCGGCGAGGCGAGTTTTCAGATGTGCATCCAGGAGCTTTCGACGTGCAAGCAATACCGCTTGCCGATAAAGATCGTCAATCTCAACAACCGCTACATGGGCATGGTGCGCCAGTGGCAGCAGTTTTTCCACGGCAACCGCTACTCACAGTCGTACATGGATGCGCTGCCCGATTTCGTCAAACTGGTCGAAAGCTATGGTCATGTCGGCATCCGCATCGACAAACCGGCCGACGTCGAGGCTGCGCTGAAGGAGGCGTTCAAGCGCAAGGACGAACTGGTATTCATGGATTTCATCACCGACCAGACCGAGAACGTTTATCCGATGGTCGGAGGCGGCAAGGGCCTCACCGAGATGATTCTGGCCGAAGAGCTTTAAGATGCCGTTGCAAAATGAATTTTGCAACGGCCCGATTTAGAGGAGCATGAGGGGGGGTATCCCCTCATTTTGAAACGGACTCTGAGCAGCGCGAGTGCCGCGCAACCACCTATTGCCGATACCGACACCCATGCGACATATCATATCTATCCTTCTCGAGAACGAGGCCGGCGCGCTGTCGCGTGTTTCCGGACTGTTCTCCGCCCGCGGCTACAACATCGAATCGCTCACTGTTGCTCCTACCGAGGACCCGTCGTTGTCGCGCATGACCATCGTCACTTCGGGCTCCGGCGACGTGATCGAACAGATCACCAAGCAGTTGAACAAACTGGTCGAAGTGGTCAAGGTGGTCGACCTGTTCGAGGCCCCGCACCTGGAGCGCGAACTGATGCTGATCAAGGTGCGCGCCGCCGCCAAGGACCGCGACGACATGAAGCGCATGTCGGACATCTTCCGCGGGCGCATCATCGACGTATCCGAAGATACTTTTACCATCGAACTAACCGGCACCGGACAGAAGTTGGATGCTTTTGTCGAGGCGCTGGGCCGCGGCGCAATTCTCGAGACGGCGCGCACCGGTGCCTGCGGTATTTCCCGCGGTCAGCGGGTGCTTAGAATTTAATAAACAGAGACCAGGAAGGAGGGTCCGGATCCTAGCCAGGTCGTGCCGCAGCTAGCCTCCGGCCCCCGCGCTCCAGTCTCTTAATCTGAGGGGAAACCATGAAAGTGTATTACGACAAGGACGCCGACCTTTCGCTGATCAAGGGCAAGAAAGTCACGATCGTCGGTTACGGTTCGCAGGGCCACGCGCACGCGCTCAACCTGCACGACTCGGGAATGAAGGTCACCGTCGGTCTGCGCAAGAGCGGCGCGTCCTGGGACAAGGCGCGTAAAGCGGGGCTCAAGGTCGCAGAAGTCGGGGAGGCAGTCAAAGGCGCCGATTTCGTGATGATGCTGATGCCGGACGAACACATCGCCGCGGTGTACCAGAGCGAGGTCGAACCCAACATCAAGAAGGGCGCGACCCTGGCTTTTGCCCACGGCTTCAATATTCATTACGGCCAGGTTGCGCCGCGCGCCGATCTCGATGTGGTAATGATCGCGCCCAAGGCGCCGGGCCACACCGTGCGCTCGACCTACACCCAGGGAGGCGGCACCCCGATGCTGATCGCGGTGCACCAGAACCCGAGCAGGAAGGCGCGCGACCTGGCGCTGTCCTATGCGGCGGCCATAGGCGGCGCGCGCGCCGGCGTGATCGAAACCACGTTCAAGGAAGAAACCGAAACCGACTTGTTCGGCGAGCAGGCCGTGCTTTGCGGCGGCTGTGTCGAATTGGTCAAGGCGGGCTTCGAGACCCTGGTCGACGCCGGCTATGCGCCGGAGATGGCCTACTTCGAATGCCTGCACGAACTCAAGCTGATCGTAGACCTCATGTACGAGGGCGGCATCGGCACCATGAACTACTCGATCTCCAACAACGCCGAGTATGGCGAGTACCTGACCGGTCCGAAGATCGTCAACGACGAGACCAAGAAGGCCATGCGCGAGGCGCTGAAGAACATCCAGACCGGAGAATACGCCAAGAGCTTCATCCTCGAAAACCGCGCTGGCGCGCCGACACTGCTGTCGCGCCGCCGCATCACCGCCGAACACCAGATCGAGGTGGTGGGCGAGAAACTGCGGGCGATGATGCCCTGGATCAGGAAGAACAAGCTGGTGGACCAGTCCAAGAACTAGGCAGGTGCGCGGAAGGGGGCCCCAGCGCAAACGCGCCAAGGACTCCTCTTCCCACCCCGTCTGCCTCCTGCCGATGAATTATCCGCATCCTCTTATCGCCAGGGAAGGCTGGCCCTTCCTGGCGCTCGCCGTCGCGGCGGCGGCACTCGCGTCCTGGTATAGCCTCGCCTGGTCTATTCCCTTGTGGATCGTTGCCGTGTTCGTGCTGCAGTTTTTCCGCGACCCGGCGCGCGAGGCGCCTGGGGACGCGAAGACTGTGGTGTCTCCCGCGGACGGGCGCATCGTGGCGGTGGAGAAAGCGCGCGATCCTTACCTCGATCGGGACACCATCAAGGTCAGCGTGTTCATGAATGTGTTCAACGTGCACTCCAATCGCGCTCCGGTGGACGGCGAGGTGAAGCAGGTCTGGTACAAGGCCGGAAAATTCGTCAACGCCGCGCTGGACAAAGCCTCGACTGAAAATGAGCGCAATGCGCTGTGGATCCGCGCCGATGCCGGCGTCGATGTCGTGTGCGTGCAGGTGGCGGGTCTAATCGCGCGGCGCATTCTTTGCTACGTCAAGGCGGGCGAGCGGCTACAGCGCGGGCAGCGCTACGGCTTCATCCGCTTTGGCTCGCGCGTGGACTTGTACCTGCCGCCGAATGCGCGCATCAAGGCGAGCCTGGGGGACAAGGTGTATGCTTCCGCCACGGTTTTAGCCAGACTGGAATAGCACGCACCATGCCGGCCTACAAGCGCAGGAAGCCCTTGATCAATTCGGAGGTGCGCCGCCGCGGCATCTACCTGCTTCCCAATCTGTTCACTACTGCGGCCTTGTTTGCCGGCTTTTACTCGATCGTGCAGGCAATGAACGCGCGCTTCGAACAGGCAGCGGTGGCCATTTTCATCGCCATGGTTCTTGATGGACTCGACGGGCGGGTTGCGCGACTGACACACACGCAGAGCGCGTTCGGCGCAGAGTACGACAGCCTATCCGACATGGTGTCCTTCGGTGCGGCGCCGGCCCTGGTGATGTACGAATGGGCGCTCAAGAGCATGGACCGCACCGGCTGGATCGCGGCTTTTGTCTATTGCGCCGGCGCGGCGCTTCGGTTGGCACGGTTCAACACCAATATCGCAGTGGTGGACAAGCGCTATTTCCAGGGATTGCCGAGCCCGGCGGCGGCGGCGCTGGTGGCGGGGTTTATCTGGGTGGTGGACGATTTCAAGATCGAAGCGGTTGGAACCATGCGCTGGATCGCTTGCATCATCACGCTGTTTGCCGGCCTCACCATGGTGAGCAACATCCCTTTCTACAGCTTCAAGGACATCAATTTCAGGCGCAGCGTGCCGTTCTGGGCGCTGTTGCTAGTCGTATTTGCGGTGATTCTGATCTCCAGCCATCCGCCGACGGTGCTGTTCCTGCTGTTCGTCGCCTATTCCCTGTCGGGTTACGCGGTGTGGGTGTGGAAATGGCGCAAGAAGCGTTTGTAGCAGGACGAGGCGATCCGGGAGGGATGGGTCCCGCTCCTTCCTTGGCACCTTTTGCTCCACTGGATCGCACCGTGGCAAAAATGAGTTTTGCTGCAGGTTCTGACAGGCCTATTGCCTAATCGCAGGAAAGCCGATATATTGCCCAGCATGGTTTCCAACACCACAGTGTTGACCGCTCTCCTTAGCAGCCTGCTTCTGCTGGCCGGCCTGCTGCTGCGCCCCGCGCGCACATAACCCACCCCACAACTCGTGTTTTTGTTTGAATCCTGCGCCACCCGGCGCAGGCGGGCGTTGTTCAATCCTTGATTGCATTTGTTCACAGGAGGCTGAGATGAAGGACCACTTGATCATATTCGATACCACCATGCGCGACGGCGAGCAGAGCCCCGGCGCATCCATGACCAGGGAGGAGAAGCTGCGTATCGCCCGGCTGCTGGAGAAAATGCGCGTGGATGTGATCGAGGCGGGTTTCCCGGCGGCCTCGAACGGTGACTTCGAGGCGGTGCGCGCGGTGGCGGAAATCATCAAGGACAGCACCGTGTGCGGGCTATCGCGCTCCAACGACAAGGATATCGCCCGCGCGGCGGAGGCGATCAAGCCAGCCAAGTCCGGCCGCCTGCATACCTTCATCGCAACGTCGCCCATACACATGGCAAAGAAGCTGCGCATGACGCCGGAGCAAGTATTGACCGACGCCGTCAACGCCGTGCGCTTTGCGCGCAAGTTCA
>CAZRMO010000028.1:0-3075 GCA_964601155.1 uncultured Enterobacteriaceae bacterium
TTGCGGAACATGCGCATCCAGGGGCTGTCTTCGCCCCAGCCCTGCGGGTGCCAGGAGTGCTGCACGCTGCGGAAGCCGCGCTCCGGATGCGGCATGACGATGGTGAAGCGGCCGTCCTCGGTGGTGAGGCCGGTGATGCCGGCGGGCGAACCGTTGGGATTGGCCGGGTAGGTTTCGGTCGCCGCGCCCCGATTGTCGACGAATCGGGCCGCCACCAGCGCCTTGGCCTGCGCGTCGCTGTCTGCGAATACCGCCCTGCCCTCGCCGTGGGCGGTGGCCACCGCCATGCGGCTGCCGGCCATGCCGGCGAAAAACAGCGACGGGCTCCGGGTCACCTCGACCATGCCGAAACGCGCCTCGAACTGCTCCGACCGGTTCTTGAGGAACTTCGGCCAGTGCGCCGCGCCGGGGATGATCTCACGCAGATTGCTCATCATCTGGCAGCCGTTGCACACGCCCAGCGCAAACACATCGCCGCGGCCGAAAAAGGTCTCGAACTCGGCGCGCGCGCGCGCGTTGAGCAGAATGGACTTGGCCCAGCCCTCGCCCGCGCCGAGCACGTCGCCGTAGGAGAAGCCGCCGCAGGCGACGGCACCCTTGTAGTCTGCAAGAGAGATGCGACCGGAAATAATGTCGCTCATGTGCACGTCGGTGACCTCGAAGCCGGCGCGGTCGAACGCGGCCGCCATTTCCACCTGCCCGTTTACGCCCTGTTCGCGCAGGATGGCGATGCGCGGCCTTGCGCCCTTGGCGATGTAAGGCGCGGCCACGTCCTCGGCCGGATCGAAACTGAGCTTGGCATGCAGGCCCGGATCGCCCGCATCGAGGATGCGCTCGTATTCCTCGCGCGCGCATTCGGGATTGTCGCGCAGCGACTGCATGCGCCAGGTGGTCTCGGACCAGGCGCGCTGCAGGGCTATGCGCTGCTGCGAGAACAACGATGCCGTCCCGCGCACCAGCCGGATCTCGTCGCTGTCGTTGGGCATGCCGACCACGCGCGCGCGCAGCTTCGCCGCGTCCAGGCGCGCGAGCACCGTGCCGCTATCCTGCGCGCGCACCTGCAGCAGCGCGCCCAGTTCCTCGGCGAACAGCGCCGCGAGCACGCGCTCCGCGTTGCCCGCCGCAGCTGCGTCCAGCGCATCGACGTCGAGCGCATCGAGGTTGAGAGTCAGGCCGCAATGCGCGGCAAAAGCCATCTCGCATGCGCTCGCGAACAAGCCGCCGTCGGAGCGATCGTGATAGGCGAGCAGCAGACCGTCGCGGTTGAGCGCCTGCACCGCGTTGAAAAAGCGCTTCAGCGCGTCGGCGTCGTCGAGGTCTGGCGCCGCATCGCCCATTTGCCCGTAGACCTGCGCGAGAATGGACCCGCCCAGACGCTTCCTGCCGGGCGCGAGATCGATCAGGATCAGTTCGCTCGCGCCCGCATCCAGGCGCAACTGCGGCGTGAGCACGCGGCGCGCATCGGTGCAGGGCGCAAACGCCGAGACGATGAGTGAGAGCGGCGCGACCACTTCTTTTTTGCGGCCGCCCTCTTCCCAGCTGGTCTTCATCGACAGCGAATCCTTGCCCACAGGGATGCTGATGCCCAGCGCCGGGCACAGCTCCAGCGCCACTGCGCGCACGGTATCGAACAGCGCCGCATCCTCGCCGGCGTGTCCGGCCGCCGCCATCCAGTTGGCCGAGAGTTTCACGCGCGACAAATCGACCGGCGCCGCGGCCAGATTGGTGAGCGCCTCGCCCACGGCCATGCGGCCCGAGGCCGGCGCGTCAATCACGGCCAGCGGCGCGCGCTCGCCCATGCAATAGGCTTCGCCCGCGTATTCGGCCGCGTATTCGTCGTCATTTGTGCCGAAGCCGAGGAGCGTCACGGCGCAGTCGGCTACAGGCGTCTGCCACGGTCCGACGAAGGGATCGCGCGAGCACAGTCCGCCCACGGTGCGGTCGCCGATGCTGATGAGAAAAGTCTTGTCCGCCACCGTCGGGTGGCGCAGCACGCGGTAGCAGGCATCGGCGAGCTCGATGCCCGCTGCAGAGAACGGCGCGAGTTCACGCTTTCGGCGCGCGACTTCGCGCAGCATGCGCGGCGGCTTGCCCAGCAGCACGCCCATGTCCATGTCCACCGGCTTGTCGCCGAAGCGCGCGTCGGCGAGCGTAAGCTGCGTCTCCGGCGTCGCCGCGCCGAGCACGGCAAACGGGCAGCGCTCGCGTTCGCAGATGGCGCGAAAATCCTCGATGCGCTGCGGCAGGACTGCCAGGACGTAGCGTTCCTGCGCCTCGTTGCACCAGATTTCGCGCGGCGACATGCCCGGTTCTTCGCTCGGCACGGCGCGCAGATCCAGCTTAGCGCCGCGGCCGGCGCCGTGGACCAGTTCGGGCAGCGCATTGGACAGTCCGCCCGCGCCGACGTCGTGAATGGACAGGATGGGATTGGCGTCGGCGAGCTGCCAGCAGCGGTCGATGACCTCCTGCGCGCGGCGCTGGATTTCGGGGTTGCCGCGCTGCACCGAATCGAAGTCCAGGTCCTCGGTATTGGTGCCGGTGGCCATGCTGGAGGCGGCGCCGCCGCCCATGCCGATGAGCATCCCCGGGCCGCCGAGCTGGATCAGCAGCGCACCCGGCGGCAAACCGAGTTTGAATGCGTCGCGCGCGGCGATACTGCCCACGCCGCCCGCGATCATGATCGGCTTGTGATAGCCGCGCAGTTCGCCCCCGGCCTCGATTTCAAAGCTGCGGAAATATCCGGCAAGACTCGGGCGACCGAACTCGTTGTTGAATGCTGCGGCGCCTATCGGCCCCTCGAGCATGATGTCCAGCGCCGAAGCGATGCGGCCGGGCTTGCCGTGCTCCGCCTCCCACGGCTGCTCGCCGCCCGGAATGCGCAGGTTCGATACCGAAAAACCGGCGAGGCCGGCCTTGGGCCGGGCGCCGCGGCCGGTCGCGCCTTCGTCGCGGATCTCGCCGCCCGAGCCCGTGGCCGCGCCGGGAAAGGGCGAAATCGCGGTCGGATGATTGTGCGTCTCCACCTTCATCAGAGTGTGCGTGAGTTCGCGGTGATAGCCATAGCGGCCGCCCGGG
>CAZRMO010000028.1:3175-6176 GCA_964601155.1 uncultured Enterobacteriaceae bacterium
TCGAGCAGATAGTCGATCTCGTCGGCCGACAGCGCGAGGCCCATGGCGCGATTGGCCTCCTCCAGCGCCGCGCGGCCGCGCGCGAACATATCGACCGATGCGAGCGGCCGCGGCTCTACGTGACGGAATAGCTGTTCGGCTTGATCGAGGCTTTCGAGCACTGCCTCGGTCATGCGATCGTGCAGCAAGGCCGCGATCTCCGGACCGCGGCCGCCGACGCCTTCGGCGTAATAGGCGATACCGCGCTCGATGCGCTTCACCGCCGGCAGGCCGCACTGGCGCGCGATGTCGGTAGCCTTGGACGACCAGGGCGATATGGTGCCCAGGCGCGGCACTACCAGATACAGATGGCCCCTAAGCGGTGCTGCCGACACCGGCTCGCCGTAGACGAGCAGTTGGTCGAGCACTGCGCGCTCGCGCGCTGCCAGTGCATGGGCGGTTTCGACGAAATGCCGGAATTCGGCGCCGACGATGCGCGCGCCCGGAGCGACTTCAGTCAGGCGCGTGTGCAGTTTTTCCAGACGGAAGGCGGACAGCGCAGGGCCGCCGCGCAACTTGAGAATTTCAGCCATAGAAGCGTGCGCCGATAAAGCGCGATTATAGCGGAAGCAGGCTGCGATTGAAGATCGAACCAGCCCGGCGCACAATGTTGTCCATAGCAATCGTCATTCCGAGCCCAGCGAGGAATCTGCTTTTCGCATTGCCGAAAGCAGATTCCTCGGCCCGCGGGCCTCGGAATGACAAATTCAATGATGGATGGGTACGTGGCGGACAACAGCAAACTCGACCGGATCGTTGCCGAAGCCAGGCGCAATCGTGAATTGCGGGAAAAGGACTATCGCGAACAGGCTCTGAAGATCTATCCCTGGGTCTGCGGGCGCTGCGCGCGCGAATTCACCCGCGTGAACGTGAACCAGCTTACCGTGCACCACAAGGACCACAATCACGACAACAATCCGCCCGATGGCAGCAACTGGGAACTGCTGTGCATCTACTGCCACGAAAACGAGCACGCGCGCTATCTGGATTCCGCCGGACGCGGCGAGACGGCCGGCAGCGAGCCTGGTGCGCCTTCCACCTACAAGGCGTTCGCCGATCTCCAAGCGCTGATGAAATCCAAAAAATAGCGCACCCCTGCCGGTTTGCGCCGGCGGCAATCCCGCCGGCGAAATCGCTCAGCGGCTGAAGTGCGGGTCCTCGAGCGTGCCCGACAGAGAAAGGTTGGCGCGCGCCTGCGCGACGGAAGACTTGAGTTCGACGGCAAAGCGGCCGCTGATATGGTTGGCGGCATCGGCGTCGGCGCCACCGCGCGCCGAGAGCGGGCCCGCGGCCAGGAGAAGCCGGCTCAACTGGGTCTTGCCGGCGTCGCGCACGAAGGTGCCGCTAAGCGCGGTAAATGCGGTCTTGCCGCCGGCCTCGCCGCTCTGTAGAAAACGCCCCATATCCACACCGAGCAGCGTGCCCCTGCTGACGACGAAGCTGCCCTCCACGTGCGGCGCAGCGAACAGCGCGGCGTAGGATTTGCCGTGCATCGCATAGACCAACTTGCCCTCCAGCGTTCCCCCCCCGATCAGATTCGGCGCGAGTTTGGCCGGATCCATCGCCCTCGCCTTGATCACGCCGCTCAGGCTCCAGTCCGTACCCCATTTGACACTCGCGGTGCCGGAGAGATAACCGCCGTAGATCTCACCATTGAATTCAGTCAGTCTGAGCTCGCCGCGGCGGATCACGCCCTTGGCATCGCAGTTCTCCAGGACGAACGACGGCTTAAGCGGCATGCTGAACTTATTGGTATGGACCTCGATATTCGCGCCTTCGGGGTCCTCGGTGAGCCGCAGACGCGTGTTGTGGTCCGGCGTCTCGAGCACGATATCCCGCCAGACCCCTTTTTCGCCCAAGGCCATTTTTGCGTCCAGCACGGGCAGATCCAAGGTCTTCGAGTCGAGCTTGGCGTTCTTCGCGCTGATGCTCGCCCGCGCGAAATCCGGCCCCGGCGGCTTGCCGAACAGGAGAGCGAGCAGCCCCTTCTCGCTCAGCACCGGCGATTCGAGTTCGATCGACGTAAATACCTTGTGCTCGCTGAGCAGGCTGCCGATCTCGGTGAACGCGTTGACCCGCGACACGGTAAGCTGGCCTTCATTGCCTACCGAGACGTCGTCCATGCGCCAGTGCGGCTGCGGCAGCAGCATCAGATGCAGCGACTTGATTTTCACCGGCTCTTGCAAATGGGCGCCGGCAAGCTTCTCGAACTGCGGGATGTAGCCGTCGAACGGAATGAAAGGAACCACGAACAAGCCGAGAAGCAGGATCAAGAACAGCGTGAGCGCGGCCGGCTTGCCCCATTTGACCTTTCTTCGAATCCTAACGGGCGCTTTCTCAAGCGCCGCGTCGGCTTCGAGCGCTTGCTCCGCAGCCTGGGCGCGCGCGCGCTCCCTCGCATCGTCGCGTTCGCGTTCGCGCTCACGCTCACGCTCGCTCGACTCGAACGCCTTTTCCGCGGCGCTTTCCGTCAGCGGCTCCGCCTCCAGCTCTTTCTCCATATCAGCGAAGTGGCGCTCTGTCTCCGCATCCTGGGCTTGCTGACGCGCTTGTTCCTCCGCGTGATCCCACAGCGCGTCGTCTTCGTCCGGCACGCGTTCATCGTCTTTGCGATCTACCTCGGCGCGCTCTTCTGCAGCGCGTTTTTCCTTGGCACGTTCTTCCTCGGCGCGTTTCTCCTCGGCGGCTTGCCTACGCGTCTGTTCCTCCGCCTCTTTTTGCAGCGCGTCGTCAGTGCCGGCCGAACGCTTCGCCTCATCCGATGCCACGCCTGCACTCGCGTCCAGCACGGCGTCGAAATCGGTTTCGATCTTGACCATGTCGTCCAGTGAAGAGCTGGACTCAACCGGAACCGGCGGCTGCTGCGCAGATTCGCCCGCGACTTCTTCCTCGGCTCCCTGACGCTCGCGCTCTGCCGCTTCCTCGCGTGCCTTGCGTTCGGCTTCCTCGGCTTCCCTGCGCG
>CAZRMO010000028.1:6276-12320 GCA_964601155.1 uncultured Enterobacteriaceae bacterium
CGCTCCTCGGCTTCGCGCCGGGCCCGTTCCTCGGCTTCCTGCCGCTCGCGCTCCGTCGCTTCCTTCGCTTTGCGCTCTGCTTCCTCGCGCGCCTTGCGTTCGGCTTCCTCGGCTTCCCTGCGCGCCTGCGCTTCGGCTTCCTCGGCTTCCTTGCGCGCCCGCTCCTCGGCTTCGCGTCGGGCACGTTCCTCGGCTTCCTGCCGCTCGCGCTCCGTCGCTTCCTTCGCTTTACGCTCGGCTTCCTCGCGTGCCTTGCGTTCGGCTTCCTCGGCCTCCCTGCGCGCCTGCTCTTCGGCTTCGCGCCGGGCCCGTTCCTCGGTTTCCTGCCGCTCGCGCTCCGCCGCTTCCTTCGCTTTGCGCTCGGCTTCCTCGCGCGCCTTGCGTTCGGCTTCTTCGGCTTCCTTGCGCGCCCGCTCTTCGGCTTCGCGTCGCGCCCGTTCCTCGGCTTCCTGCCGCTCGCGTTCGGCCGCTTCCTCGCGTGCCTTGCGTTCGGCTTCCTCGGCTTCCCTGCGAGCCCGCTCTTCGGCTTCGCGCCGGGCCCGTTCCTCGGCTTCCTGCCTCTCGCGCTCCGCCGCTTCCTTCGCTTTGCGCTCGGCTTCTTCGCGCGCCTTGCGTTCGGCTTCTTCGGCTTCCTTGCGCGCCCGCTCTTCGGCTTCGCGCCGGGCCCGTTCCTCGGCTTCTTTGCGGGCGCGCGCTTCGGCTTCGGCTCTTGCCTGCTCAGCCGCCGCTGCGGCTTTTGCCTTCGCCTCCGCTTCGATTTTTGCCTTAGCGGCCGCTGCGGCTTTCGCCTTCGCCTCTGCTTCGGTTTTCGCCTTAGCGGCCGCTTCGGCTTTGGCTTTCTCGCGGGCCTCTTCTTCAGCCTTTCTTGCCAGCGTGGGTATCGTTGGAATCGCCGTGGTGAAATCGAGGTCAATACCGGCCTCGCTCGGCCTCGGCGGCGGCGGCGCGGCGGCTTGCGACGACTTGAATTCGCGAATGAAATCGCTCTTGGTCAGAACTTGCAGGGCTTCCCGCAACTTGGCTTCCGACATCTTGCTCAATCTGGCCTGCACCTCGCCGAATGTAGCCTTGCCGTCGATCTCCTTCAGCAGGGCGCGCATGTCACGCGACAGGGCGCTGGTTTTCCCAGTCGCCTCCATCATGCCTTTGGCGGTTTTGGTAAAGACGGTTTGGCGATCCATGCTGCCCCAAGTAGCTAAACGCGTTCCTTGCTGACGGATGATTATAGGGAATCCGCCACGAGCCCGATAGGCAAATGTTCACGCACGAACCGGCTGCGCGTGCCCAAAATTATACGCAATGAGCAATATGCCCGGAGGGGACTTTTCCCTTAGACAGCATGGCAGCGTTGCCGAACGCGGCCATGATGTCCAAGAGGATCGAGGCCTCGGAGCGCATCCCCCATGCTCCTCTCAGTCAGGGGCAATTTCGGCAATTCGGAAACCGCCGCCTCAAACCCCAGCCGCGCCGTATCCCCCTCCGCCCGGGGTTTCGATGACGAACACGTCGCCCGGCAGCAGCTCTGCCTTGTCCGCTCCGCCGAGCTCCAGGACGCTGCCGTCGGAGCGCTCGACCCGGTTGCGCCCGACTTTGCCCGGCTCGCCCCCAGCCATGCCGTAGGGAGGAATGCGGCGATGGCCCGAGACCATCGCGGCGGTCATTGCCTGCAGAAAACGCACCCGGCGCACGACGCCGTTGCCACCGTGCCACTTGCCTGTGCCGCCCGAGCCGTAGCGAATCTCGAAACTCTCCAGCATCACCGGGAAACGCCATTCGAGCACCTCGGGGTCGGTGAGCCGGGTATTGGTCATGTGGGTGTGCACGGCATCGGTGCCGTCGAAACCTTGCAGCGCGCCTTTGGCACTGGCGTCCGCCCCGCCTGCGCCGGAGCCGCCGCAGATGGTCTCGTAATACTGGTGATCGGCATTGCCGAAGGTGAAGTTGTTCATCGTCCCCTGCGAGGCACCCATCACGCCGAGCGCTCCATACAGGGTGTCGGTAATGCATTGCGAGGTCTCCACGTTGCCGGCGACAACTGCGGCCGGATAGCGCGGCCGCAGCATGCTCCCCTCGGGGATGATGACATTCAGCGGCTTCAGGCAGCCGGCATTGAGCGGAATGTCGTCGTCGACCAGCGTGCGGAAAACATACAGCACCGCCGCCATGCAAACCGCCGAGGGCG
This sequence comes from uncultured Enterobacteriaceae bacterium, assembly GCA_964601155.1. Lineage (GTDB taxonomy): Bacteria > Pseudomonadota > Gammaproteobacteria > Burkholderiales > SG8-39 > 2-12-FULL-64-23. Next base: position 8,459 of record CAZRMO010000028.1, read on the forward strand.
CATTGAAATTGTTGGGCAGCTGCGCCGAAGTGCCACTGAAGTCGATGGTCGCGCTGCGCGCAGCGTGGTCGATGCCGATCTTCACGCGGATCACCGCGCCCGAGTCCATCTCGTAGCTGAACTCCCCCGGCTTGAGCACATCGATCACCCGGCGCACCGCCTCCTCCGCGTTGTCCTGCACGTGCCGCATATAGGCATGCACCACCTCCAGGCCAAAATGCTCGACCATGCGCCGCAGTTCCTGCACGCCCTTCTCGTTGGCAGCGATCATGGCGCGCAGGTCCGCGAGATTCTGCCCGATGTTGCGCGCGGGATACTTACCCGAGCCGAGGAGCGCGACCGTCTCTTCCTCGCGCAGGCGCCCTTCCTCGACCAGCAGGAAGTTGTCTATCAGCACGCCCTCCTCTTCCACCACCTTGCTGTCCGGCGGCATCGACCCGGGCGTGATACCGCCGACGTCGGCGTGATGCCCGCGGGAGCCAACGTAGAACAGAATTTCTTTTCCCGCATCGTCAAACACCGGCGTGATCACCGTGATGTCGGGCAGGTGCGTGCCGCCGTTGTAGGGGGCGTTGAGCATGTAGATGTTGCCCGGCTTGATCCTGCCCGCATTCTCGCGCATCACCGTCTTGATCGACTCGCCCATCGAACCCAGATGCACCGGCAGGTGCGGCGCGTTGGCGATGAGCTGCCCCTGGGCGTCGAACAGCGCGCAGGAAAAATCGAGCCGCTCCTTGATGTTGACCGAGTAGGCAGTCGCCTCCAGGCGCAGCCCCATCTGCTCCGCGATCGACATGAACAGGTTGTTGAACACTTCCAGCATCACCGGATCGACGCTGGTGCCGATGGCGACGCGCGCCGGCCTTGCCTCTACGCGCCTGAGCAGCAGATGGTCGAGCGAGGTCACTTCAGCCTGCCAGCCTGGCTCGACCACGGTGGTGGCATTGGCCTCGGCGATGATCGCCGGCCCTTTGATTTTGTCTCCCGGATGCAGGACGTCGCGCACGAATACCGGCGTGCGGTGGGACCTGCCCCCGGTGTGCATATCCACGGTGTCCGCCGCTTGCGGAGCAACGCCGCGCGTCGCCGCGGCGGGAGCGACTTCGGCGGGGGCGTCCGACATGCCGATGGCTTCGACCGAAACGGCTTCCGCGAGCAGCGCCCGCTTGGGCATGAGAAAGGAATAGCGCTTTCGGTACGCAGTCTCGAACTCTTCGACCATGTCTGCGGTCGAACCGAAATTGACGATCAGCGCCGAATCGGTGCCCTCGTATCTGAGGTGCACACGCTGCACCACGCGCACGCGCTCCGGCGACACGCCCTGGTCCAGGACTTCGTCGCGCGCGGGGACGGCGAGCCTGTCCAGGCTTTCCTCGAGCAGCTTCCAGTTGTCCTGCGTGAGCGCCACTTCCACCGCCTGCTCGCGCATCGCGGTGATGTCGGCGAGGCCCATGCCGTAAGCGGAAAGCACGCCGGCGAGCGGGTGGATGAATACCCGCGTCATGCCCAGCGCGTCGGCGACGAGGCAGGCGTGCTGGCCGCCCGCGCCGCCGAAGCAACACAGCGTGTATTCGGTCACGTCGTGGCCGCGCTGCACCGAAATCTGCTTGATCGCATTGGCCATGTTGCCCACGGCAATATCTACGTAGCCCTCGGCCACCTGCTCCGGTGTGCGCGCATCGCCCGTGGCTTCGTGGATTTCGCGCGCGAGCTGGGTGAATTTGCGCCGCACGACTTCGGCATCGACCGGCTCGTCGCCGCCCGGCCCGAATACCGACGGAAAGAATTTCGGCTGGATTTTGCCCAGCATGACATTGCAGTCCGTTACCGCTAGCGGCCCGTGGTTGCGGTAGGCGGCGGGCCCGGGGTTGGCACCGGCCGAATCCGGCCCGGCGCGATAGCGCGCGCCGTCGAAATGCAGGATGGATCCGCCGCCGGCCGCGACCGTGTGTATGCTCATCATCGGCGCGCGCATGCGCACGCCCGCGACCTGGGTTTCGAACGCGCGCTCGAATTCGCCGGCGTAATGCGACACGTCGGTCGAGGTTCCACCCATGTCGAAACCGATGATTTTGTCGAAGCCGGCGAGGAGTGAGGTGCGCACGGCGCCGACGATGCCGCCTGCCGGTCCGGAAAGGATAGAGTCCTTACCCTGGAAGCGGCGCGCGTCGGTCAGGCCGCCGTTGGACTGCATGAACATCAGGCGCACGCCTTCGAGTTCGGCGGCAACCTGATCGACATAGCGCCGCAGTATCGGCGAGAGATAGGCGTCGACCACGGTGGTGTCGCCGCGGCTGACGAGCTTCATCAGCGGGCTCACTTCGTGCGACACCGACACCTGCTCGTAACCGATGGCGCGCGCCATCACCGCCGCCTGCTTTTCGTGCTCCTGGTAACGGTAGCCGTGCATGCACACGATCGCAATCGAGCGATAACCTTCGTCGTACGCCGCCTGCAGGTCGCGCCGCGTGCCCTCGACATCGAGCGGGGTCAGCAGCTCTCCATGCGCGCCGACGCGCTCGTCGATCTCGACCACCTTGCTGTAAAGCAATTCGGGCAGGACGATGTGGCGCGAGAAGATCTTCGGCCGGTTCTGGTAGGCGATCCTGAGCGCGTCGCGAAAGCCGCGGGTGATGAACAGCACCGTGCGCTCGCCCTTCCTCTCCAGCAGCGCATTGGTGGCGACCGTGGTGCCCATTTTCACGGCTTCGATTTTTTCGCCCGGAATCGGCGCGCCCTGCGGGACCCCGAGCAGGTGGCGGATGCCGGCGAGTGCGGCGTCGCGGTAATGCTCCGGGTTTTCGGAGAGCAGCTTGTGCGTGACGATGCCGCCGTCGGGGCGGCGCGCGACAATGTCGGTGAAAGTGCCGCCGCGATCGATCCAGAATTGCCAGCGTTGTTCGTTCATGTTATAGCCATGGGCCGTAGCCGGTCCGGCGCACGCGCCTGCGGGCTTCTGCTAGGATGCGGAAATCATATCATGCTCATTCGCGATGAACCGCACTGACCCCGCCGTCACCGAATCCCGGACGATCCGGGTGCGCATTCGCCGCGGCGAGATTACCGGCCACACCTCGGGCCTGGCGCCCGGCAGCGTGCAGGGCAACGTCGTCATCCTGCCCGCAGCGCTGTCTTCGGATTTCCTGCGTTTTTGCCAGGCCAATCCCAAGCCGTGCCCGCTGCTGGCGGTGTCGGAGCCGGGCGATCCGGCGCTGCCGGCGCTGGGCGCGGATATCGACATGAGAAGCGACCTGCCGCGCTACCGCGTGTTTCGGCACGGCGAGATGGTGGAAGATCCGACCGACATCGTCCACTTGTGGCGCGACGATCTGGTGAGCTTCATTCTCGGTTGTTCCTTCTCCTTCGAATGGGCTCTGCTGGAAGACGGGCTGCGCCTGCGGCACCAGGACGAAGGCGGCAACGTGCCGATGTACCGCACCAGCGTCCAGACCGTTCCCGCGGGACGCTTTCACGGCCCGCTGGTGGTATCGATGCGGCCGTTCCGCCCGGCCGACGCGATCCGTGCGATCCAGATCACTTCCCGCTTTCCAGGCGTGCACGGCGCCCCGGTGCATATCGGCAAACCGGAACTCATCGGCATCCGCGACCTGGCGCGGCCGGACTGGGGCGATGCGGTGACGGTGGGAGCGGATGAATTGCCGGTATTCTGGGCCTGCGGCGTGACGCCGCAGGCCGTGATCGCCGAGGCGAAACCGGATCTGTGCATCACCCATGCGCCGGGCTCGATGCTCATCACCGATCTGAGCAATAGCCGGCTCGCGGTGCTTTAACGAGGCACTAGCGAAGCACGTGGCCGAAAATGTAGATTGCGTCGTCATCGGCGCGGGCGTAGTGGGTCTCG
>CAZRMO010000028.1:12420-36954 GCA_964601155.1 uncultured Enterobacteriaceae bacterium
GAGACCAGTTCGCGCAACAGCGAAGTCATCCACGCCGGCATCTACTACGCGCCGGGTTCTGCCAAAGCCGCACTGTGCGTGGAGGGCAGAGCGCAGTTGTACCGTTACTGCGAAGAGCATGGCATCGCCCACCGCCGCTGCGGCAAGCTGATCGTGGCCACCACGACGGAGCAGATCGCGGCGCTGCACCGGATCCTGGCCCAGGCGGCGACCAACGGCGTGCACGATCTGCGGCTGCTGCAGGCCGACGCAGCGCATGCGCTGGAGCCAGCGCTGCGCTGCGTGGCGGCGCTGCACTCGCCATCGACCGGCATCGTCGACAGCCACGGCTTGATGCTCGCTTATCAGGGCGAGGCCGAGGACCGCGGCGCCATGCTCGCGCTGCACAGCCCGGTGACCGGCGGCGCGGCGGGAGCCGAGGGCATCGAGCTCGATGTCGGCGGAGCGGATCCGATGCGGATTGTCGCTCGCACGGTGGTCAACAGCGCCGGCCTCATGGCGCAACGCGTTGCGGCCGCCCTGCGCGGATTTCCGCCGGAGAAGGTCCCACCCTGTCATTACGCCAAAGGCAACTACTATGCACTCTCCGGCCGCGCGCCGTTTACACATCTAATCTATCCGGTGCCGGAAGCGGCCGGCCTGGGCGTGCATCTGACCCTGGATTTGGCCGGGCAGGCGCGCTTCGGACCCGACGTAGAATGGATCACGGAAAAGGATTACGATGTCGACTTGCGTCGCGCAGACGGCTTTTATCGGGCGATACGCAATTACTGGCCCGAGTTGCGAGACGGACAATTGGTGCCGGGCTACGCCGGCATACGACCCAAGCTCGGCGGACCGGAGAGCCCCGCAAGCGATTTTATGATCCAAGGTTCCGCCGAACATGGCGTCCCCGGCCTGGTCAACCTGTTCGGCATCGAATCGCCGGGGCTGACCGCGTCGCTGGCGCTGGCGCGGTTGGTTGCACAGCTCGCGCGCCGGGACTGAACGCAAACCGCATTGCAACGTCAATTGAGGAGAACCAGCATGAAATTCAAGCCATCATTGTTCGCAGCGCTGATCGCGGGCCTCGCGTTCGGCAGCGCCCAGGCGCAAACCAGGTGGGACATGCCTACGCCGTATCCCGACAGCAACTTTCACACCAAGAACGTGAAGCAGTTCGCTGAAGACGTCAAGAGCGCCAGTGGCGGCAAGCTGGACATCGTGGTGCACAGCAATGCCTCGCTGATCAAGCACCCTCAAATCAAGCGCGCGGTGCAGACCGGCCAAGTCAACATCGGCCAGATTCTGATTTCGATTCTGGCCAACGAAAATCCGATTTTCGCCTTCGACTCCATTCCGTTCCTCGCGCCGAATTACCCCGCGGCGAAGAAGCTGCTGCACATCGCGCGCCCGTATATCGAAAAGCGCCTGAACGCGCAGGGAATCAAACTGCTGTTTGTGGTGCCCTGGCCGCCGCAGGGCATCTATACCAAGAAACCGTTTAATGACGTGTCTGACCTGAAGGGCGTGAAGTTCCGCACCTACAGCCCGGTCACCTCTGAATTCGCCAAGCTGCTCGGCGCGATTCCGACCACGGTACAGGTGCCGGAAATCCCGCAGGCCTTCCTCACCGGCCTGGTCGACGCGATGATCACCTCTGGCGCCACCGGCGTCGACACCCAGGCCTGGGATTACCTCAAATATTACACCGACGCCCAGGCCTTCCTGCCGTTCAACGTCGTGATCGTGAACAAGGCCGCATTCGCCAAGCTCGATCCGGCGGTTCAAAAAGACGTCCTGGCGGCCGCAGCCAAAGCCGAAAAGGAAGGCTGGGCCACCAGCGAGGCCGAGAACGAAGGCTACAAGAAGACCATGGCCAGCCACGGCATCATTGTGCAAAAGCCGAACGCGAAGCTCGCGGCTGAACTCGACGCCATCGGCAAGACCATGGCGCAGGATTGGGTGAAGAAAACCGGGCCCGAAGCGCAGGCGATTCTCAACGAATTTAGGCAGTAGGGAAGCCTTGAACCAAGGTGCGCAGAGGGAAGACGCAAACGTTTTCCCTGCGCGCCCGACCTCGCATACCCCGCCAAACCGGTCCTGCGCGACTGCGTCGGGAGGTGAGCCCTTGATGTGCAGTTCGGGGACTGCCGACCGAATCGATCGCGCGGCCGACCGACACGACAGCATCGCCGTATGAGAAAATTCCTTGAGGGGCTGTACACCGGCTCCGGCATTCTCGCCGGAGTTTTTCTGATCCTTATCGCGGCCCTGTCGCTGGCGCAGATCACCGGCCGCGTGCTCGGCTTCGATGCGTACTCCTACGACGACTTTGCCGGCTTTTGCATGGCGGCGTCGTCCTTTCTCGGTTTGGCACACACCTACCGCCACAACGAACACATCCGCGTGGCCCTGGTCGTCGACCGCTTCAGCGGCGGCAAGCGCCTGGCGCTGGAAACCCTGTGCCTGACGGCGAGTACTTTCCTGGTCGGTTATTTCGCCTGGTATGCAAGCGACATGACTCTGACTTCCTACCGGATCCATGACGTGTCGCAGGGACTGGTGGCGGTGCCGCTGTGGATACCGCAAAGCGGCATGGCGCTGGGCCTCACGATCATGGCGATCGCATTGCTCGACGACCTTATCGCAGTGCTCAGGCGCGGCACGCCCTCTTATCTTTTGGCCGAGCGGAACAAGAAAATCGCCATGTCGGAGCACATCTAGCGCCATGGGCACGCTCGGCATCACGCTGTTCCTGCTCGCGCTGCTCGCGCTGCTGCTCGCCGGCGGAGTGTGGGTCGCCGTCGTGCTGCTCGCCATGGGCTGGGCGGCGATGGAGCTGTTTACCTCCGCTCCAGTCGGCCAGCTCATGGCCACCACGGTGTGGGGGTCGAGCGCGAACTGGTCCCTTACCGCACTGCCGCTGTTCATCTGGATGGGCGAGATCCTGTTTCGCAGCCGCATTTCCGAGGACATGTTCCGCGGCCTCGCGCCCTGGCTCAGCGCGCTGCCCGGAAGACTGATGCATTGCAACGTCATCGGCTGCGGCATTTTCGCGGCGATCTCCGGCTCGTCCGCCGCCACCGCCGCGACCATTGGCAAAATGACGGTGCCCGAACTGCTCAAGCGCGGCTACCACGAGCCCATGGTGATCGGTTCGCTCGCCGGCGCCGGCACCTTGGGGCTGCTGATCCCGCCCTCGATCATCATGATCGTCTATGGCGTCGCCGCCGATGTATCCATCGCGCGGCTGTTCATCGCCGGCGTGCTCCCGGGCGTGCTGCTGGTGAGCCTGTTCTCGGGCTATATCATTCTCTGGGCCCTGCTCAATCCGGACAAGACGCCGCCCTCGGACATGCGCATGAGCTTTGCGAAAAAACTCTACGCTTCGCGCCTGCTCATTCCCACGGTGCTCCTGATCGCCGCAGTGATCGGTTCGATTTACGCCGGCGTCGCGACGCCCACCGAGGCGGCAGTGCTCGGCGTAGTCGGCTCGCTGATTCTGTCGCTGATCTCCGGCTCGCTCGACTGGGCGACATTTTACGGCAGCGTCATGGGCGCAATGCGCACCTCCTGCATGATCGCCTTCATCCTCACCGGCGCCGCCTTTCTTACCACAGCCATGGGTTTCACCGGCATTCCCGCATCCATGGCCGCCTGGATCACCGGGCAGGCGCTCTCGCCCGTCATGCTGATTGCACTGCTGACGCTGCTGTTCATGCTCATGGGTTGTTTCCTCGACGGCATTTCCATGGTGGTGCTCACCGCCGCGGTTATCCTGCCCACGGTGGAGGCAGCGCACATCGATCTGCTATGGTTCGGTGTTTTCATCGTACTGGTGGTGGAAATGGCGCAGATCACCCCGCCCGTGGGCTTCAACCTGTACGTGCTGCAGGGCATGACCGGAAAGGACATTTTTTCCGTCGGCAAGTACGCCTTGCCGTTCTTTCTGCTGATGGCGTCCGCGGTCGCGCTCATCTGGATCTTCCCCGACATCGTCACTTACCTGCCGCGGCACATGCTGGGCAAGGGCTGACGCACCGCAACCCGATGCCCAGCGACAGCAGCCAGCCCGTCTACCTGTCCGCGGACATCCGCGCGATCGAGCGCCTCGCCGCGGAGCGCGCCGGCGCGCCCCCGCTGATGCAACTCGCCGGACTGGCCGCCGCCGAATACGCGCGCGCACTGCTCGGCGAGTACGGCAGAAACGTTCTGGTGCTTGCCGGACCGGGCAACAACGGCGGCGATGCATTCGAGCTGGCGACGCATCTGAAACGCTGGTTCTACCGCGTCGAACTGGTATTCGTCGGCGATGAACATAAGCTGTCCGAAGATGCGCTAGCCGCGCTCAAGAAGTGGCGCGAATGCGGCGGCAATATGTATGCGGCACCGCCGGCGGCGCTGCGACCGGATCTGGTGGTGGACGGCCTGTTCGGCATAGGCCTTGCGCGCCCGCTGGAAGGCGGCTACGCCGAACTCATCGCCGACATTAATCGCCTCGCCGTACCCAAGCTGGCGCTGGACATTGCGAGCGGCATCAACGCCGATACCGGCGCGGTCATGGGTACGGCCCTGCGCGCCACGCACACGATCACCTTCATCGCGCTCAAACCCGGCCTGCTCACCCTGGATGGCCCCGACCATTGCGTGAAACCCGGCGGCGAAATCCGCGTTGCCGATCTTGGGCTGGACGTCCGCGCGCTGCTGCAAAACAAGGGGGCCACGATGGCTGCGGCAGTGTTGCGGCAGATGCTGCCGCCGCGGCCGCGCAATTTCCACAAGGGCAATGCCGGCAGCGTAGGCGTAATCGGCGGCGCCAGCGGGATGATCGGCGCGGCGGTGCTGGCCGGGCGCGCTGCCTTGAAGCTCGGCGCGGGCAAGGTGTTCCTGGGCCTGCTGGCCGACCACCCGCCGTGCCTCGACTACAGCCAGCCCGAACTGATGCTGCGCACGCCGCGCGAACTGCTCGAGGCGGGGATGATCACGGCGTTTGCGGCCGGCCCGGGCATGGGCACGGCCAAATCCGCCGAGCAGCTGCTGCGCGAAGTGCTGGATGCAAGTGTTCCGCTGGTGCTCGACGCCGACGCGCTCAACCTGATCGCGACAAGCAAAACCCTGCAGGCGCGACTGCCCAAGCGCGGCGCACCGTGCGTGCTCACGCCGCACCCGGCCGAAGCTGCGCGACTGCTGGGCTGCGCCACCGCGGCCGTGCAGGCCGACCGGATACAAGCGGCAATCGAACTGGCGCGGCGCTACCGCGCCGTCGCCGTACTCAAAGGCAACGGCAGCGTGATCGCCAGCCCGGATGGGCTCTGGCTGATCAACGTGAGCGGCAATCCCGGCATGGCCTCGGCCGGCATGGGTGATGTGCTCACCGGCATGATCGCTGCGCTGCTGGCGCAAGGCGCGGAAGCGCGCGCGGCCGCCGCCGCAGCAGTGTGGCTGCATGGCGCCGCCGCAGACACCCTCGCGCGCAACGGATCCGGCCCTATCGGCATCAGTGCGAGCGAGCTCATCGATCCGGCGCGCGAGCTGCTGAACGCCTCGATGCGCTGATCATCCAATACTGTGTGAGGTCCGCCCTCGGCCTTGGCCAGGCGGTAGACCCAGGAGCACGGCGAGCGGCTGAACTAACACTAACGACGAATCCGACTACCGTTCCCAATCCGTAGCTGACCACTCCGAGCATGCCTGACACACGCCCTCCCTGGGGTCCGCAGCTGTCTCGTTGTCGTCTGCGCCTACTCTACTACGCTACAACGCTGATCAGCGGCCCGGCCGAATCGTCGTCGGCGTAGCCGCGTTCGATCTCCCCTGCCGTCGCCGCGCGCACCGCCACCACCGTACATGCAAACAACAGCGCCATGCCGGCGAGCGGATGGTTGCCGTCAAGCACCACCTTGTCGTCCGCGATATCGGTGACCGTATAGATGAGCAACCCTTCCTCGGCGCCGCCTTCCTGCTCGAACTGCATCCCGACTTGCAGTTCCGCCGGAAGCTGCGCGCGCCCGGCTAGGCGCACCAGTTCGGCGTCGTACTCGCCGAATGCGTCCTCGGGCTCGAGACGCACGTCAATTTTTTCGCCCGGCGCCCTGCCTTCCAATGCCTCCTCCACCAAAGGGAAAATGCCGTCGTAGCCGCCGTGCAGATATTGCACCGCTTCGGCCGACTGCTGGATCAGGTTGCCGTGCACGTCGGATAGGCGCACCTCCAGCGCGACTACCGTGTCTTGGGCGATTTGCATTCGCGGTTGATCTCTTTTACGAGTTGCAGGACTTCCATCGCATGCCCGCGCGGATTGACGCCATACAGCGCATGCCGCAAGCGGCCTTTCTTGTCGATGACGAAAGTGGCGCGCACTATGCCGGTCTTCTTCACCCCATCGCAATCCTTCACCTCGCGCACACCGTACCGTTCGCACACCTCCGCCTCCGGATCGGCGAGCAGGCAAACCGACAGACCGTGCTTGTCGCGGAATTCCGCATGCGAAATGCAGTCGTCGGGGGAAACCCCCAGGACCACGCAATCATGCCGCGCAAACTCCTCGTCGTGATCGGAGAACTCGATCGCCTGCAGGGTGCAGCCCGGCGTGCCGTCTCTGGGGTAGAAATACAGCACGACATTCTTCTTGCCCTTGAAAGCGGCAAGGCCGACCGTCTCCATGTCGGCGTCGGCAAGAGAAAACAGAGGGGCAGCTTCCCCGATTTGCGGCGTATGCGTTTTCACGTTGCGGACGATTCTAAACCATCCGGGAGAATAGTGAAGCCCTCAAGCAAGCGGTCTGTGCACATTTTTCGGGTGCACAGATATAATGCGAAAAGCACAGTTCAATGCTCCCAGGGCTAACGCAGCATGAACGAAGAACACGCTTCTTCCCAACCGGAACGCCTGTTGCTTTCGACACGCAGGGAATATTTGGAAGCGCTGCAGCGGCTGATCGAACTGGCGCAGCGCGAGTTGCGCATTTTCGATGCGGATTTTTTTTACTTGAACATCGATGCTCCGCGAACGCACGAGCTGCTGCGCACTTTCCTGCTGCAAGGCCGCGACAACCGGCTGTACATCGCGGTGCACAACACCGACCACATCCGCAATCATTGCCCGCGGCTGTTGACTTTGTTGCGTCAGTTCAGCGACCGCATGTTCATCCATCAGACCGAGGGCGATGCCGCCCGCGCGCAGGACAGCTTCGTGCTTGCAGACCGGCTGCACCTCGTGCGCCGCCCGGTGCAGGCGCAGCCGCGCGCGGCGCTCAAACTGTACGATCAACAGGAAGGCCAGGGCATATTCCTGCGCTTCTCCGAGATATGGGACAGCTCCATCCCCGCACTTTCCGCAAGCACCAGCGGTCTTTAACGAGATCCTTGAACGCGGTATTGCGGAGGCGGTTCCTGATCAAGGAACCACGTGCCACCAACCGCTTATCACGAACTTGAAACGATTTCGCGCCAGGCGAAACCCTCGTCCTGATCGGCCACGCCAATCCAGCCGGGCGCGCAATCCATCGCCCGTGCCAGCGCCTGGCATGCAAGCTCCGGCGTGTTGTTGTGCTCGGACAGGTGCGCCGCGATCAGGTGCTGCAGCCGGCTGCGATCGAGCGCAGCCAGGAGTCCGGCCGCACTTTCGTTGTCCAAATGGCCGTAGCGCCCGGCAACGCGCGCCTTGAGCGCCTGCGGGTAATTCCCGTTGATTAGCAGGCCGGCATCATGGTTGCATTCGAGCACCAGCGCATCGCAGCCGGAGAGCATGGCTTCGATATGGCTGGTGGAGGATCCGGTGTCGGTAAGCACGCCCAGCCGACGCGCGCCATCGGAGAAGACAAAATGCGCCGGCTCGCGCGCGTCGTGCGGCACGGGAAAAGGCAGCAGTTGCAACTCGCCAATGGCAAACGGGCTGTGGCTGTCGATGACGTTGATCTGCGGCAGTGCCGAGACGTCTCCAGGGACACCCTTTAGCGTGCCGTGGGTCAGCCACACAGGCAGTCCGTGCTTGCGCGCGAACTTGCATACGCCGGCGGTGTGGTCGCTATGTTCGTGCGTGACCAGAATGCCGGCGAGATCGGCGGGTGCGAGATCCAGGCGCGCGAGCCGGCGTTCGGTCTCGCGCACCGGATAGCCGCAGTCCAGCATCAGCCGCGTGCGGCCCCGTTCGACGATGAGCGCGTTGCCCCGGCTGCCGCTACCCAGGCAGGCAAAGCGCATGCGCTATTTCAGCTGTCCGAACAACAAGGAAAGAATGCGCCGGCCGGTATCGCTGTTATCCTGCTTGCCGTCCTTGTCCAGCACCCGCACCTCGCTCGCCTTGCCGGCTTGCTGGACCAGTATGCGGTACTGTTGGGGCTTGATCTCGCTCTTGCTGCTCTTCCAGAATTCCAGCTTGGAGAGGAAACCCTTGTCTTTCGAACCGCTCTGGCTGTCGGCCTGCGGATCGACATAACGCACATAGTAAAGCCCCTTGGAGCGATCGCGGTCCACGACCGTGAAGGCGACCCGGTCCAGCGCCAGGCCGACACGGCGCCAGGCACGATCGAAGGGATCATCCAACTCCAGGGAGCCGCTGCTGTTGGCGGCGCGCACCAGCTTGGCGTGCTCCACGTCTTCACCACCCTGCGCGAGCTCCGCCCTGGCACGTGCCTCCTGGACGCCGAAGCGCACCATCAACCGACGCAGGAATTCCGCCTCCAGCCCGGGATCAGGCGGACGCGGCTCCCATGCCGTCGACGACTCGTCCTTGGAGGTGTAGACCTCGACCATGCCGCGATGGCTGATGTAAATCTCGGTCGTTCCGGGCGCGCTGCCGTGCTCGAGGCGGGTGCGGAACTTGTCGAGCTCCCCGGTCGAATAAGCCGAATCAAAAACCTTGCCGAGCAGACTGCGTATCGGGCTATAGGGAATCTTGGCCCGGTTTTCGGCCCAGTCCGTCTCCATCACCCCGGTCTCGGGATTTTCGGACTTAATCAGGAAGCCAAGGCTCTGCCAGAATTCTTTCACCACCGGCCAGACCTTGGCCGGAGGTTCGGACACGACCAGCCAGCGCTCGCTGCCGGCACGCTCGAGGCGTACCTTGGGCACGTTTGGCAGGACGTCTGTGGAGCCGGCACGCGCGACACCGCCGTGCTCGACGTTATAGGTCGACAGAGTCGCCGAACCTTGCGGATTGATGTCGGGCACGGCGTAATGGTCATCACGCACGGGCGAGGTGAGATCCGGTGGTACCACCAGCGAAGGCAACGCCTTCTCGCTTTCCGACTTGTACTGGATTTTGTCACCCTGCACCAGTTTTTGCATGCTGCTGCAGCCGGCCAGCAGCGCGAACATGGTCAAAACGACGAAACTACGCTTCATAGGATATTGCCCTCGACTGTGCCTTGGCCACTTTTCACTTCGATCCCGGCCTCACGCATGGCTACTCTGACGGTTTCATGAAAATTCGCCGACAACGGCACCAGCGGCAGGCGGATGCCCGGAGCTATCAGCCCCATCTGCACCAACGCCCACTTCACCGGAATCGGGTTGCCCTCGACGAACAACTTGGTGTGCAGACCCAGCAGGCGACTGTTGGCCGCACGCGCTCGGGCAATGTCTCCGGACAGGGCCGCAGTGCACATTTCCCGCATCAACCGCGGAGCGACGTTGGCGGTGACCGAAATCACGCCGTGGCCACCCATCAGCATCAGCGCCAGCCCCGTGGCGTCTTCCCCGCTGTAGACCGCGAACCCCTCGGGCGCGCGCCGCAGCAAATCGCTGCCACGCTCCATGTTTGCGGTGGCGTCCTTGATGCCGACGATGTTGGGGACCTGTGCCAGGCGCAGCGCCGTATCGTTTTGCAGGTCGGCAACAGTGCGTCCGGGGACGTTGTACAGAATCAGCGGCAGGTCCACGGCTTCGGCAATGGCGCGAAAATGCCGGTACATGCCCTCCTGGGTGGGCTTGTTGTAGTACGGCACCACCGACAGGCTGAATTGCGCGCCAGAGCGCTTGGCCGATTCGGACAACTCGATCGCCTCGGCAGTCGAATTGGCCCCGGTGCCCGCAATGACCGGAACGCGCCCGGCGGCGTGCTCGACCGCGATGCGGATCAGCTGCTTGTGCTCATCGAAATTCACCGTAGGCGATTCGCCCGTAGTGCCGACCACAACGATGCCCTGCGTGCCCTCGGCGATATGCCAATCGATCAAGCTCTTGAAGCGGCCGATGTCTAGCGCCCCATCTTCGAGCATGGGCGTGACAATGGCAACCAGGCTACCGCTCAACATAATAAATGCCGTCCCGTCAGGAAAATGCTGAATTTTAGCGCATTGCGCTTAGCCTCGGGATACATAAATACTCCGACTAAGGCGACAAATCCAGTCTGCACGAATCCACCTCCCGACGCACCGCGCATATGCGCTGAACCACCGCCGGTTTGGGCCGCTCGACCAGGCCCTGTTCAAAAGCAAGGACCTGCAAGCGGCCCTGTACCCACTGCAGTAACTCGTGCGGACGCAGCAGGAACTCCGGATTAGACGGGCGTCCTAACTTTTCGTTTCCCAGTGCGAAGGTTTCGTAGATCAAAACCCCTTCCGGGCCCAGGGCGATAAGCAAGTCGGCGACGTGCGGCCGGTACAGGTAATTGGTGACGACGATGCCGTCGAACTGGCCGGCTGCGTAGGGCCAGGGTGAGGCTTCAAGATCGGCGCAGCGCGTTCTTACCCCGGCGACGCCGCCGAGCTCGGCCAGAGCGGCGCTATCGCGGTCGACCGCCTCGACCTGGAAGCCCAGTCCGGCGAGGTAGCGCGCATGCCGCCCCTGGCCGCAGGCGAGGTCGAGCACCGCGCCGCCTGGCCTTATCAAGTGCGCAAAGCGGCGCACCCAAGCCGCGGGCGCAAGTTGCTCGTGGTGCCCGAGTTCCGTCGCCACGCCGGCTCTACCGGGACGGCTCGGAAATCTCGATCAAGTTCCGATCGGGATCGCGCACATAGACCGAGCGCAGCGCAAAGCGCGCGCCGGTGCGCTGCGCCGGCCCGAGTTCGATCGGGACGCCGGCCGCATGCAGCTGCGCGATCACCTCATCCAGCGGGCGGTCGGCAAGAAAACAGATGTCCAGCGACCCTGGCGTCGGATACGCGGCGTAGGCGTCAGTCACCGTGTTCTCGTCGTGGAGGTTGATTTTCTGTTCGCCGAAGCGCAGCGCAGTGCGCCCCTGGCCGAAGGTTTCCAGTTTCATCCCCAGCACGCGGGTGTAGAAATCGACGCACTTCTCGGCATCGCGTGTGGTCAGCACCAAATGGTCCAGGCTCTTGATCATCTTTGGTTCAAGCTTTCGAATCCAGGGTTGCGCGCCGAGTCGATGCGCCCACCAGTCGCAGCCCCCGTCTCCGCTACGCCTACGACCACGCTCCGCGGCTCATGCCCCAGTAGTAATGGTGCCAACCGACCCCGGGAATCATCCCCAGCACCATCGAGACCAGCCCGCCGATCAACATCAGAATGATCACGGCCGGAATCGCTGCGATGGCCCATTTTACCATCAGCACCACCATCGACCAGAACGGGATCTTGATGTCGGTTACGACTACTTCGCGTCTGTCTTCACTCATTGAAGCCATCCTGTATGTGTATGTATAAGAAGATTTACCGCGAGTCTGCACAAAATGAGTCTATTGCTTCCAGGCTTGGTCAAGGTCTCTTTGTGCACGGTCCAGTCTCGCCTTGGCCTGTTGCTTCTTCCTCTCCGACAGGCTCGCCTTTTTCCGCTCTTGCTCGAGCCGCTTTTTGAGCGACTCCAGTGCTTTTCCGGTGTTTGCCACCTGCTCCGCGTCGGCCTTGTGCTCGGCAGCGGCTTTTTGATATTCCAGCCGCGCGTACTCGACCACGCTTTGCTGCTGGGAAACGTCTTTCGGCAACGCCTGGGATGCCGCAGCCAATAGAATCAAGGCAGCAACCATCTGAACTCCATGCATGACAGCGCCTCCTATCAAAATCCGCCAGCGCGGCCAAGGCCACGGACGAATGCTACGTTGCAGTTTAGACCTGCCGCGCGGCCAATGCCAACACAACGCTGGTGCGATATTAGGTCTGGCTAGCAGCGTACTGGGTCTTGGTCTGCGTGCGCCGGAACGGCCGGCTGCGCCGTCGGCCCAGCTGCTTGAATTGACTGGCGCCCCGGAGACGAATCGAACGTCCGACCTGCCCCTTAGGAGGGGGCCGCTCTATCCACTGAGCTACCGGGGCCAAGCCGGATTATAGAGGCTTCCGATGATAGCCGTCACTGACGGCTCGCATTGATTTCCGGCGCGCTTCCATTTCCGCATGTATCGATACGACTCCCGCCACTGGCGTATCGAGTCAAAGTCGTTGAAGAAAAGGCGCCAGGAACATTGCAACACAGGGTACCGCGTCTCGGCTACTCAGCCGATTTCTGCGCGGAGGAACCAGATATTACGCCCATGTGCGCGGTATGGTTGACGACACATGTTCGCATGACAGCACATGGCCGCACATTGGTATTCCACAATAATAGTAGTATGACCAAAGCCCCTGTTGCCATTTAATTGCGTTTAGGGTAGATTCTTTTTGAGTTATCCGAGTAGCGCACCGAAAATCGGAATCCAATACCGAGGCAACACACCAAAAATCGAAATCCAATAGCTCCAATACTCTACGTAAGATAGCTCGATTTGCCGCATAGTTTCGATGCGGTCGTTTGGGTGAAAACAAGCAGTTCAAATTAAATTTCACTTACTTGAGGAGGCAGCATGGCAGACGAAGCAAAACCCGTATTCGCTAATCCCGCTCCGCTCGGTCTAGCAGGCTTTGGGCTGACGACGGTAATCCTTAGCCTGGTCAACGCCGGGTTGCTGCCGCATGGCGGCGAGCCGGTGGTGTTACCGCTGGCGTTCGCCTTCGGCGGTCTGGCCCAAATGATCGCTGGCATACTCGAGTTCCGTACCGGCAACACGTTTGGTGTGACAGCGTTCGTGAGCTACGCGGCGTTCTGGTGGTGGTTCGCGTTCCTCCTCCTTTTGGGTGGCAACCACATGCTGGATCTTTCGCAGGCGGGCAGCACCATCGGTATGGCGCTGATGATGTGGGGCGTGTTCACGCTGTACATGTGGATCCCCACGTTCAGGCTGAACAAGGCGCTGTGGTGGGTATTCCTCACCTTGTGGGTCACTTTCTTCCTGCTTGGCCTCGGTATCCTGCTCGGCATGCCAGCGCTCTCGCACCTCGGCGGCTATATCGGACTGATCTGCGGCCTGATCGCTTTGTACACCAGCTTCGGCGTGGTGACCAACGCCACCTTCGGCAAGCCGGTTATTCCGCTCGGCCCGTACTCCGGCGGCTAGGAGGCGACACGATATACTTCCTGCGGCCGAATGAACGCGGCCGCAGGAAGCGCGCTGGAATTGCAGTAGCGCAGTGCTTATCCATTAATTCATCTACATGCCGGCGGCAGCGCTCGTGGCCCCCTGCCGGCGCGAAGGAGCCTTGACTATGAGCAAACCAAAGAGCGAGCAGCCGAACGAAGCCCAACTCGCGGTCCACTGGAAAGAAGAGGAGTACTACTACCCTCCGACCAGTTTCATCGCGCAGGCCAATACGACCGACGCTACGATTCTGGATAGGTTCAGCGAGAAGAATTTCCCCGAGTGCTTCAAGGAGTACGCCGACCTTCTGACTTGGTACAAATACTGGGAAAAGACCCTGGACACCTCGACCCCTCCGTTTTGGAAGTGGTTCGTCGGGGGGGAATTGAATGCCAGTTACAACTGTGTTGACCGGCACCTGGCGCAGAACCGGAACAAAACGGCGATTCACTTCGTTCCTGAACCCGAAGGCGAGCACATCCAGCACATCACCTACCAGGAACTCTGGGTGCGCGTGAACGAGTTCGCCGCGTTGCTGCGCGACTTCTGCGGATTGAAACGCGGCGACCGCGTCACGCTGCACCTGCCGATGATCGCGGAACTGCCCATCACCATGCTCGCGTGCGCGCGCTTGGGCGTCATCCATTCGCAGGTCTTCAGCGGATTCTCGGGCCAGGCCTGCGGCGAGCGCATCGCCGACTCGGGAAGTCGCGTCCTAATCACCGCGGATTCCTATTATCGCGGCGGCACCCTGCTCGACCACAAGAAGCTGGCGGACATCGCGTTCGACAAGGCCAAGGAGGAGAAGTTCGTCACCGAGAAGGTTCTGGTGTGGCAGCGCCATCCGGGCAAGTACTCCGCCGAGACCCCGCTGGTGAAGGACCGCGATTTTGTCGTCAACGATCTGCTGCCGAAATACCGCGGCCAGCGCGTCGAGCCGGAGCGCATGAAGGCCACGGACCCTCTTTTCCTCATGTACACCAGCGGCAGCACCGGGCGCCCGAAAGCCTGCCAGCACAGTACCGGCGGCTACCTGTCCTATGTGGCGGGTACGTCAAAGATTATTCAAGACATCCACCCCACGGACGTGTACTGGTGCATGGCGGACATCGGCTGGATCACCGGCCACTCGTACATCGTGTATGGCCCGCTCGCGCTCGGCGCTTCAACTACCATTTACGAGGGCGTGCCGAATTATCCCGACGCCGGCCGGCCCTGGCGCATCGCCGAGGAGCTGGGGGTCAACATCTTCCACACATCCCCCACCGCCATCCGCGCCCTGCGCCGCTCGGGTCCCGATGAACCCCAGAAGTACAACTACCACTTCAAGCACATGACTACGGTGGGGGAACCGATCGAGCCGGAGGTCTGGCGCTGGTACTACAATGTCGTCGGCAAAGGGGAGGCCGCCATCGTGGATACCTGGTGGCAAACCGAGAACGGCGGCTTCCTGTGCAGCACGATCCCGGCCCTTGCGCCGATGAAGCCCGGCAGTGCCGGACGCGGCGTGCCCGGCATCTATCCCATCGTCTACGATGACGACGGCAAGGAGATCCCGGCGGGAGCGGGCAAGGCCGGTAACATCTGCATCCGCAATCCCTGGCCCGGCCTGATGCAAACCATCTGGGGCGACCCGGACAGAATGACCAAGGTCTACTTCGAGCGCTATTGCAAGAACAAGAACAGTAAGGACTGGCACGACTGGCCGTATTTCGCCGGAGACGGCGCGGTGCATGCAGCGGACGGCTATTTCCGCATCCTCGGCCGTATCGACGACGTCATCAACGTTGCCGGCCACCGTCTCGGCACCAAGGAGATCGAGTCGGCGGCATTGACCGTGTCCGAGGTTGCGGAAGCCGCGGTGGTTGCCGTCCCCGATGAGATCAAGGGCCGCGTGCCCGAACTGTACGTCTCGCTCAAGCCCGGTGTGAAGGGCGATGAAGCTCTGGCGAAGCGCATCTCCAAGGCGATCGAAACCGAGATCAGCCCGATCGCCCGCCCGCGCAAGGTGTGGATCGTTCCCGACATGCCCAAGACGCGCTCGGGCAAGATCATGCGCCGCGTTCTGGCGGCGCTATCCACGGGCGGAAATGCAGGCGACATCACCACGCTCGCCAACCCGGACGTGGTGGCCAAGATCAAGGAACAGGTCGAAGGCGGCTAGCCCGCCCGCGCGCCGGCACCGGCGGCTACGTCGCCGTCTGCCCACGGCATTCCGGTTGCCGGCGCTCTTGCGGCCTAGACAAGAACCGGCTTCGATTCCTCGCTCGGAGCCTCCACAGCACGCTGTAGCCCAGCCGGTCAACGGCTTGCTTGGCTTGTTTGCGTTTGAGTGTGAGGTCGATATCGTCGTCGCCTTGGTCGGGATCGTGATGGAGCAGGTGCAACCGTCTGACCTTCATGCGCGCCGCAAGATCCGCCAGCTCGTCACGCAGGAGTTGCCCCAGTCGATCCTGGACGCATACTCCTGGTCGGCGGTAGGCGGTGTCGGTTATGATCAGGTATCTGGGCAAAGCTGGTAGCTTGCCACTCTGGAACAGGGACGGGCGATCGGGTCCGACGCCGCGAAGGCACAAAACACATGCAACAGCCATCCGCGCCAGCTGTTCTCGATCCGGAGGTCAGGCAAGTCCGCGCCGGCGACGGGGCTGCGGCGGTCGCGCTGACCGGCGCATGGGACATCCGCGCACTCGAATCGCGCGCCAGATTGCTCAAACCGCAGCTGCGGCAACTCGCGAGCGATCCGGGCAGGCACTGGGACCTGTCCGGCATCCAACGCCTCGATCACATCGGCGCGCTGTTGATATGGCAGGCATGGGGCAAGCGCCGCCCGGCCCGGCTCGCGCTGGCGCAAGCGCATGAGGTGTTTTTTTCCGGCCTGGGTTCTACCGCGGCCGCCGCAGCCGCCGCGCCGTTCGATCTGCTGCGCCCGGTGCGCGCGCTAGGCGCTGCGATGCTGCTCACCGCCGAGCATCTGCGCGACATCGTCCAGCTGATCGGGCAGATCCTGATCGACTCGTTCGCGCTGATACGCCACCCGCTGCGCGGGCCGTGGCGCGAGATATCCGCCAGCCTGTTCCGTGTCGGCGCACAGGCGCTGGGCATCACCGCTCTGGTGGGCTTTCTCATCGGCGTGGTGCTGTCCTATCTTTCGGCCGAGCAACTGAAGGCTTTCGGCGCCAATATCTTCATCATCAACCTTCTCGGCATGGGCATCATCCGCGAGCTCGGACCAGTGATCGCAGCGGTGCTGGTGGCAGGTCGCTCGGGCTCGGCCATCACGGCACAGCTCGGCGTAATGCGCGTCACCGAAGAGCTCGACGCGCTGTCTGTGATGGGCATTCCGCATACAGTGCGCCTGATCCTGCCCAAGATCGTGGCGCTGGCGATCGCTCTGCCGCTGCTGATCCTGTGGACCTCCGGCATCGCCTTGATCGGCGGCGCCCTCTCCGCCGACATGCAACTGGGCATCAGCATGCATTCGTTCTTCATCGGTCTGCCGGCTGCCGTGCCGGCGGTCAACCTGTGGCTGGCGATGGGCAAGGGGGTCGTGTTCGGCGCGCTGATCGCGCTGATCGCCTGTCATTTCGGCCTGCGCGTGCAACCCAACACCGAGAGCCTGGGCATAGGCACCACCAACGCGGTGGTGGCGTCGATCACCGCAGTGATCATCGCCGACGCCGTGTTCGCTGTAATCTTCTCCGACGTAGGCATTTCCCTGTCATGAACCCGGTGATCGAAGTGCGTGGCCTGTGGACGCAGTTCGGCGACCTTGTGGTGCACAAAGACCTGAACCTTACGGTGATGCCGGGCGAAGTGGTGTCTCTGGTGGGCGGTTCGGGCAGCGGCAAGACCACACTGATGCGGCAAATACTGGGCCTGGAGCAGCCGGCGCGCGGTACGGTCAAGGTGTTCGGCATCCCGCTGCACGGATCGAATGCGCAACTGGTGCAGAAAATCCGCAAGCGCTGGGGCGTACTGTTCCAGGAAGGGGCGCTTTACAGCGCGCTGTCGGTATTCGACAACATCGCCCTGCCGCTGCGCGAGTTGCGCGCATTCGACGAGGAATTCATCCGCGACATGGTGATGCTCAAGCTCGATATGGTAGACATCGAGCGCCGTCACGCTTCGAAGATGCCATCCGATCTCTCCGGCGGCATGATCAAGCGCATCGCGCTCGCGCGGGCACTGGTGCTCGAGCCCGAGCTGGTGTTTCTGGACGAGCCGACCGCGGGGCTCGACCCGGACCGCAGCGAGAGCTTCGTCAAGCTGATCCAGTCGCTGCACGCGACGCTCGACCTGACGGTGGTGATGGTGACGCACGACCTCGACACGCTGGTGTCGCTGTCGGACAAGATCGCCGTGCTGGCGGAACAAAAGCTGATTGTGTACGGATCGCTGCAGGAGGCGATCGCGGTAAAGCATCCATTCATACTCAACTTTTTTCTCGGCGAACGCGGATTGCGCGCGCTGTCGGCGGTGGGGCTTCGGTTAAACTAGACGACAGGCATTTAGGGGAGAATCGTTATGGAAAACCGCGCGCATGCCCTTGCGGCAGGCTTGTTCACCCTGGTGCTGGGAGCGGCGCTGGCAGCAGCGGGCCTGTGGTTCAGCAAGGACGAAACCAAGCTGATTCCCTACGCTCTGGCCACCAACAGCACTGTGACCGGGTTGAAAGTGGAGGCGCCGGTGCGCTACCGTGGCGTCGACGTGGGCAAGGTCGACGCCATCAGCATCGACACCGCCGACCGCGGCCGCATACGCATCCACATCGGCGTGCGCGAAGGCACGCCGATTACCAAGGGCACCTACGCCCAGCTCGGCTATCAGGGCATTACCGGCTTGGCATATGTACTGCTCGAGGACGAAGGCAAGTCCGACGAAGCGCTGCAAAGCAGGCCGGGCAAGGTCGCGATGATTCCCATGAAACCTTCGTTGATGGACCAAGGCGAGGTCCTGTTCGGCACGTTTGTCGAGATCGCGGACCAGGTAAAACGTCTGCTCGATGACGAGAACCAGGCGCACATACGGCGCACGCTGGCGAATCTGGAGGAGGCGACGCAGCGCGCAAACACCGTGGCGAAGAAACTGGAGCCCAGCCTGGAAGCTATGCCCGGGCTGATCGCCGAGGCGAAAGGCCTGGCAGGCGACGCGCGCGCAAGCATCAGGAACGCCGATCGGCTCATGGCCAGCGCCAACGGACTCGCGCTTAAACTTAACGACCGCGTGGACACGCTCACGCGCGCGCTCACCAGCGTGGAGGAAGTCGGGGTCACTGCGCGCGCGGTGAATGATGAAACCATGCCGCGCGTGAATGTGCTCGTCGACGGTCTGAACAAGGATACGCACGCCCTGGGTCGTGTCATCAACACCTTGGGTGAGCAGCCGCAGAGTCTCGTTTTTGGCACACCGCCGGGCTCGCCCGGCCCGGGCGAGCCCGGATTCACGGGAGGAAGATAATGTTACGCGCCGCTTTCCTGCTGTTGCTTGCACTGATCTCCGGCTGCGCCCTCGGGCCGCACCCGCGCGAGGGGATGGCCACCTATGACTTCGGCCTGCCGCGCTTGGGCAAATATGCCAATCCGAGCCTGCAGCAGAAACTGGTCGTCGCCGACGTCGCCGCGCCCGCGTGGATGGATAACTCCAACATCTATTACCGTCTGGCCTATCAGGACGCGACCCGGCCCAGGGCGTATGCCCTGAGCCATTGGGTCATGTCGCCGGCGGCGCTGCTCGGTCAGCGGCTGCGCGCGGACATCGCGCGGGCGAGCAAGGCGGGCGTATTCGCGCCTGCCGATGGTGTGCGCGCCGAGTACCTGCTGCGCCTGGAACTGGAGGAATTCAGCCAGGTGTTCGATACCGCGACGAGCAGCCACGCTGTGCTGCGCCTGCGGGCGATCCTGATGCGCAAGCGCGACGTCGTGGCGCAGCAGCAATTCGATATCGAGCAGGCCGTCGCCACGCCCAACGCCGAAGGCGGAGTGCACGCGCTGATCGCGGCGAGCGACGCCGCCGGCGCCAAGCTGGTCGAATGGCTGACCGCGAACCTGAATAAATAGATGGTCGCATGGTCAGGCCATTGCGGAAATTGCATTGCAACGGGCGCCGATCAAGATCCGGCGCGTGAAATCGGTTGCTGAGCGCTATGCCGCGTCGGGCTGCCTGCTCGGCTGGGCGTCGATGAAGGCATCCAGTTTCATGCATTCTGCGAATATAGCCATGACCGCAGGGTACGGCGCCAGGTCGCACTGGTAGCGCTGCGCATTGAATACCTGCGGGACCAGACAGCAGTCGGCGATGGTGACCTGGTCACGATAGCAATACCGGCCCGATTTGTTCGCGCCGGCGACAAAGGCTTCGAGACCGGCTAGCCCTGCGGCAATCCAGTGTCGGTACCAGGCGTTGACGCCCTCTTCGTCCAGGCCGTAGCTTTTCTTGACGTAACGCAGTGTGCGCAGATTGTTCAGCGGATGGATCTCGCAGGCGATGACCTGCGCCAGCGCGCGTACGTAGGCACGGTCATCTGCGTTTGCGGGCAACAGCGGCGGCTGCGGGCGCGTCTCCTCCAGGTATTCCATCATCGCCAGCGACTGAACGTAGATCTTGCCGCCGTCTTCCAGCGCCGGCACCAGGCCCTGCGGATGCAGCGTCAGATAGGGTGCGAGCTTGTGCTCGCCCTTGGGCAGGCTGATCGGCAGCGCTTCGTAGGGGATGCCCTTGCAGTTGAGCGCAATGCGCACGCGGAACGCGGCGGAGGAGCGGAAGAACGTATACAGTTTCATCGGTTGTGTCTCGCGCGGAGTCTGCGGCAGCGCCGATTTTGGCACAAATTGCTGTTGCCGCGGAGCGGGCTTGTTGACAGAATTCGGGTACGCTGAAACAGGAGTCCACATGGTTCTTTTTCCGGGCAAGGCCTACGACGAAATCGCCATCGGCGACAGCTTCGGCTCCGCCATGACCGTTACCGAAACGCATCTGGTGCTCGCAGCCGGGCTATTCGGCGACTTCAATCCGCTGCACACAAACGAGGAGCACGGCAAGCGCAGCCGCTTCGGCAGCCGCATCCTGCACGGCCCGTTCACCAGCGCTCTGGTATCGGCGTCCGTCGGCATGTATTTCGGTGGCACCGCCATAGCCTATCTGGAACATACCTGCCGCTTCAAGGCGCCGGTGCGCGCAGGCGACACGCTCACGACCACTTGGACCGTCGTGGAGAAGCGCGACAAACCCAAACACCGGGGCGGCATCGCGGTACTGACCGGCATATGCAAAGACCAGAAAGGCGAGGTCGTGGTCGAGGCCGACGGAAAGATTCTGGTGATGAACCGCGCAGAGCAGCGACGCCGCTAGGCGGGTTTGCCCGCTGTAATGCCCCGGCAGCGTAGCCAGTCGGCGCGCTCAGCCGTGCCGCAGCTTCAGCACCAGCACGGTTCCCGTGAGCGCCAGCGTAACCGTGTTTGCCACAATGATGGGCCAGGCGCCGAGGGCCACACCGTAGAGCAGCCAGAAACCCACTCCGCTGGTGAACACCAAGTACATGCCGAGTGAGATGTCGCGCGTGGAGCGCGACTTCCACACGCGCCAAACCTGCGGGACGAAAGCCACCGTCGTCAGCGTCCCCGCGATCGATCCAAGCCAATCCGCCAAGTTCATTGCAGCCCTCTCCTGCGCGCTGTCCGGCGGCCGCGCTCAGCCGCGTCGACCTTCCTTGGCCACGGACCTGCGCACATAGCGCATGCCCACGACCGCGAGCAGTGCCACCACCGGAAGCGCCACTCCCTTGACGATGTCCGGTTCCACGGCCTGCCCAGCGGCCTTGAGCGCCTCGGCCGCATAGCCCACCAGGCCGACGAGATAATAAGTAATGGCCGCGACCGACAAACCCTCGACCGTCTCCTGCAGGCGCAGCTGCAGGCGCGCGCGCCGATTCATGGACGCGAGCAACTCCTGGTTCTGCATTTCGCGCGCAATGTCCACGCGCGTGCGCAGCAAGTCGCTGGCGCGGGCCACGCGTTCGGACAACTCCGCCTGCCGCCGCGCCACCGATTCGCAGGTACTCATGGCGGGCGCCAGGCGGCGCTGCATGAACTCGTCGATGGTCTGAATGCCCGTAATGCGCTGCTCGCGCAGTTCCGCGATGCGCTGCCCTACCAGTCCGTAATAGGCGCGTGCCGCGCCGAAACGATAGCTGCTTGCGGCAAGCTCCCGCTCCACTGCCGCAGCGAGCCGCGTGAGCCGGTCGAGCAGACCGGGCTCGTCGGTCGGGCTCTGCGTCACCATCTGCCCGGTAATATCTGCCAGATCGCGCTCGGCGGCAACAAGTTTCGCGCCGACTTCGCGCGCGAGCGGAAACGCGAGCAAGGCGAACATGCGATAGGTTTCGATCTCCAGCAGGCGCTGCAACACGCGGCCGGCACGGCGTCTTCCCATGCCGTGGTCGAGCAGCAGGAAACGGGAGAAGCCGTCCTGATGAATGCGAAAATCGGTGAACGCTGCTGCCCCGCCGTCGGCCACCTGCGCGCCCGCCAGCGTATTGCCGGAGAAATGCGCGGAAACCGATTCGATGGGCGCTTGCTCTTCGCCGCCAGGCAGCAGCGCCACATGCGCGGCCACGATCAGACTGCCGGGCAAGGCGGCCAGCCATTGCGGTGGCAGCGCATTGGCTGCCGGCTGTGCGAACGGCTCGCCGCCGGCGCCGTCTTCGAATATCGTGTAGCTGCTGAACTCACCATGGCGTTCCCAGCGCAGGCGGAATGCGCCGAAATCGGCGACGAAGTAGCGCGCCTCCGGCGGCGGCGGTTCGTGGCCGTAGCGCAGGCACAATTCGCTCACATGCGCATGTTCTCCCTCACGCTGCGCCGGCTCGGCAAGCATCGCCAGATACGATGCCCGCAGCGGCGCCTTGAGCTCCTGGTACGGGCGCGCATGAACCTCGTCGTTGAGGGCGATACGCGCGGGATGGGGCTGCGGCAGGGTCACGGCTTGCACGCCTCGGAATGCTTGTTGCGCCCCGCAGGTTGGAGTTGCGGCATGCGTCGACGCAGCCTATTACCGGTCGCGGTCATTGGCGGCGTATCGATAAACCCGATATTCCTTCGAATACTCATGATAGCGAGCCTGCATGTGCCCTGCTCCGCGGATAGGTTTCGCGGGGAATTCCGGCGCTGCCGTTCAATCCGAGCGCGAATGCCGGCGACGGTCGTCCTATTGCAGTTGCTTCATGCGCTGATCGACGAATGCCATCAGCTCCGGGCTGAGACCGCCCGCCGCCTTGGCGCGCTGGAACGCATCCAGCGCCGCTGCCTCGTCATTTTCTGCCTGCAACGATATGCCCATGCCCATCAACCATAGCGCGGTGCGCGGCGCTAGTCTTAGCGCCGCCTGGTAGCTGGCCACCGCTTCCTTATGGCGCCCCAGACGCTGCAACAGCGCCGCATCGAAGGCGTGGTATTCGGCATCATTCGCCGCGCCGCCGGCGTACTTGCGCAACAGTTCGTGCGCACCTTTCACATCCCCGCGAGCCACCTGTATGCGCGCCAGCAGTATCGCGTAGGCAGTTCGTTCCGGATGGAGGTTCAAGCCTTCTTGCAGGAATTGCTGCGCTTCTCCGATGCGCCGGTTCTCCAGCAACAGGCTGACCAAGGCTTGGCGCGCCGCGGCATGCCCGGGATCCTGCCGCAGGGCCGCCATGTAGCCGTCTATCGCTTCGGCTACCCGACCCTGGTTGAGCAATTCGGTAGCCTCACGAAAGTCGTTTTCCGCGCGCGCCGCCGGCGTCGACGGATGGATGTGCTTGTCGATGTTCCTCGGGCTTTCTTCCACCGATGCCGCTGTGCCCTGCGCCATCACGCCGGGGCTGCGGTTTCCATGGTCCGCCTTCTTAGGTACCGGTGCAGCCGCGACGGCGCGCCTGGACCTTGGCCTGGGTCTGGGTCTGGGGAGCGGCTTCTCCCTGAACGGTGTGGTGATCGCGGGGGCAAGCCTGAGCATGTCCACACCCGCCGCCGCCGTGTCCTTGTTCCCAGACTCGACCGGCGCGGGCGCCGCAGTAGCGCCAGGCGGCGTTTGCGGCGCGGCGGCCGGCGCTGCAAGCGGCGGTGCCAGAACTACCGCGGGCGGCGGTGCCGGCGGCGCGGCGGTGACTTGCCGCGCGGCGGCCAGTTGCATTTGCGCCCGTTGCAAATGCATGCGCATAGCCAGGTCGGTAACTACCGAGCGCGGCGCAATCTGGTAATAGACCCAGCCGGCCCAGCCGGCCGCGACAATCAAGCCGGCGCCGATCTCCCACATGATCCTCTGCCAGTCCTTGCGCGCCGCCTTCACCGGGCGCAATTGCTGCGTCAGCGTCTTGCCACCGCCGTCGCCGGCATGGCGCTTGTCCAGATCCTGCAGCATTTTGTTGATCAGGCTCATTTGAGCACCAGCCAACCAATACCGCTACTGGCGAGCAAGCCCGCTGCGATAAACCAGGCCCAGTGGCGCGCGGGAAAGGAACCTGCCGCCGGCGTATCGGCAATCGCGGCGCGCGCATGCCGTGCGCGTACCTGACGCACGCCTTCGCCGAAAGCGAGCATCAGGGTTTTGTGCGCGAGGATGTTCACCAGTCGCGGCACGCCACCGGTGGCACGATGGATCGCCCGCACTGCGCCGCCTGCAAATACCGTGTCGCCGCGATAACCCGCGACCTCGAGGCGGTGCGCCAGATAATGCCCCAGTTCCTCGCGCGTGAGCCTGCCCAGGTAATGCTGGAAGGTAATGCGCTGGCGCAGTTGCCGCACCGATTCATGCGCGAGCTTCTGGTCGAGTTCGGGCTGGCCGAACAGAATCACCTGCGCGAGCTTTCTTTTTTCCGTTTCGAGATTGGTCAGCAGACGCAAGGTTTCCAGCGTCTCCAGCGGCATCGCCTGGGTTTCGTCGAGGCAGATCACCACGCGCTTGCGCTCGCGGGCGAAATCGAGCAGCGCGTGGTTCAGCGCCTTGTGCAGACGGTGCTGATCCAGGTCTGCATCCACCTCGATGCGCAACTCGTCGCATAGCGCCATCAGCAGCGTGCGCGGCTCCAGGTTGGGATTCGGAATGTAAGCAGTGACGTAGGTGTCGGCCAGGGTCGCGAGCAGTTTGCGGCACAACAGCGTCTTGCCCGTGCCCACTTCGCCGGTGATCTTGATGAACCCCTCCCCGTTGGCCACGGCCACCAGCAGCGT